>CATLEJ010000087.1 GCA_949916125.1 uncultured Oscillospiraceae bacterium
TCAATGTGTTTGAAGCACGGAAGCACAGAACAAATCCGGGGATGGGTTCCCGGGATCTGTTCCGTGCTCCCGCACCCCCCGCGCCCGCGGGGCGGGTGCGGGGGGGCGGAAGCTGTGGTTATTTTGCGTGGTTCGGGCCGTTTTACCCTCAGCCCTGCTTCTTTTTACCGTAGCCCCGGATCAGCGCGACCTCGCCGGCCACCGCCGCCAGGACCACCACGGCGGAAATCGCGTACATCACGATCTCCCACGTGGCCATGCCGCCGCCGGCGCCGATGGCGTAGGCCCGGCTGTTGGCCGTAGTGTCCAGGATGTTCTTGCAGGCCTGCCGCGCCGCCTGGAGGGAGGTGCCGCTGGTCTGGTCGGTGAGGGTGCCCACCTCGATCATCTGGGGGGTGAGGCAGAAGTCGCCGCCGTTGCGGATCTGAATGTCGGCGTCCTGGTAGCCGTAGCCGCCGAAGTAGTCGGTGAGCACCATACCGCGGAAGCCCCACTCGTCCCGCAGGACGGTGTTGAGCAGCTCGGGGTTGGCCCCGGCGTACTTGTTGCCGATGTAGTTGAAGGCGGACATGACAGCCATGGACTTGCCCTCGTAGTTCTTCACGCACATCTCGAAGGGCTTCAGGTAGATCTCCCGGATGGCCTGCTCGTTGGACCAGGTGCACAGCATATCGGTGCGGTGGGTCTCCTGGTCGTTGAGGGCGAAGTGCTTCATGAAGGAGTACACGCCGCTCTCCGCCGCGCCGTTGATGGCGGTGGAGGCCATGGCGCCGGACAGGTAGCCGTCCTCGGAGTAGTACTCGAAGTTGCGGCCGGAGAAGGCGGTGCGGTGGATGTTCATGGCGGGGGCGTACCAGCCGGACACGTCCATCTCGTCGGCCATCCTGCCGATGCTGGCGCCGAAGTCGTGGGCCAGGTCGGTGTTCCAGGTGGCGGCGATGACCACGCCGGCAGGGAAGCCGATGGACGCCTTCTGGGTGAAGTTGTTGTTGATGGAGGCGGGGCCGTCGCAGTCAACCTGCTGGGTCTTGCCCACGGAGGAGATGGCCACGCTCTGGTAGCCGCCGATGCCGATGAGGTTCACCATGTCGTCCACGGTGAGCTGGTCCAGCAGCTTCTCCCACTGGGATCGTCGTAGTCCTTGCCCCGCAGGTCGGCGATGGTCAGGCCGTTCTTGGCCCCGGTGGTGGGCACCGCGTCATTGCTGTCGTTGAACTGGGTGGGGTCGTAGTTGGTGTGGTTGTAGAAGCCCGCCTTCACGTCGGCGGCCATCTCGAAATTGGTGGGGGCGGCCACGGCGGCGTCATGGTTGGCGAAGCCGTCCTTCCGGGACAGGTACTCCACGTCGCCCTGGGCGTAGCCGAACTGGCTGACGGCGGGGGTCTCGTCGGAGGCGCGGCCGTCGGTGTAGGTGACGGTGGAGCCCACGGTGTAGGTCTTGGAGTCGATGACGTTGTGGGAGTCGCTGTTGATGGAGATGACGTAGTCGCCGGCCTCCAGCACATAGGCGCCCGCGCCCTGATAGTCGAAGGAGGCCATGTCCTCCGCCTGGAAGGTGATGGTCACCTTCTCGGACTTGCCCGGCTCGATGATACCGGTCTTGTCGAAGGCCACCAGGTTGGCGCTGGCCTTCTCAATGCCGCCGTTGGTGTAGGGCGGGTTGTAGTAGACCTCCACCACGTCCTTGCCGGCCTTGTCGCCGGTGTTGGTGACAGTGACATCGAAAGTAATGGTTCCATTACTTTCGGAGATGGGGCCCATCTCCTGCTGGAAGGTGGTGTAGCTCAGGCCGTAGCCGAAGGGGAACTGCACCGTCTTGTCATAGTCGATGGCGTTCTCCGCGGCGGCGGTCTCATACCAGCGGTAGCCCACGTAGATACCCTCCACGTAATTCACGAAGTTGGGGGTCACGGGGAAGCCGTAGGACTCGGGGGACACGTCGTCCAGGTTGGTGTACTTGAACTCGCCGATGTTGTTGTAGGCGGGAATGGCGGTCAGGTCGTACACAAAGGTGTCCACAGTGCGGCCGGAGGGGTTCACCTTGCCGGACAAGATATTGCCCAGGGCGTTGAAGCCGGTCTGGCCGGGGCCGGGGGCCAGGATGACGGACTTGATGGAGGGGTAGTCCTCAATCCAGCCCAGCTCCATGGCGTTGGAGGCGTTGATGACCACCACCACCTTGTCGAACTGGCTGGTGACCTTCTCGATCATGGCCAGCTCCCGGGTGGTGGGCTCCAGGTAGTGCTTGGAGGCGTCCAGATCCTCGGGGTACTCGCTCAGGCGCAGGCCGGAGGCGGAGAACATGGTGCCCTTGCCGTCGTCCTGGAAGGTGTCGGGCACGTTGGGATCCAGGCTGGTGGGCAGGTCGGCGCCCTCGCCGCCCGCCCGGGAGATGACGATCATGGCCACGTCGGAGTAGGCAGCGGCGCTGTCAAACACCCCGGCGGCGTCATACTCGGCCATGGTGGGCTCGGGGCAGGTCCAGTCCTGGCCTATCATGCCGATGTTGGGGCGCTTATCCTTCCAGTCGTTGTAGAACTTGGTGAGCTCCTCATTGTACTCAATGCCCGCCTGCTTGATGCCCTCCAGCAGGGTGACGGTGGGGTACAGCCCGGACAGGGAGCCGGACCCGGTGCCGCCGTAGACGGGGTTGGTGGCGGACCAGCCGAAGGTGTTCACCTTGGCGCCCTCCCCCAGGGGGAGCAGGCCGCCCTCGTTCTTCAGCAGGACGAAGCCCTCGTCGGCGATGTCCTCACACAGGGCGCTGGCGTCCTGGATGCTGCCCTCGCTGATGTTGCCGCCGCCCCGCAGGGCCATGCTGACAATGCCGTACAGCGGGCCGGTGAGGATCAAATTGACGATAATCACCAGGGCCACCACGAAAGCCATCCACGCGGAGCCCCGCACCAGGCCCTTCAGGGGCTTCTGGAGCTTGACGGCCGCGATGGTGACCACCACGGCGAGCACAAGGACCACGGCCAGGGCGATGAGATGCCCCTGGATCAGACCCAATGTGTTCTTTACGTCTTCGATGTTGATGCCTAACATTGTTTCTTCCTCCTCATTCACTGTTTGCGCGGGCTGACGTCCCCGCGCCTGACAAGGGGGAGTGTAGCACAGTTTTGGAGCCTGTGCGGATTTTTGCGCAAACTGCGTGATTTTCGGTTCAAACTGCACCTCTCCTTATACACTTTATCCAAACCGGAACCGGGTTTTTTTGTGAGAATATACAACTGCCCCCGTCCCGGCGGGAAAATGCTTGACGGCGCACCGGCAATTCTATAAAATAGGGGCCGAAGAAAAACAACCGGTTAGGAGGCGCCGCAATGAAATCCAAGGTATATGTGACAAAAGAGATCACCCCCGAAGCCATGCTCCGGCTGTACGCCGCCCTCGGCGTGAAGCTGGAGGGCCGGGTGGCCGTCAAGCTCCACTCGGGGGAGCCGGGCAACCAGAACTTTATCCGCCCGGACTTCATGAAGCCCATGATCGACCACGTGGGGGGCACCATCGTGGAGTGCAACACCGCCTACGACGGCGGGCGCAACACCACAGCCGCCCACTGGGAGACCATGAAAAAGCACGGATGGTCCGACATCGCCAAGGTGGACATCCTGGACGAGGAGGGCGAGCTGGAGCTGCCCGTCCCCGGCGGGAAGGTCATTCAGAAGAACTTCGTGGGCGGCCATCTGACGCACTACGATTCCCTGCTGGTGCTCAGCCACTTCAAGGGCCACCCCATGGGCGGCTTCGGCGGGGCGCTGAAGAACATCTCCATCGGCATCGCCTCCTCCCGGGGCAAGCAGTATATCCACGGCGCGGGGGACATGGACAAGTTCTGGGACGCGGATCACGACTCCTTCCTGGAGGCCATGGCGGACGCCGCCTGGTCGATTCATGACCACTTCAAGGGCAAGGTGGCCTATCTCAACATCATGAAGAATATGTCGGTGGACTGCGACTGCTGCGCCGTGGCCGCCGACCCCAAGATCGGGGACATCGGCATCCTGGCCTCCCTGGACCCGGTGGCGCTGGACCAGGCGTGCCTGGACCTGGTGTACGCCTCCGACGACCCCGGCAAGGCCGACCTCATCGAGCGCATCGAGTCCCTCCACGGCGTCCACACGGTGGAGGCCGCCGCCGACCTGGGCATCGGCACGCGGGAGTACGAATTGGTGACCCTCCATTAAAACCCACCCGCAAAAGCGGCCCCCGGCGTTCCGCCGGGGGCCGCTTCCTATTTCCACGTCTCCACGAGGGTGCCGCCGCCCAGCACGGCGCCACCCTCGTTGTACACCACCGCCGCCTGTCCCGGCGTCACCGCCCGCTGGGGCTGTTCAAACTCCAGCCGCACCCGATCCCCTTCTGGGATCACCATGGCGGGCTGCTCCCGCTGGCGGTAGCGGGTTTTCACCAGGGCGGCCAAGGGGGCCGCAGGCGGGTCGATCAGCCAGTTCCAGTCCCCGGCGGCGCAGCCGGACGAGTACAGCGCCTCCTCCGGCCCCACGGTGACGGTGTTGTCCGCCATGCACTTGGCGCACACGTAGATCCGCCCGGACGACGACACCCCCACCCCCCGGCGCTGGCCCAGGGTGAGCCCCGCCGCCCCCTTATGGCGGCCCACCACCTTCCCGTCCAGATCCAGTATGTCCCCCTCCGGGAAGGTCTGCCCGGTGTACCGCTCCAGGAAGGACAGGTAGTCCCCGTCGGGGATGAAGCAGATATCCTGGCTGTCCCGCTTGCCGGCGTTGGCGAAGCCCGCCCGGTTGGCGACGGCCCGCACCTCTGCCTTGGTGAGCCCCCCCAGGGGGAACAGGGTGCGGCCCAGCAGCGAGCGGGGGATGGGGTAGAGCACGTAGCTCTGATCCCGGGACAGGTCGGCGGCCTTGGCCAGCCGGAAGCCTCCCGCCCCGTCGTCCAGAATCCGGGCGTAGTGCCCGGTGGCCAGATAGTGGCAGCCCAGCTCCCGGGCCTTGGCGTGGAGCAGGCCGAATTTCAGGTAGCGGTTGCAGTCCACGCAGGGGTTGGGGGTCTCCCCCCGCCGGTAGCCCTCCACAAACCGGCGGATCACCCGCTCCTCGAACTCCCGGCACAGGGGGAGGACGTGGTGGGGTATGCCCATCCGCTCCGCCGCCGCCCGGGCGTCGTCCAGCGCCTCGGGCGGGGTGCCGTACAGCTCCATGGTGGCGCCCACGCAGTCATAGCCCTGCTCCTTCAGCAGGCAAACCGCCGCGCTGGAGTCCACCCCGCCGCTCATGGCCACCAGAACGCGCTTCCCGTTGTCCATTGCCAGCCCCCCTTTGTGTCACAGGGAAAATTATAGGGCCCGGGGCCGTCCCTGTCAAGGGAGCGCCCCGGGCCAGGTATTCTTACAGCGCCCGCAGCATGGCGGGGCCCTTTCTCGCCAGGATCAGGACACACGCCGCCGCGAACGCCGCCAGCAGCGCCAGCGGCAGGGCGGCAGCCACCCAGGGGGCGATGAGGCCACCCAGCCAGTACAGCAGGCCGCACACCCCCAGCGCCGCCATGGGCACGAACATCCCCAGGGTGACGGCCAGGGACTGCTTTACCACCACCGTCTCGTTCACCGCGTCCAGCTTGGGGAAGGTCAGGCCCATGAGCACCCCGAACGCGGCGTGGATCACGCTGAACAGGAGGGCGGCCAGCAGCATCACCGCCCCCTCCCCGGCGGACAGCCGCAGAGCGACGGTGAGGAGCGCCCCGGCGAGGATGGTGCAGGGCACGGTGAGCAGCAGCTCAAATCCGGTCTTGATCCACAGCAGGGGCTGCTCCCCCACCGGGGCCTCCCGGAGGATCCACAGGTACTTGCCCTCCAGGCTGATGGACGGCGCGGCGATGACGCAGGTGCACAGGCAGAAGCCCATCACCGCCGCCGCGATGGGCATGACGGGCAGCGCGCCCCCCATCATGGCGAGGAACTCGTCCAGCTTCCCCTGCATCACGATGGCCGCCACCCCTATGCCCACCAGCATGATGAGGCCGATGCCGGCGTTCCACAGGTACATGGGGGTGCCGAAGAACCGGCGGGCTTCCTTCACCAGCAGGGCCTTTTTCTGGCCGGAGGCGGTCTGGGCGGACAGCTTATAGTCGTTCCGGGCGGAGCGGGCGGCGAAGGCGGTGACCGCCTGCCGGTACACCTTGCCCAGGCCGAACACCACCAGCGCGAAGGGGACGATACAGCAGGCCGCAAAGGCCAGCAGCTTGCCCCAGTCCCCCAGGATGCCGTCCGCCATCCACAGCATGGGGGCGGCCCAGGACAGGGACTCCTTGACCCCGGCGGCGTTGGCGGCCAGCCCCTCGATCATGCCGTTGAGGTTGAAGGCGAACCAGAACACCGCCGCCATGTAAATGCCCATGATGATATTCTGCCCCAGCGCCCCCTTGGACACCCGGGCGGACAAAAAGGCCACCAGCGCCCCCAGCAGCACGGACAGCGCCGTGTCCAGCAGGGGCAGGGCCACCACCGCGATGAGCAGCCGCACCCAGAACAGCAGGCTGTGGCCCACCCCGCTCTGGGTCATAAAGGCGCACACCGCCCCGGCGGGGGCCAGCACAAACAGGGAGAACAGCAGGTTCTCCAGATAGATGGCCGCCACCCGGCTGGCCATCAGCGCCGTGGTGGACACGGGCATGGACAGCAGCAGGTCGTTGTCCCGGCCGCCGAACACCACGCCCTTCACGGCGAAGGCGGTGAACAGCAGCCCGCCCACCAGCGCCCCCATGCCCATGAAGACGAACACCAGCACCTCCATATGGAGGGGGGAGAGCACCTGCATCAGCATGGAGCTGTACAGCCCGGACATATAAAGCCCCAGAAAGGCGATGAGCAGGATGGCCCCCGCGCCGGTGGCCGCCTTTTTCCGGCTTTTCCCCCGGGAGTTGGTGGAGGACAGCAGCATGGACTTGACGCTCACCTTCAGCAGGGCGAAGAACTTTTTCATTTCTCTCCCTCCAGCTCCAGGAACACGTCCTCCAGGGAGGAATCGCCCACCAGTTCCTCGGTGGGGCCGCACTTCACCAGCCGCCCGTCCTTGATGATGGCGATCTGGTGGCACAGCTTCTCCGCCACCTCCAGCACGTGGGTGGAGAAGAACACCGCCGAGCCGCCCTGGCACAGCTCCGCCAGATACCCCTTCATCAGGTGGGAGGCGGAGGGATCCAGGCCCACGAAGGGCTCGTCCAGGATCAGCAGCTTGGGACGGCGGATAAAGGCGGAGATCAGCGCCAGCTTCTGCCGCATTCCGTGGGAATAGCTGCCGATGGGGGAGCCCAGGTTCCCCGTCAGCTCAAAGGCGTCGCCGTACTTGGCGATGTCCTTCGTCCGCTGCTCCGCCGGCAGGTCGTACAGGTCGGCGATGAAGTTCAGGTAGTCGATGCCCTTCATGAACTCGTACAGATCAGGGTTGTCGGGCAGGAAGGCGGTGACCTTCTTGGCCGCCACCGGATCCTTTTTGATGTCGTGGCCGTCGATGGTGATGGTCCCCTCGGTGAAGTCCATCACCCCGGCCACCGCCCGCAGGGTGGTGGTCTTGCCCGCCCCGTTGTGGCCGATGAAGCCGTAGATCTCGCCGGGGCGCACGTGGAGGGACAGGTCGTCCACGGCCTTCTTGCCGCCGGGGTAGGTTTTGGAGTAGTGTTCGATATGAAGCATAGTGTTCTCTCCTTTTGCTGGACAACAGGTCATATTTCAAAGGTTACAGCCGGTTAAAGGTTCATAAAAAATGTAAAGCCGGTGATGACGAACGCCGCGGCCAGGGCGAGAAAGCCCGCCAGATGCTTCTCCTTCGCGGAGCTGGAGGCAATGCCCGCTCCGATCAGCCCAACCGCCGGGGCGGTGAGCAGCCCGAACAGTTTTGGCATAACATTGCTGGGCTGGCCGTCCCCCCCAATCTGCACGACCAGTTCATCCGGCAGGACGAACCAGCCGATGATGGCGGCGATCACCAGCGGAGCCACCAGCAGGAAGGGCCAGAGCCGCTTTTTGTCCTCCACAAAAATCACTCCCTTTCATTGTCACGCTTCACCTGTTCGCGACGCGCGGCTTCGCTCCGACTCGGACAAAACCCGCCTCCGCTTTGCGGCGGCCGGGCCTTTGTCCTCGCTTCGTTCCATCCGCGCTGCTCACGACGGTTCAGCGCTTCTCTCGCACCGCCGTGCCGTACACGGTGATCTCCGCCGCCCCCTGCATGATGGACGCGGAGGCGTAGCGGATGTTCAGCACCGCGTCCGCGCCCAGGGCCTCCGCCTCGTCCACCATCCGCTTGGTGGCCAGCTGCCGGGCCTCGGTGAGCATGGCGGTGTACGCCTCGATCTCGCCGCCCACAAAGGTCTTCATCCCCGCCATAAAGTCCTTGCCGAAGCTCTTGCACTGCACCACCGAGCCCTTCACAATGCCCAGGGCCTCCAGCTCCCGGGCGGGGCCGGGGATATAGTCAATATTGAGCAGCAGCATCTTCTTCCCCTCCCTTGATCTGCTTGATGCGCTGGTACAGCGCTGCCAGCACGCCGATGATGATCACCACGGGCACCGCCGCGATGGCGATGACCACCCCGATGGGGGGCGCGTCCGCCGGATCCACAGTGAAGCCCCAGACGATGAGGGCGATCACCGCCGCCATCATCACCAGCACCACCACCGCCGCCCCCACGGGGCTGACGTACCGGGTGAGCTTATCCTTTTTTCCTACGTTCATGAATTTTGTCCCCTCCTGTTCCTGCCGCTCCATGCCCGCCAGCACCCCGTCGGCGTCCAGGCTGTCCAGCTGGCGGCGGCTGTCCTTGATCTGGGCGCACACGCCCTGGGCCGCCGCCAGGTTGGCTTGCCTGCGCTCCAGCTGGATGATGTGCCGGCCCATGGCGTCCTCGAGGGTGAGCGTCCCGGCCCTGAGAAGGCGGATCTCCTCGATGGGCACGTCCAGCATCCGCAGCAGTTTAATTTTTTTCAGCCACGCCACGTCGGCGTCGCTGTAGTCCCGGTAGCCGTTGTCGTGATTGCGACCGGGGGTGAGCAGCCCTTCCTTTTCATAGAAGCGGATGTTGCCCTTGGTGATGCCCACCAGCTGCTCCACCTGGTTGATTTTCATTGCCTTCCCTCCCTCACTGGGGCCATGGTACACCTTCCATAGGGTGGAAGGTCAAGGGGTTTTTCAAATTTTTTCTGCCGCTACCGGCTGTAAGGTTTGGCTCCGCCCCCGCAAGGCCGCCCCTCGGCCTTATCCCGGCGACAGCGGCCCCGACAGGTCCAGACTGCCGTAGGCCGTCAGCGGCTGGCCCTCCACCAGCAGCTCCACCTGCTCCACCTTGTCCAGGCTGCACAGCGTCTCCACAATGGAGGAGATCACCAGGCTCTGGTCCTCCGCCCGCTCGGGCACCGCCTGGAGCAGGTCGGCGGACAGGTCCGCGTGGCACACCCCGCCGTCCACCCAGGCCGAGCGCACCGTCAGCTCCGGGGGCAGCAGGGCGGACAGCCCCTCGTCCTGGGGGCCGACGGCCAGCGCCTCCAGCACCGCCTTGGCAGGGGCCTCGTCCTCGGTGAGCCGGAACACCCGCCACTCGAAGCTGAGGGTGTCCCCTCCCGTCCGGCGGAAGTAGAGGGCGGCGGTGACGTCCACCGGCTCCTCCTCCGCGCCGGAAAAGATCACGTCCCCGGCCCGCAGCAGCCGGGGCCCGCCCCCGCCGGCGGACAGCAGCACCCCGTCCACCCCGGGCAGCTGGCACAGGGTGAGGGCCACACAGTAATCCGCGATGGTGCGCTCCAGCCCCGTCAGCCCGGCGTAGGGGCCGGACAGCTCCACCTGGGCCGCCCGGCCGTCCACCGCCCAGCGCACCACCCGGGTGTCGGCGGGGATCGGGCTCACCAGCCCGCTGTCCGGGGCGGGGCCGGCCAGCAGGGCCTCCAGCAGGGCGGGGATGGTCTCCGCCCCCTCATAGGGGACGGAGGACATGGCGGGGCTTACGTCCCAGCTCTGCTGGCCGGCGGGGGTGGAGAACCACAGGCGCAGGCCGTCCTCCGTCTCGCCGCCGGGGTCCGCGCAGGCCGCCAGCAGCAGCGCCAGCAGCAGCGCCGCCGCCCCAATCCGTTTTCTCATGGCCGGTCCCCCTCCTTCAGGGCGGGAAATTCCGCCTCAAACCGGGCGCCCCGCCCCGCGGGGTTGGGGCCCACCTTGATGTCGCCGCCGTGGAGGCGGGCGGTGTCCCGGGCGATGGACAGCCCCAGGCCGGTGCCCCCCGCCGCCCGGGAGCGGGCCTTGTCCACCCGGTAGAAGCGGTCGAAGATCTTGGGCATATCCTCCGGGGGGATGCCCACGCCGGTGTCGCACACCACCAGGGAGGCCTTGCCGCCTAAACGGCGCACCGTCACGTCCACCCGGCCCCCGGGCTGGTTGTACTTGATGGCGTTTTCCATGAGGTTGAAGGCCACCTGGTAGAGGTCGTCCTCGGTGGCCAGCAGGGCGCAGGCGGGCTCGATGCGGGTTTTGAGTTCCACCCCCACCGCGTCCGCCAGGGGGGTGAGCATATGGGCCACCTTTTCCGCCACCGCCCCCAGCTCCACCGGCTCCCGCTCCCGCTGGGGGCCGGCGTCCAGCCGGGTGAGGGCCAGCAGGTGCTCGCTGATGCGGGTGAGGCGGTCGGCCTCCTCGCCGATGTCGGAGACAAACTCCCGCACCGTGTCCATGTCCACCGACTCGTTCTGCAAAATGGAGTCGGTGAGCAGGCGGATGGAGGCCAGGGGGGTTTTCAGCTCGTGGGAGGCGTCGGACACGAAGCGCCGCCGGGCCTCCTCGGTGGTCTGCAAACGGTCGGTGAGCTGGTTGAACTCGTCGGCCAGCTGGGCCATCTCGTCCTTCCCCCGGGAGTCCACCCGGTGGCTGTACTCGCCCTCCCGCACCCGGCGGATGGCGGACAGCAGCCGCGCGGTGTTCCGGGTCAGCGCCTTGGACAGCAGCAGCACCAGCACCAGCGCCGCCGCGCCGATCACCAGGGAGATATACCGCAGGTTGGACTGGATGGACAGCAGCACCTGGGCCTGCTCCGCGTCGTATTCATAGAGGTACACCGCCCCCAGGGTCTGGCCGTTGTACATGGCGGGGGCGGCCGCCCGGCAGCGGATGGCCCCCTCCCGGTACTCGCAGCGGGACACGTCCTGCCCACGCAGGGCGGCCACCACCTCGCTCATGAGGGCGTAGTCGCCCAGGCGGTTGTCCAGGGTGGAGCTGTCGTACAGGATCAGCCCCGCCGCGTCGGTGACCAGGACGCGGGTGCCCTGCACCTCCTCCAGCAGGGCCATGGTCTGCTCCACACCCTCCCGGGTGAGGGTCTCGGACACCGCCAGGGCGGAGCCGATGACCAGGGCCTGCCGCTTCAGGGTGCTCTCCTTGGTGGAGAACACCATGTTCTCCACCATCAGCAGCGGGTAGGTGTTCATGACGATCAGGATCGCCGCCACCACCAGCAGATAGGTCAGGGCGTATTTGGCCTGGATGCTGCGGGAAAAGGGCACCCGGGCCTGGCTGGTCTGCTTTGCCGCTGTCGTCACGCGGCCCCACCTCCTTGGTACAGGCTGCGCCGGCCCGCCCCCTCCGGGGCCCCGGCGCTTAGAACCTGTATTCACAACCTCAATCCACCGTCTGGCCGGGTCTTTTCCCGCCATGCCGCGTTAAATTTTCTTGAAATAAACCCAATTATTCCTGCGAAAATTTGCCTTGCCTGACGGGAAAATC
>CATLEJ010000088.1 GCA_949916125.1 uncultured Oscillospiraceae bacterium
AGGACTATTTTATGGTGCGCTACCTGGTGGACCTGAAGGACAAACAGGCGGCGGGGGAGGAGCTGGAGCTGTCGGAAAAGCGAACCATCGAGCGCTATGAGACGGAATTTGACGCCGGGGCCACCAACCTGCGCTGGCAGCTGCTGGACAACGACGGCAGGGTGATCTACGGCAACACCCAGGAGGACAGCGCCCAGGCGGACATCGACTACTGGGTGGAGTACCGCCGGGGGAAGGGCAATATCCGGAGCGTCAACGACGAGTGGGAATATTATGACGAGGACGCCGAAACCGGCGCCGTCAACACCGGGGACTACGATGATGTGTCCTATCGCTCGGGCTGGCGGACCATGCTGCCCATCTGGGCGGAAGCCGTCCGGAAGGCCAAAACGGAGGGCGCCGCCGCCCAGCTGGCGGACGGACAGGGCGATCCCATCGCCGTTCAGGAGAACCAGCCCCTGGCGGACAACGACGGCTATACCAAGGTGCTGCGGGTGGTGGACAGCGGGGGCGACTCCTATGTGTTTTATCCCACCATCCGCTCCTGCCTGGAGGCCAACCAGTTCGGCTACATCTTCGAGCCGGAGAGCCAGACCTGGACGCTCACCGCGGAGGCCCGGGCGGAGGCGGAGAAGACCGATTCCAGCCTGATCCTCTGGGTGGACAAAGCCCTGCGGGTGGACGATCAGTACAAGCGGGCCGCCGACAAGCTGGCCCAGTGGCAGGCCGCCCGGGAGGGCTACCTGGCCGGCACCATTGTGCTGGGCGTGGCGGGGGTGCTGCTGGCGGTGTACCTGTGCTGCGGCGCGGGCCACAAGCGGGGGGTGGAAGGGGTCTACCTCAACTGGTTCCACCGGATGCCCGGGGATGTGCTGCTGACCCTGCTGCTGGTGGGCGGCGTGGGGACGGTGGCGCTGGGTATCATGATTGTGGCCAACGCCTATGGGGATTTCCCCATGTTCATGCAGCTCATCGGCGTGGGGCTGGGGGTGGCCGCGGCGGCGGCCATGGGCCTGGCGGCGCTGGTGACGGTGTGCGCCCGGTGTAAGGCCCACACCCTGCTGCGCAACACCTGGACGTGGGCAATCTGCGCCTGGTGCTGGCGGATGCTGTGGGGGCTGGCGGGAGCGCTGGGCCGGGCCGCCCAGGCCGTCCCCCTGATTTGGAAGGCGGTGATGGGGTGTATGGGATACTTCCTCTTTACCATTGTGACGGTGGATAACGGCAACGCCACCGGGCTTTGGCTGCTGGTGAGCGCCGGCGTGGCGGCGTACCTGTGCCTGTGGGCGTACCAGTGGAAGCGCATCCGCCACGGCACCCAGGAGATCATCGGCGGCAACCCCGGCTACCAGATCGACACCCGGCGGATGCTCCCCGACCTGCGGGGCC
Source organism: uncultured Oscillospiraceae bacterium (assembly GCA_949916125.1). Taxonomy (GTDB): domain Bacteria; phylum Bacillota; class Clostridia; order Oscillospirales; family Oscillospiraceae; genus Enterenecus. The sequence goes on from CATLEJ010000088.1 coordinate 1,390, forward strand.
ACGCCGACGAGCTGAACAACCTGGGCCACGCCATCTCCACGGCGGTGGACGAGCGCCTGCGCAGCGAGCACTTCAAGGCGGAGCTCATCACCAACGTGTCCCACGATTTGAAAACGCCGCTGACCTCCATCATCAACTATGTGGATCTGCTGAAAAAGGTGGACATACAGGATCCCAAGGCCCGGGAATATATTGAGGTGCTGGACCGCAAGAGCCAGCGGCTGAAGAAGCTGACGGAGGATCTGGTGGAGGCGTCCAAGGCGTCCACGGGCAACCTGACGGTGAACTGGGAGCGGCTGGACTTCAAGCAGCTGGCGGACCAGGCCCTGGCGGAGTGCGGCGAACGGCTGGAGGGGCAGGGGCTGACGGTGGTGCGCACCCTGCCGGAGGAGGCCGTCTGGGTGGACGCGGACGGCCGGCACCTGTGGCGGGTGCTGGACAACCTGCTGACCAACTGCGCGAAATACGCCCTGCCGGGCACCCGGGTGTACGTGGAGCTGCGGGAGAGCGGGGGCTGGGCGGTGCTGTCGGTGAAGAACATCTCCCGGGACGCGCTGGACATACCGGCGGAGCGGCTGATGGAGCGGTTCGTCCGGGGGGACGAGTCCCGCAACGCCTCGGGCAGCGGCTTAGGGCTGTCCATCGCCCAGTCGCTGACGGAGCTCCAGCACGGCAAGTTTGAGATCAGCATCGACGGGGATCTGTTCAAGGCCACGGTGTCCCTGCCCCTGGCGGGGGAGGAGCCGGGCGGCCTGCCCATCTTGCGGCTGTAAACACAAGGGAAAGGGCCCGGAGCGAATGCTCCGGGCCCTGTTCTGTCCGGTCAGTCTACTTGGGGCTCGCAGGCCACCACGCCCATCTCGGCCAGCTGGTCGATGCCCTTCTGCACCCAGGGGCGGAAGTCGATGGAGTAGGGCACCGTGTCGTCCACGGTGGACTCGCTCTGGGTGGTATATCCCACCTCCCCGGAGGCGGCGGGGACGGGATCCTCCACCACAACGGCGCCGGCGCCGGTGCCGCCGCTGACGCCGCCGGCCTGCCCCACCGAGAAGGAGTTGGACTGGTTCCTCATACAGTTCTCCGCGTGCCAGAACCAGTCGCCGTCCATCTGGAACCACTCCATCCAGCCGAAGTCGTCCACCGTGCCGCCCAGCATCAGGTAGCCCTTCTGGCCGGTGGCGGGGTCGGTGCGCTCGTAGAGATAGGGGGTGTCCTCGCTGATCCTGTCGGTGATGTCCAGGCGCTGCCCGTCGGCGGTGAGCCACAGCCGGCCGTTTTCGTCTGCCTCGGCGGGGGGGACGGCGTTCAGGCGGTCGTAGTAGGCGGTGTTTGTGTTGGGATCCACCGTCACCGACCCGCCGCCGATGAAGTGGTACACCTGGGCGGGCAGGCCCGCCGCGATGGACAGCACGCAGCCCACCGCCAGCGCCGCCGCCAGCACGAGCTTGCCCGCATGGGGAAAGCGCCGCTTCCCCGTTGTTTTATTCTCCAGCATATCCATGATTTCCTCCTTTTTGGTATCGCCCAGCGCAACCTGCTCCATCATGTGCCGGTAATCCTTTTCCGTCATCGTCGCTCAGCTCCTTTTTCAGCATTGCCCGGGCACGCTGCATCCGGGTCTGGACCGCGGTGCGGGAGATGTGCAGGATCTCCCCGATCTCCCCCTGGGCGTAGCCCTCCCAGTAGTAGAGGTGGACCACCGCCCTGTATTTGGGGGGCAGGGCCATCACGGCCTCCCACACCTCCCGGTCGGTTTCCTCCCGGAAGGGGAGGTTTTCATCCAGCTCGCCCACGTTCCTGCGCCAGAAGGAGCGCAGCAGGCTCTTGCAGGCGTTGGCGGTGCAGGTGAGCAGCCAGGATTTTTCCTTTCCCGGCAGGAGGGCGGCCCTGCCCTCCGCCAGCTTGAGGAACACGCCCTGGCACACGTCCTCGGCGTCGGCGCGGCTGCCCAGGCAGCTGTACGCCAGCCGGAACACGTCGTCGCCGTATTGGCGGAACAGCTCCGCCAGTTTGTCCGCATCCATCGCAATCACACCCCCCTTTGTTCTGCGGTCGCGCTGCGCCTCCGCGCTTCTGTGTTGTCACGCTGCGGCGGCTGCGCGACGGACAATAACTCCTCCGACTGCGGAAAAACCCATCCGGGCCTGCGGCCCTCCTTGGGCTTTTTCCTCCGCTCCGAAGTTATTGTCCTGCTCCGCACGCCTCCGCGCTTCTGTGTTGTCACGCTGCGCGCCCTCCGCGACGGCGTCTAAGCTGCTCCGACTGCGCAAAACCCGCCGGGGCCTCCCGGCCCCTCTGGGTTTCGCTCCGCTTCGCATCTTAGCCGCCTGCTCCTGGGCGCTCCGCGCTTCTTCGCTTCTTGTTTGTGGCCACGTCTATAAAACGAATCAGTGCCCTCCATTATCACACGGCCCCGGCAAAATTTCAACGCGTCCCGGCTGGGAATATATACAAAAGCAGGCAGGCCCCATCCGGGGCCTGCCTGCTTCCCGTATAAAAGCCCGCCGTCACTGCGCGTCGGAGTAGGGCTCCTTTGTGTTGATGACCACCTGCCCGCTGATGTAGGACACGTTGAAGCCCAGATTGCGGCCCATGTCCCGGAGCTGGTAGTAGGTGTAGTCCCCGCCCTTGTCGTCGGTGAGGACGATGGAGGAAATGGTCCGGGGTACGCCGTTCACGATGGTCTGGTTCTTCCCCGGGCTGTACGGCCGGTTGCCGGAGAAGGGGGTGGACAGCTCGCTGCCGCTGGGAGTGTAGGCGAAGCCGCTGGTGAGGGAAATGCCCCGCCCAGGCTGCCAGTCCACCTCAAACTGGGCCCTGGTGCCGTTGAGGTAGTAGGCCAGATCCCGCAGCTTGATGTAGTTGGTCAGGTTCCCCTTGGCGTCCTTCAGGGCGTAGGTCTGGAAGGTCACGGGCTTGCCGTCCAGCAGGACGGTCTGGGTGTTGGTGTAGGCGGTCTGGCCGGGGACGACGGGGGTGGTGTTCATTCCAGTGGCGGCCTTGATGGTGACGCCGCTGTCATCCAGGAAATAGAAGATGGGCGCGGAAGCGTCGGTGACGTACCACACCACTTTGCCGTTCCAGTAGATGGGGGCGCAGTCGGACAGGGACGCGGTGGCGGTCTGCACCGGGCCCACATTGCCGTTGGCGTCGTAGCGGGCGTAGTAGAGGTCGTTGTCATATCCGTACTCGAACGGAGCGCCCGGGAACTTTCTGTTCCACATGATGTAGCCGCTGTTTAGGCCGGTGGGGGTCAGCTGGGGGGTGGTGGTGTTATAGCCGCTGCTGAGCTTGCTGGTCTTGACATTGGACAGACCTTTATCCACAAAGGCCAGATACATATCCCTGTCCGGAAAATGAGTCTTGTCCACGGAAAGGTGGCCATCGTAGTCGTAGGCCACCACATAGCCGTTGGAGGTCTCCGCGAGGCCGCCCACCCCCGCGCCGGTGTAGTTGTCGCCGATGGCGCCGGGGTATGTCAGCAGGTTCTTCCGATCGCCCCCGCCACTGAGGAAGCTGTTCTGTCCGGCCTTTGTGTTGTGCCGGAACAGGGTGAGGGCCCGGGGATAGGCATCCGCATGATCCAGGGTGACGATATTTTGGGAATGATCCACAAGGACAAACTGGTTAAAGGAATGGGCGGCATAGCCGTGATCCATATACGTGGGGGAGTAAAAGCCATCTGTGACCGTCATATCGCTCTGGCGGACAGAAAACATCGTGTTGCACTGGTGGTTCAACCCGTCGTCGGAGCGGTACAAGGTGTGGCAGGTGCGGACATACAGGTATCCGCCGTACTCGGCCATACGCAGGCTGCCGAAGTTAAAGGGGTAGGTGGTGTTGGCCCCCCGCAAGCTGGCGGAGCCCAGACGCTGCCAGTCCTTGGAGTATTTGATGACCCGGATCACCTCCGTGGCGTTGTTTTCCTCCTTGTTGTTCTGGCCGACCACCACAAAGTTGTAGTCCGCCCCGGCGAAAAACCCGCCCCAGCGGGGCAGTTCCAGCGGCAGGGAGCGGCTGGCCTGAATCTGGAACTGGCTGTCGTAGTCCTCCACCAGCAGGGCGTCCTCGATGCACTCCACCCGGGTGAGCCCGCCGCTTTGGTTTTCATATAAGTAGGATTGGATGGGAGTGGCATAGCAGGCATCCCAGTAGGGGTAGTCCTGGTCGTTTATGTTTTGGGACGCGGCCGGCTGGAGATCGGCCGCGAAAGCCGCGGGGAGCAGGGACAGGGCCAGCACCACACACAGTATGAGGGTGAGGGCATGATAGGTGAAGGTTTTGCTTTGCCGTTTCATATAAATTTCTCCCTTTTATCTTGCGTCACTGCGCGTCGGAATAGGGCTCCTTTGTGTTGATGACCACCTGCCCGCTGATGTAGGACACGTTGAAGCCCAGGTTGCGGCCCATGTCCCGGAGCTGGTAGTAGGTATAGCCGCCGCCCTTGTCATCGTAGAGGATGATGGAGGCGATCTCTCGGGCCGTACCGTTGACCACGGTTTTATTTTTCCCGTCCTGATAGGTGCGGTTCCCGGAGAAGGGGGTGGACAGCTCGGTGCCGTCGGGGGTGTAGGGGGCGCCGCCGGTGAGGAAAATCCCCAGCCCGGGCTGCCAATCCACCGAGAACTGGGCCTGGGTGCCGTTGAGGTAGTAGGCCAGGTCCCGCAGCTTGACATAGTTGGTCAGGTTGCCCTTGCTGTCCTTCAGCGCGTAGGTCTGGAAGATCACTGGCCTGCCGTCCAGCAGGACGGTCTGGGTGTTGGCGTAGGCGGTATTGGTCGGGGTGGGCGGCGTGATGCCCGTCCCCGGGGCGGCCTGGAAGGGCACCACGCCCTTGTCGATTAGGGTGTAGAACATGGGCACGGAGTCGCGGGTGACGTACCACACCACCCTGCCGTTCCAGTAGATGGGGGCGCAGTCGGACAGGGGCGCGGTGGCGGTCTGCACCGGGCCCACGTTCCCCTGGGCGTCATAGCGGGCGTAGTAGAGGGTATCGCTGAAGGAGGCGGAATACCAGCTGGAGCTGGTGCGCCGGTTCCACATGACGTAGCCGCCGTCCAGGCCGGTGGGGCACAGCACGGGGACCGAGGTGTCCATGCCGGTGCTGAGCCGGACCGAGGTGGTTTTCGTCAGGTTTTTGTCGGTAAACGCCAGATAGACGTCCCGCTTGTCCGCGCCCAGGCTGGAGCACGTGCCGTCGTAATTGTAGGCGGACACGTAGCCGCCGGAGGTCTCCGCAAAGCCGCCCAGGGCCGCGCCGGTGTCGTTGTAGTGGACGGGGGCGGTGGGGAAGGCCCGCACGTCCGTCTCCTCCTCATACACAATATTGGACCAGCCGGGCCGGTCGGGGATGGGGACGTGTTTTTCTTCCCGCAGGCTGTCCACCCCCGCCCGGGCGATGAGCCGCTGGAGGACGATGGACCGGGGGTAGGCGTCCCCGTGGTCCAGGGTGACGATGCGCTGCTGCCCGTCGATGAGGATGAACTGGTTGAAGGAGTGGCTTGCATAGGCGGGGCCGCCCACCTCGAAGGTGGAGTCGGTGATCTTCATGTCGTCCTCACGGACGAGGATGGTCATGCTGGCCTGGTGGTTCCTGCCGTCCCGCTCGCTGGTGTACATCTCGTGGCAGGTGCGCACATACAGATACCCGCCGTACTCGGCGCAGCGCACACTGCCCGCCTTAAAGGGCTGGAAGGTGTTGGCCCCGTACAGGCTGGCGGCGCCCAGCCGCTGCCAGTCCTTGGAGTACTTGACGACACGGACCACCTCTTTCTGGTCGTTTTCCTCCTCGTTGTTCTGGCCGAACACCAGGAAATTGTAATCCTCCCCGGCAAAAAACCCGCCCCAGACGGGCAGCTCCACCGAAATGGAACGGCTGGCCCGGGCGCGGTAGAGGTTGTCGTAATCCTCCACCAGCACCCTGCCGTTGGTGTACTCCACCCGGGTCAGCCCGCCGATGGAGTTGGCGTAGAGATAGGACCGCACCGGCTGGGCCCAGCGCCGGCCGTTGATATACTCCCCGGCGCTGATGTTGGCGGAGGGCACGGGGTTGACGGCGGCCGCATAGGCCGCGGGCAGCAGGGACAGGGCCAGCGCCGCGCACAGGGCCATGCTCAGGGCGCGGGCGGCAAGGAATCGGAACCGCTTCATAGGAACAGCCTCCCTTTCAGTTGCTGTCAAAATTGTACCACCATTCCCCAGCCAAGTAAAGCCCCGGATCGGCCAAAAGGGCCGCCCCCGTGGGGGCGGCCCTGCCGCGTCTTATTCCTCAGTGTACTTAAAAATCACGGTTTTCGCGTGGGAGCAGGCGTACAGGTCCTTCTCCGTGGCCTGGAACCAGGGCTCGAACTCCCTGGAGCCCTCCACCACGAACTCGTCCACGTCGGAGCGCATGGACAGGTTGTTCTCCGACTTGTACTTGCGCATGAGGGACACCGCGTCCTTGATCTGCTCGCCGAAGCGGATCAGCTTCTCGTCCACGCTGTCCACCTGGGGCCACAGGGTCTGGTGGATGGAGGTCGTCCCCACGAAGTCCCGCAGGCCCTTTTGATAGATATACTCCGTCACGTGGGGGATATAGATGGAGTACAGCTTCAGCACGTTCAGCAGGCAGTAGTAGATGGCGGCCTGGGCGGACTTGCGCTCCTCGACCCCGTGGACGTCCGGCTCGTACAGCCGCTCCTTGGCGATCTCGATATAGTTGTCGCACAGATCCTTCCAGAACAGGTCGTCGATGACCTTCCGGGCCAGGCCGATCTCGTACTGGTCCAGCAGGCGGCCCGCCTCCCGAACCGTCTCGTTGGTGCGCTCGATGAGCCACTTGTCCAGCGGCACCTCCACCTGGGGCACGTAGGCCGGGTCGAAGTCGGACAGGTGGGACAGCACGAACTTGGAGGAGTTCCACACCTTGGTGATGGTGCGCTTGGAGGCGTCCTGCATCTCCTTCTGGTCGAAGTAGGTGTCGGTGCCCAGCCGGGCGCTGGCCGCCCAGTAGCGGATCACGTCGGCGGAATAGGTCTCGATGAGGGCCTGGGGGGTGAGCTTGGCGTTGCCCTTGGACTTGCTGATCTTCTCGCCGGGCTTGGCCAGCACGAAGCCGCAGATCATGATGTCCTTCCAGGGGATGTTCCCGGTGTGGTACAGGCTCTTGGCGATGGTGTAGAAGGCCCAGGTGCGGATGATCTCGTGGGCCTGGGTGCGCATACCCATGGGGAGAAAATCCCCGTCCACGCCGTACTTGGCGGCGGCGTGCTTGTTGATCTGGGGGGTGATGGAGGAGGTGGCCCAGGTGTCCAGCACGGCGGACTCGGGGACGAACTCGGCGCAGCCGCACTCGCAGGTGCCCTTGTACTCCGTCTCCAGCGGGTTGACGGGCAGTAGGTCCAGGTCGGCGAAGTGGGCCTTGCCGCACTTCTTGCAGTACCACACGGGGAAGGGCACGCCGAAGTACCGCTGCCGGGAGATGCACCAGTCCCATTTCAGGTTCTCCACCCAGTTGACGTAGCGGTTCTTCATGGAGGCGGGATACCAGTTGATCTTGTCCCCGGCGGCCAGCAGCTCGTCCTTCATGGACAGGATATCGATATACCACTGCTTGGAGGGGATGATCTCCACCGAGGTGCCGCACCGCTCGTGGACGGACACGGTGTGGGTGAGGGGCTCGGTTTTCAGCAGCAGGCCGTTCTCCTCCAGCAGGCGGATGATCTCCTTCCGGGCCTTCTTCACGTGCATCCCGCCCACGAAGGGCACGTCCGGGGCGATGAGGCCGTCGGGCATGACCACCTTCTTGTAGGGCAGGCCGTACTGCTCCACCCACTCCACGTCGGTGGTGTCGCCGAAGGTGGCGCACATGACGGCGCCGGTGCCCTTGTCGATGGCGGCCTTGTCGTCGGCGATGACGGGCACCTCGAAGTTATAGAGGGGCACCTTCACGTTCTTGCCCACGTACTTCTTGTACCGCTCGTCCTCGGGGTTGACGAAGACGCACACCACGCCGTAGAGCAGCTCGGGCCGGGTGGTGGCGATCTCAATCGTCCCCTCCTCCCCCACGAAGGGGATGTAGTTGAAGGACGAGTCCAGATCCTTGGTCTCCAGCTCCGCCTGGGCGATGGAGGTCTGGCACTCGGTGCACCACAGCACCGGGGACTCCTTGATATAGGCCTTCCCCGCGCGGGCCAGCTCGATGAAGGACTTCTGGGACAGGGCCTGCACCTCCTGGCTGACGGTGGAATACTGCAAATTCCAGTCACAGGAGAAGCCCATGGACTGCCACAGCTCCTTGAACTCCGCCTCGTACTTCTGGGTGGTGGCCACGCACTTCTCGCAGAACTCGCTGCGGGGCAGCTCCTTGGCCTTCACGCCGCTCTCCTGCTCCACCAGGCGCTCAGAGGGCAGGCCGTTGTCGTCGAAGCCGAAGGGGTAGAACACGTTGAACCCCCGCATACGGCGGTAGCGGGCGATCATCTCCGCCTGGGTGTAGCTGAAGATGTGGCCGATGTGGAGCTTGCCGTTGACGGTGGGGGGCGGCGTGTCGATGGAGTAGATGGGCCGGGAGGCGTCGGGGGTGAATTTGTAGACCTCGTTCTCCTGCCAGAACTCCTGCATGGATTTCTCCACCGCAAGGCCGTCATATCTCTTTTCAAATTCCTGCATAGTAAACCTCCTGAAAAACGCCCCCGCGGAGGCGGGACGCCCGCTTCCCGGTCTGGCGGGCGGCAGGGCGGAGGGGCGAATTTTTACACTATAACATATCACATTTTGCCGCCCGTTGTCAAGGCGGGGACAGCGGCGCAACAGCCCGGTTCAAGGCGTGTTCTCAGAATGGCCGGGAGGTCCGGCCGGGGGCCCCTTCCGCCCCGGCAGGGCGGCCCCGGCCGCCCGGAGCAGCAGCTCCGCCGAACCCACCCGGTAGCCGCTGTCGCTGTAAAGCGCCGTGCCCGCGCCGTCGCACAGCACCGCCAGCGGCGGGCTGTCCGGGTCGCGCCCCAGGCAGCGGGCCACCGCCTCCAGGTCATAGGCCCAGTCTATTGTCAGCGCCCGCGCGCCGTCCAGCCGCCCCGGCGCCCGGCCCGCGCTCTCCCGCCCCCGCGGCAGGAGCAGGAGCTCCACCCCTAAGGCCGCCAGGCCGTCCCGGCGCTCCGCCAGCTCGCCCAGCAGGTGCTCGCTTGGCTCGTCCCCCGCCTCCAGCCACAGGGCCAGCACCGGGCCGCGCCCCATGCGGAACAGGTCGGGGATGGCCGCCCCGTCCGCCGTCCGGGCGGGGACGGCGGGCAGCGCCTGGGCGGTGAGCAGGTCGGACGCCGCCAGCGTCCGCAGCCGCAGGGGGACGGTGCGCTCCGCCCCCGGGGGCAGCACAACCTCCCGCCGGGCGGCGAGCTGGTCCCCGCCGGGCAGGCGGACGGTGGTGACCACCCGGTACCGCCCCGCGGGCACGGCCAGGCGGAGGGCCCCGTCCCGCCACGCCCCCTCCGGGGCCAGGGTCTGCCAGCCCTCCGCCGTCTGCCGGGACAGGCCCCAGTCCACGCCCTGCCGGGGCATTTCCCCCGCCGGGCAGGTGAGGCGCAGCACGGCGGCGGGCTCCGGCTCCACCGGGCGGAAGCCGCCGTTTTCCCAGTACTCCGGCGCGCCGTCCAGCGGGCGCAGGCGGGCGGGGATGCCCTGGGCGCGCAGCAGCGCCGTCAGCAGCAGGGCGCGGCTTTTTTCATCGCAGGCCCCGGCCTTTAGGGCGGCGCAGGGCGGCAGCCACAGCGGGGCGTAATCCTCCCCAGGCGCCGACAGCAGCTCCCCCAGCTCCCGCCGGAGCCGGGACGGCCCGCCCGTCCGGCCCTCCAGCCAGCCCGCCAGCGCTCCCCGCCACGGGGTGAGCCGCTCCAGGCCGATCCGGGGGCAGGCGGCATACGCCCAGTAGACCTCCTCCGGCACGTCCGCCCTCCGGGGCGGGAGATGGGCAAAATGGTCCTCCAGGGTGCCGGCGGCCGCGTCCCGCAGGTCCTTGTCCGTCAGGGTGCGGACCAGCCGCTCCCGGCGCGCCCCGTCCGGCCCGCCGAGGAAGGCGGAGACCTCCCCCCAGTTGCCCCGGGCCTTCCGGCGCAGATCCTCCCAGCCCTGCCGCCCGGGCCGGGAATACCCCGCGATGCGGGCCGCCCGCAGGGCGCGGCCCCGGCGCAGCGGCGCGGCGCGCCGGGCGTGGGGCTGCG
>CATLEJ010000089.1 GCA_949916125.1 uncultured Oscillospiraceae bacterium
GTCAAGGTGACAGTACCAGCAGCCACGCCGTCAGTCTTGGAGACAGCGCCCACGGGAGAGGTGGGGGCGTCGCCCTTGCCGGCCGAAATACCGGTGAAGTCCACGTCGAACTTGGTCTTCTTGCTGCCGTTCTCGCCGCCGTCCAGGATGGTCTTGATACCGGTCATCTTCACGGGGTCGTCCGCCGCGCCCAGGGTGTCGGCCAGCATACGGTCCAGGCCGGTGACGGAGGTGCCGCCGCCGCCCTGCGCCATGGAGCCGTCCAGCAGGTTGATGCCGTTGAAGTTGGAGGAGTCGGCGATGCGGTCGATCTCCTTGCGCAGCTCGTTCATCTCCTTCTGGAGCTGAGCGCGGTCGGTGGTGTCGTCGTAGGTGCCGTTGGCGGACTGGGTGGCCAGCTCCACCATGCGGTTGAGCATATCGTGCACCTCAGTCAGAGCGCCCTCGGCGGTCTGCACCAGGGAGATACCGTCCTTGGCGTTCTTCTGGGCGGTCTCCAGGCCGGTGATCTGGGCGCGCATCTTCTCGCTGATGGCCAGGCCGGCGGCGTCGTCGCCGGCGCGGTTGATCTTGTAGCCGGAGGACAGCTTCTCCAGGTTCTTCTTCATCGCGCTTACATTGTTGGTGTAATTGCGATAGGCACTCATAGCCATAATATTGTGCTGAATACGCATAGTCTTTAACTCCTTTTATAAAATTTATTTCGCGCGTTCGCCATCCATTGCGTCCGCGCGTCGTCGGCACAAGAAACGGGAAACTTGTCCGCGCTTCGCTGTGCCTCCTTCCGGATTTCCTGGAACAACCTGGCCGGGGTGTCCCGCTTGTCCGGTGCTGGGGAATTATATTTCATCCGGCCCGGAACCGGATGAAATCAAAAGGTAGGAAGGAATCAGCCAGGTTCCGGCTGCCTTCACCCACTATATCGGCCCAATAATCAAATAAATAAGTGAGTTAGGAAGAAAATTTTGCCCGCCCCCTAATTTAAGGGGGCGGGCTGATGTGCGCGCCGGGCGGGGAAACCCCGCAGCTTTCCAACACCGGAAAACGCTACTTGGCGCTATTTCCCGCCATATGGCTTATTGGTTTCAATAAACACGCCTCTTTTGGAGCTCCAATCCACGTTGAAGCCCAACTTGCGGCCCAGGTCACGGAGCTGGTAGTAAGTATAGGCGCCGCCGTTGGCGTCCGTGAGGACGATGGCCTGGAGGTCGCTGGGGGAACCGTTCACGCTGGTGGGCTTTGTGGGAAGCGTGTAGGCCCGCTCCCCGGAGAAGGGGGTTTTGTTCTCGCTGCCGTTGGGGGTATAGGCCGCGCCCGCCACCAGGTTCACCGCCCCGTTCCAATCCACGCTGAACTGGGCCTTGGTGCCGTTGAGGGCCAGGGCCAGGTCACGCACCTTCACATAGTTGGTGGGATTGCCGTTGGCGTCCTTCAGGGCGTACATCTGGAAGGTGACCTTCCTGCCGTCCAGCTCCACCGTCTGGGTAGAGGGATAGGCCGTCATGGCGGGGGCCGCCGGGCCAGTACCTGGGTAGTTCCGGCCCAGGGGCGGAATCATTTGCACAACGCCCGCCTTGGCGAGCTGCTTGCCCTCGCTGTCCTTGGTGTACAGGTAGTAGGACAATTTCCCCGGCTCGGTGGCGGTGGGGGCTGTGATGATGTTGAAGTTGGAGACGGCAGCGGTATAGCCGGAGTCCAACACGGGGCTCACCGCCCGCACCACGTCCTCCGCGGTGGTGGCGCCGCTGACCTTCATGGCCTTCGCCGCCGCGCTGGCGCGGTAGACGTTGTCATTCCTCGTCGCCTTGGGGATGGTCATTTTCACGGTATAGGTAAAAGACTCCCCGTTCAGCCCGCATTTCAGCTTGCCCTGGAAGGATCCGGTCTTCTTGTCCGTGGCCTTGGTAATGACGGGGGCGGACACCCACTCCATGCTGTCGACATACCTGGTTTCCGCCCATATGCAGTTGAGCACGTCCTCCGGCGTATTGTAATTGCACAGCAGCGGCTTGAAATTGGTGACCGCCTGCTCCACCGCGATCTTGTCGGCGGCGAGCAGCTCCTCGGTGGAGTTCCCCGCCTCGCCCAGCTTGAAGAACTCCACGGTGTACTTCAGCGTCGCGGGCTGGCCATCCTTTCGGTAGAGGCCGGTGATCTCCACTTGGTACTTCTCCCCCGCCCCCATTTTGCCCGAAGGGGTGAAAATAATCATGCTCCCGTATTTTCCGATATGGTGGGAGGGGGTGGAGGTTCCGTTGGGACCGGTGACGGTCACCTTCACATTACCCAGTTTTTTCAGGTCATAACGGGCGGAGTTCAGCCGGACGGACCACGCCACGCCGCTGGAAAAGAAGTCCGTGGCCTGATAGCCCGCCGTGGGCCAGGTGATGGCCTCATAGTTGGTAGTCTTGGTCCCGTTCCCGTTCAGGGTCTCGCCGTAGCCGGTCCAAATGGCGGCGTAGGTCATGCCGCTGGGCGAGGTGGCCATTCCCATGCCCGTCCCCGTCATCAGCGGGTCCAGCACGTCAAATCGGTGGCCCACATCCTTGTTGTTTTCGCCGCGGTCGTCGAGAAAGCCGCGGACGGAGTCCGCCAGGCCGGTGACCGCGCTGTTTTGACCGCTCTGCCGGTAGAGTATGGAGTTGAATGTGCCCTCATAGCCCTTCTGAAAGAAGTCGTCGTTCAGACCGTAGGGCTTGTCGGGCGTATGGGTCAGGGTCGTGTCCCGGTAGGCCAGAAGGACGGCGGCGTACTGGGCGCTCGTTTGGAAATCTGAAACCACGGACACGTCGCTGCCCAGCCCCGCCATATACCGAACGAAGTTCAGGCTGTTCAGCCCGTCGGTCAGCGCCTGTTTACTCACCCTGCCCAAAGTGGGCTGGCCATCCATCTGGGACGTCTGGGGCTCCTCTACATAGGGGTTCGCGGTGTTGACGGGCTTGAGGGTGGCCCACTTCGCGTTGAGCTCCGCGATGGTGTGGGGCGCTTTCAGCGTAATAACCTTCGTGTCCGCCGCCAGGGCGGTGGTGGGCAGCAGGGTGATCACGGCGCACAGCGCCAGCAGCATACAAAGGATTCGTTTTTTCATGTTGGCCTCCTTTTTCCGTCATGTTCCGCTGTACGGCTTGTCGGTTTCAATAAACACCCCTCTTTTGGAGCTCCAATCCACGTTGAAGCCCAACTTGCGGCCCAGGTCACGGAGCTGGTAGTAGGTATAGGCGCCGCCGTTGGCGTCCGTGAGGACGATGGCCTGGAGGTCGCTGGGGGAACCGTTCACGTTGGTGGGCTTTGTGGGGGTGGTGTAGGCCCGCTCCCCGGAGAAGGGGGTTTTGTTCTCGCTGCCGTTGGGGATATAGGCTTTCCCGCTGTCCAGGCTCACCGCCCCGTCCCAGCCCACGCTGAACTGGGCCTTGGTGCCGTTGAGGGCCAGGGCCAGGTCCCGCACCTTCACATAGTTGGTGGGATTGCCGTTGGCGTCCTTCAGGGCGTACATCTGGAAGGTGACCTTTTTGCCGTCCAGCTCCACCGTCTGGGTGGAGGGATAGGCCGTCCCGGTGGCGGGGACAACGGTGAGCTTCACCGTTTTCCCCAGGAGCTTCAAGGTATAGCTGCTGCCGCTCTTGGTCATGGCGCTCACGTCGATGGGCAGGTAGGATACCACCCCGTTCTTGCCGGTGCAGATCAGGTATTCGCCCTGCATGGCCTCTTCACTGGGGAAGCTCAGGCTGCCGCTGCTGGAGGTCACGGAGGTGATCTCGCCGGTGGTAAAGAGCTGTACCCAGTGGTATGGGGTGCTGGTGTTGACCCCCACGCCCAGATAGCACATCTTCTCCCGGAGGATGTTGGCCTTATGGCCGGGGGAGTTCATCCAGTCGCGCATGACCTGCTGGGGTTCAAGCTGGCCCTCGGCAATGTTTTCCGCCGGTTTGTACGGGAAGCTCTCGGGGATGACTGTCCACTGGGGCTGTCCGTTGGGTCGGGTGTGGTCATAGAGGGTCGCCAGCTCGTTTTCCCGGATATCGCAGGCGGTCTGAAGGGCGGCGGGCATGGACAGCAGCTCCAGCCCGGCCTTGTTCCGCTCCTGGTTGACCAGCTTCAGCACCTCCCACTCAGCGGCGGACAGGGAGAGCTTGTCGGTGGGGCGCTTTGCCTCCACCGTGGGGGTAGGTGGCGTCGTCTGGCCCGTCGCCACAGCCGAGGGGATGCCTTTGCTCTTGGCCTTTTGAATGACGGCGGCCATCTCCGCCTGGGAATGGATGGCCGAGACCACCTCCACATCGTTCTTGCCGTTTACGATAACGGCATAGGGGGTGCCCAGCGTGGTGCCCGTGACGAAATCCCAGTAGAAGTTCAGCGCGCCGGTATTGTCGGAGGTGCCGTAGATGGAATAGTTGGCGGCCTTGAGCGTGGCGGGAAGCCCCGCCTTCAGGCGCTTGCACCAGCCGCAGTTGACGGAACAGCACAGCAGGACGAACTTCTTCCCGTCCTTGTACATCTTTTCCGCCTGGTACTCGCTGATATTCACGTAGTGGGGATCCACCATAAAGGTGGTTTGGGGCTGGGTGGAGGGGGCGTCCACCGGCCCGAGGTTGACCACGGTGGAGGAATCGCCGCCCACCAGGTCCACATAGTCGCACCGGCCGGAGACCTTGGTGGTGGGCTGGGTGATCTGGATAGCGTTGGTGTTTTCCCAGCCGCCCAGCTTGGCCACCGTATTGGCGGCGGAGACCTTGGAATAGGTCTGGGTCATCCACATGGAGCCGTCGGTGCGCTCCAAAAGGACGACGGTGCTGCTCTTTCCATCCGCCCGGTAGGAGCTGCGGGCCACATTGGGGAGCAGGTTCATGTTGCTGATGGGGGTGGTGGAGGTGTTCATCGCGTGGAACATCTCATTTTTGTCGTCGAGGTAGTGCCACGCCGTGGGCTTCATGGTAAAGGACTTGGAGGCCTCCATATCGAAGCAGTAGGTGTAGCCGTCCACGCCCTTGTAGCCGCCGGGCACGTCGGAGAGATAGGCCACGGGCAGCTCGCCCGCCTCCGGCCTGTTGCTGGTACAGTGGTTGGCCATCAGGGCCTTCACCTTATTGTTGTTCTCGCTCAGGAACGCCACGAAGTTGGCGTTGTCCCCGAATTTGCCCTGGGTCTGGTAGATGGGGAAGATGCGCTTGATCATGCCCATCTTCACGGCGTTTCCCTTGCTGTCGGAGAGCTGGAACTGGCGCTGGAGGCCGAAGCCCCAGACATAGCCGTCCTCGTTGACCACGAAGCCGGTGATGGCGTCCACCGCGGTGGAATCCTCTTCGGTGAAGTATTCATAGGGGAACACACGGGCGGCCTTGTCGGCGACCTTCTCCAGAGAGAGCTTGTAGTCGTTTTTCGGGATAAAGATCCCCTGGGCCCAGGCCTCCTCGTCGTAGCCCATGGGGGTCACCGTCTCCTTCCAGCGGAAGAAGCGGTTGTCCTCGGTGGCGGCGCCGCAGGCCACTACCGCCTTGAATTTGTCCGTCTTTCCGCCGTCCACCGTCACCTTCTGAAGGCCCTTTGCGTAGTTGCCGGGGGCCTCGGACAGATAGGTATAGCCCAGATAGAGGGTGCCGTCCTTTTTCAGCACGCCGATGACCTCGGCGTAGCGGTGCTCGGCAAAAGCGGCGCAGTCCGTGGCCACCACCTTGCCCGAGTCGATTTCCTTCACCTTGCCGTCGGCGGTCATGTAGTGGGCCTTGCCCGCCTGCTTCACCCCGGTGGCCAGCAGCTTCTTCTCGCCGGTGCGGCTGTTGACCCCGTACAGGGTGCCGTCGGCGGTCAGAATGCTCCGCTGGGTCTCGCCGGGGGTGAGCACCCGGCCGTACTCGGAGTAGTCCACCACGTTCTCAATCTTATTGACCACCACGGGGTCTATCCCCGTCCCCGCGCCCACCTGATAGTAGGTGCCGAAGGGGTCGATAAACTCGGTGGACGTGAGGATGTTGTTGGTCATGTACTGGGGCCGCTCCAGGCTCAGCGCGGGATGCTGCGTAAACTGATAGGTGCTCTGGACCGGGGTGGAGCCCTTGGAACCCAGCAGCCCTTCCGCCACGGACTTGTCGGCCAGCCAGGTGTAGGTAGGGGTAAAATGGATGCTGTAAATGTTCTTCCGGTCGTCCGTGATCTTGCAGAGATTGTCCTGCATGGAGAAGTATAGGGAGCAGCGCTTCCCGCCCCGCTCGGAGTAGGTCAAGAATTCCCCCTCCGGGCCCACGGCCAGGATGGCGCAGGCGGGGCTGATGTTCTGCACCAGCTTCTTATTGGCGTCGTAGAGGTCCACCTTCACCATGATGGAGCTCTTGTCGATGGTTTTTCGGTAGTTCCCGCTGGGGGCCTGCGTGCCCATGGCGATCTGATAGGCGGTGTCGTCCAGCCCCAGGGCGCTCTTGGCGGTCTCTTTGTCCAGGCTGCCGAAAGTGCCCAGGTAGCTGATCTTCAGGAAATGCCCCTGATAGTCCTTGCGCTTGAGGGTCTTGGCAAGCGCGGCGCTCTTATAATTCTCGTCCACAAGCTGGGTCCCCCACTGGAATAGGAAGTTGGCGCCCACATTGGCCGTGGTGGGGGTGGCCATGGCGGAGTAGACCTGGGCGATGGGAATATACCGCTCGAAGAGGGTTCCCTCCGCCGCCAATGCCGCCGTAGGCAGCAAAGACATGGCCATGCACAGGCAGAGTAATAGACATAAAATGCGTTTTTTCATAGCTGGTCCTCCTACTTATTGATGAAAGCACTCCTTCAAATGCACATAAAAATACAGAATGAATTATACCACGAATTTCGAGCCAAAATCTTTCCCCGCCTGAAATGCAGGATTTGCGCCCTGAAATATCAACTTGCAGAGGTCGTTTTGACGCGGGCGTCCCCGTCGGGCGGCGGGCAGCTGATTTTGCAGACCGCCCTGTCCTTCATGCCGACGGTGGTTGTGTCCGCCGCCGTGGGGCTGGTGGTGTGCGGCTTTATCATCAATCCGCTGATGGCCGTATTTCTGGGCGGGCTCGGCATCGTCAAATGCACGTTTACCGTCCCGGTTGGGTTTATCACGGCAGCGGGGCCGGCCCCGAAAAACACTTCCGTTTTTATAAGAAAACACCTCACCACACCGTTTCCGTCCAACCGGCGGAAGCGGTATGGTGAGGCAGCCTTCATTTTAGATTGATTTGCATCTGCGGGAGCGTGACAGAGATCACGGTTCCTTTTTCCGCCTCGCTTTGCAGGTCGACGCTCCCGTGGTGGTACTGCACGATATGCTTCACGATGGAAAGGCCCAGCCCGGTGCCGCCGGAGGCCTTGGAACGGCTTTTGTCCACCCGGAAGAACCGCTCAAACACCCGGGGCTGGTACTCCGGCGGGATGCCGATGCCGGTATCCCTGACCGTGACGACCGCCTCCTGCCCCGCGCCGGAGACCGACACCTCCACCGAGCCGTTTTCCACATTGTATTTGATGGCGTTGTCGCACAGGTTATAGACCATCTCATACAGGAAGGTGCCCACGCCGTTGACCTGGACCGGCTCCCCGGTGACGGAGATCCGGACGTGTTTTTGTTCGGCGCTGCCGTGCAAAGCCTCCGCCGCGTTCCCCGCCAGCTCCAGGAGCTCCACCGGCTCCCGCTCCAGCGAAACGCCCTCATCCAGCTGGGAGAGGTGGATGATATCGTCCACCAGGGCCACCAGCCGCGCCGCCTCTGTGTAAATCAGGCCGGAAAACCGGGGGATATCCTCCGGCTCGACCAGCCCGTTCTTCAGCAGCTCCGCGCTGCCCAGGATGGACTGCAGCGGCGTTTTCAGCTCGTGGGACACGTTGGCGGTGAACTCCCGGCGGCTGCGCTCCGCGTCCGCCTGCTCCGTCACGTCGAAGGCCAGCAGGACGACACCTGCCACGCTCCCCGACCACTGGATCCGGCTCAGGTCAAACTGGTATTCCCGTCCGTTGCGCTGGGAGCGCATGGACCCGTGCCCCTCCTCCAGCGCGGTGCGGACGGCCCGGCTCATCTCAGGGGTGCGGTCCACCGTCAGGAAGCTGCGCCGGATGCAGGAGCGGTCCACGCCGAACACGGCCTGGGCCGCCGGGTTGACGCTGAGCACCGAGCCCTCCCGGTCCAGCACCACCAGCCCCTCGCTCATGTGGCCGGTGATCTGGTCAAATTCATCGGTCTTAGCCTGCAGCGCCCGGAGCTGGGCGCTGATCTGCCCCCGCTGCTGGTGGATGCGGCGCAGGAGGGGGGCCAACTCCTCATAGGCGTCGTTTTCCAGCGGATGGTCCAAATCCAGGCAGTTGAGCGGGCGGACGATCCGCTTTGCCATGCGGCCGGCCAGGACGGCGGAGAGGATCACGGCCAATATCCCAATGATGAGGATGGGCTGGAGCATTCCCAGCACCAGGGCCAGCTCGGTGGCCTGGCCGGCGGAGATGCGCAGCACCGTGCCGTCGGCCAGGGCGCAGGCATAGTACAGCGTCCGCTGGGTCAGCGTATCGGAGTAGCGGACGCTGCTGCTCTCCCCATTGACGAGCGCCTCCCGTATCTCAATCCGGCCCCCGTGGTTCTCCATTTCCTCCGCCGGGACGTGGGTGTCGAAGAGCACCGTCCCGTTGGCCGCCACCCAGGTCAGCCGGTAGTCGGCGCTCCAGCCGTAGCTGGAATCCCGGGGGGACAGCCGCTCCAGATAACCCTGCCCGCCCGCCTCCACCCCGGAGGCCGCCAGCCGCAGCTCGTCCTTCAGCTGGTTTTCCTGCACGTCCCCAAAATAATCGTACAGGCAGCCCAGCACAATCACCAGGCTGGCCGCCAGCACCGCCGCCGCCACCATCAGGGTGGACCAGAAAATTTTCCTCGTCATGGCGCCGCCTCCAGCCGATAGCCCACATTGCGGACGGTCTCGATCATGCTTCCATAGCTGCCCAGCTTCTGCCGGAGGGTGCGGATGTGCATATCCACCGTCCGGGTCTCACCGGCGTACTCCGTCCCCCAAATGGCGCAGAGCAGCTTTTCCCTGGTAAAGGCCACGCCGGGGGATGAGAGGAACAGCCGCAGCAGTTCAAACTCCTTGAAGGTGAGCGCAATCCGCTGGCCGTCCGCCATGACGGTATGTTCCACCAGATCCACCACCAGGTTGCCTGCCGCCAAAATCTCCCGGTTCTGCCTGGGCCTGCACCGGCGCAGCACCGCCTTGACCCGGGATACCATCTCCATCATGCCGAAGGGCTTGACCAGGTAGTCGTCCGCCCCCAGGTCCAGGCTCTGAATTTTGTCATACTCCGCCCCCCTGGCCGTGGCCATGATGACGGGGAGGTCCCGGGTATCGCCGGACGCCTTCAGCCTCCGCAGCAGCTCCACGCCGCTGTCCCCGGGCAGCATCACATCCAGGATGACCAGCTCCGGCCGCTCCACCCGCAGCGCCGCAAAAAACGCCTCCCCATCCCCGAAGCCCCTGGCCTCAAAGCCGGCGGAGCGCAGGGCATAGAGCTCCAGGCTCTGAATGCTCTCATCGTCCTCTACGCAAAAAATCATGGGGATCCCCTCCTTCCTTTTGCTGCCATATCGGCATTTACCCATTTTCAAATGTGCTGACCATATCATCGTACCACAGACCGGGCGTTCCGGCAATGGCCTGTCGGACGCAGGAGCCCACGCCCCGGGCGGCGGTTTCGACAGCCATGTCCCGGCTGCAGCCTATGTCCCCCGGGGGCCGGCCCCTGCATGGGGCAGTCAGGGCAGGGCGTATCTGCCCGCATATTCCTGATACCGCTCCCGGAACTCCTCGCTGCCGCTGCGCACGTCCCGCAGGGACTGGTGCAGGTTCAGGTTGTCGTGGGCCACGTCGATGACGCACCCGGCGATGTTGGAACAGTGGTCCGCCGTGCGCTCCAGGTTGGTCAGCAGGTCCAGCCAGGCAAAGCCCGCGCCGATGGTGCACTCCCCCTTTTGCAGGCGGAGGATATGGCGGGTGCGCAGCTGCTCCTTGAGCTGGTCGATGACCTGCTCCAAGGGCTCCACCCGGGCGGCGGCGTCCAGGTCGTTGTCCAGGAACGCGGCCAGGGCCAGATCCAGAATGTCGCCGACGGAAGCGGAGATCACCGCCAGCTCCCCCGCGGCGGCGTCGGTGAGGGACAGCCCCTTGCCGCGCAGCTCCTCCGCGGATTCCAGCAGATTCACCGCGTGATCGGCGATGCGCTCAAAGTCGCCGATGATTTTCAGCAGCTTCGCCGCCTCCCGGCTGTCCGCCTCACTGATGCGGTGGGTGCTCAGGTTTACCAGATAGGTGCCCAGAATGTCCTCATAGTGGTCGGTTTTGTCCTCCTTCTCCCGGATGGACGGGGCCAGCTCCGGCGAATTGCCATCCAGGACGTCCAGCGCCTCTTTCAAGGCCGCCACAGAGGTCTCCGCCATGTCGGCCGCCACGCGGTGGCACCGCTCCAGCGCGATGGAGGGGGTGGCGAACAGCCGCTCATCCAGCTCGGAAAAGGTCTCCGGCTGTTTGGTGTCCGGAACGAGGACGGTGACCAGCCGCTCCAAAAAGCCGGACAGGGGCAGCATCAGGACGGTACACAGCACGTTGAATACCGAGTGGGCCACGGCAATGCCCAGCCGGGAGGCCCCCTCGTCCAGCAGGACGGGGTGCAGGATCGCCTGGAGCAGGCAGAATACCGTCAGCCACACCGCCGTGCCGATGATGTTGAAGGACAGGTGGACCAGGGCGGCCCGTTTGGCGTTCTTGTTGGCCCCCACGGAGGAGAGGATGGCCGTCACGCAGGTGCCGATGTTCTGCCCCATGATGATGGGGATGGCCGCGCCGTAGGAGACCTGCCCGGTGTCCGCCAGCGCCTGCAAAATGCCCACGGAGGCGGAGCTGGACTGGATGACCGCCGTCAGCGCCGTCCCGGCCAGCACCCCCAGCACCGGGTTTTTGAACAGGAGGAACAGCTGCTGGAAGGCGGGGACGTCCCGCAGGCCGGACACCGCGCCGGACATGGTCTCCATGCCGAACATCAGCGTGGCGAAGCCCAGCAGGATCAGGCCGGTGTCCTTCTTTTTGGCGTCCTTGAGGAACATATAGTAGATGATCCCGAGGAAGGCCAGCACCGGCGTAAAGGAGGACGGCTTCAAAAGCCGCACGAACAGGTTCCCGCCGTCGATCCCCGCCAGGCTGAGGATCCATGCTGTGACAGTGGTGCCAATGTTGGCGCCCATGATGATGTTGATGGCCTGCTTCAAGCTCATCAGGCCGGAGTTGACAAATCCCACCACCATCACGGTGGTGGCGGAAGAGCTCTGTATGACCGCCGTGACGCCCATGCCCGTCAGAAGCCCGGCCAGCCGGCCTCGGGTCAGCTTCTCCAACAGGGCGCGCAGCTGCCCGCCCGCCCTGCGCTCCAGGGCCTGCCCCATCACATTCATGCCGAACAGGAACAGGCTCAGCCCTCCAATCAGG
>CATLEJ010000090.1 GCA_949916125.1 uncultured Oscillospiraceae bacterium
TTCCCTGCGGTTCGTAGTATGATATAGGGAACCCAGTAAAAAAGTGCAAACCGCGCGTACGCACGCGATTGGAGGTCGCAATGATACATTTACCTGCTTTGGCCGCCTCAGCCTCTTCCGCCCCGGCGGAGAGCGCCCCCCTCACCCTGCAAAAGGCATGGGACGCGGTGGTATACGGCGTAACCTGGTTCTTCACCAACCTCTCCCCCGCCTTTGTCTGGGCCATCTTCGGCATTGCCGTCTGCGGGATCTTCTTTGGCTACTACTGGTACTGCCTGCGCCCCCGCCCCCACAGCCTGGAGTGGATCGCCATGGCCGAGGAGCGGGCCAAGCCCCGCCGCCTGACCCTCACCATCCCCCGCCACCCCATGGAGCGGCAGGATATCCTGCCCGTGCTGGCGCTGACGGTGGTGTATGCCGTCACCGCTTTCTTCCAGCTGGGCAGCCGGTCCGCCCCCCAGTCCGTCCAGCCCTTTGCGGAGCGGGAGACCATCACCTGGGAGCTGGACGGCGAAGTCACCCTGGGCGGCGTCGGCTGGTTTACCCGCATCGGCACCGGGACATACTCCCTGGAGGTCTCCGCCGACGGGGAAAGCTGGACGGCCCTTGAGGCGGTGGACGAGGTCTGGGTGGACGGCGGATGGGCGGCGAAGCAGCCCGGGCAGGACACCACCGGCCTGTCCACCAGGGTGGCCTACTATTGGAAGCAAGTGCCCCAGGGGACGTCCGCCGGGTCGGTTCAGTCCATCCGGCAGGCCTATAACACGCTGCTCAAGTGGCACCACATCACCATTGAGGACGGCGCCGCGGCCCAGGCGAAGTACTTCCGCCTGACCGCCTTCCCCGACACCGGGCACGGCCCCATGGAGCTGGGGGAGATGGTCCTCTACGACGGCTCGGACCAGATGCTTCACGTCTCCGCCGACGGGGCGGACGCCCTCTTTGACGAGCAGGACATCGTGCCGGAGCACGCCACCTATTTGGATTCCTCCTACTTCGACGAGATCTACCACCCACGCACGGCGCTGGAACACCTGAACAACGTCTACCCCTACGAGGTGTCCCACCCGCCCCTGGGCAAGCTGATCATCTCCATCGGCATCGGCCTATTCGGCATGGTCCCCTTCGGCTGGCGGTTTATGGGCACGCTGTTCGGCGTGCTGATGGTGCCCATCCTCTATATCTTCCTGAAAAACCTCTTCGGTAAAACCCCGGTGGCTCTGTGCGGCACGGCCCTGTTCACCTTCGACTTCATGCACCTGGTCCAGACCCGCATCGCCACCATCGATACCTACGGCGTGTTTTTCATCCTGGTGTCCTATTATTTCATGTACCGCTGGCTGGCCGTCCCCGCCGGGAAAAAGCTGCGGCATTACATCCTCCCCCTGTTCCTCTGCGGCCTGTTCTGGGGTATCGGCTGCGCGTCCAAGTGGACGGTGGTGTATGCCGGGGTGGGGCTGGCCCTGCTGTGGCTGCTGGGCATGATCTTCAAGGCCGGGGACTGGCAAGAGGCGGAGGTCCGCGCCCAGGAGGCCCCGGTGTCCCAGGAGCTGCGCCGGGAGGTAACGGAGGCCATGTTCCGGGAGGAAACCCCCGCCTGGACGCCCCCCCATATCCCCTCCTTCGCCATCCATGTGTGGGGGACCATCGGCCTGTCCGTGGTATTTTTCGTGGTGATCCCGGTCATCATCTATACCATGTCCTACTTCCCCTACGCCGCGGCAAAGGGCAACGAGAGCGGCTTCTGGGGAATGGCGGGGGAATCGGTGAGCTGGTTCTGGGAATGCCTGCCGGGGCATCTGGACAAGCTCCCGGAGCAGATGGAACAGGTCACCCAACGGCTGACGGCGGACGGCAAAGCCCCCGGCCTGGCGGATCGGGTCGGGGCCTTCTTCCAGGCCATCCCGGACAAGAGCGACAACCCGGTGGACATCATGCTGAAAAACCAGTATTTCATGCTCACCTACCACCAGGGCGTCCACACCCCCCACAGCTACCAGTCCGACTGGTACCAGTGGATCTTTGACGGCCGGCCCATCCTCTATTACCGGGACCTGGACACACCGGGGATGCGCAGCCTGTTTGCCTCCTTCAACAACCCGCTGGTGTCCTGGGCGGGGCTGCTGGCCTTTTTCGGCGTGGCGGTCCAGATGGTGCGCCGCCGGTGCGGCAAGGCGCTGCTGATCCTCATCGCCATCCTGTCCCAGCTGGTGCCCTGGATGGCCATCGGACGGGTGCTGTTCGCCTACCACTATTTCCCCACGGTGCTGTTCCTGTGCTTTGCCATCGCCTACCTGATGGACGATATGCTCACCCGGAAGCGGGAGGGCTGCCGGCTGGCGGTGTACGGCTTCACGGGCTGTGTCGTCCTGCTGTACGCCGTCTTCTACCCCGAGCTTGTGGGCCTGTACGTGCCCGACTGGTACGCCACCTATTTCCTGCGGTGGTTCCCCAGCTGGCCGCTGTAGACGCAAGCTCCATATCACTCCCTTCCGGCTTCGCCGAAAGCTCGCTCATTTCGCTGCGTCTCCAGCTCCAAATCGAACCCGCTCCGCTGGGCTTCGATTTGGTTCAAAGGCCACTTTTTTTGGCGCAAGCTCCATATTGAGGTGATCTAACGTGTATCTCTGCGACATCCACAGCCACACAAAACTATCCCCGGACAGCGAGGCGGAGCTGCTGGACACCGCCCGGGCCGCCGTCGCCGCCGGGCTCAGCGAGTTCTGCGTCACCGACCACTGCGACCTGCTGGACCTTCAAGGAGAGCCCGTGACCTCCTTCAACTGGCCCGGGGCCATGGCGCAGTACCGCGCCGTCCGGGCGGAGCTGGGGGACGCCCTCACCCTGCGCCTGGGGCTGGAGCTGGGCTCCGCCCCCTATGACCCGGCTGTGGCCCGGGACATCCTGGCCCAGGGCGGGGAGGAATTGGATTTCGTGCTGGGCTCCCTCCACAGCTGGATCGGCATGGAGGGCGGGCGCGACCTGTCCTTTTCCAACTACGCCGGCGACCTGGCGCTGAGCCGCCGCGCGGTGGAGAGCACCCTGGACCACACCTGGACACTGGTGACCCAGTGCCCCGACTGCTATGACAGCCTGGCCCACATCGTCTACCCTCTGCGGTACATCCACCGGGACGGGGTCAACCTGTCCCTGGCGGACTATGAGGACCGGGTGCGGGCCATCTTTACCGAGGTAGCCAGAACCGACCACGCCATGGAGGTGAACACCCGCCGGGCGCAGGATCTGGACTGCTGGCCCCCCCTGCTGCGCTGGTTCAAGGAGTGCGGAGGCGAGCTTGTCACCGTGGGGGCCGACGCCCACCGGCCCCAGGACGTGGGCAAGGGCGTCCCCCAGGCCCTGGACATGATCCGGGAGGCGGGGTTCGACTGCGTGACCACCTTCGCCGGGCGCAAGCCTGTTCTGCACAAATTTTAACAAAAGAGGTTGGACAGTATGAAGATTTCCATCGCCTGCGACCATGGGGCCTTTGATCTGAAGGAGCGCCTCAAGGCCCACTTGCTGGAGCGGGGCCACGACGTCACCGACTGCGGCACCCACAGCACCGAGAGCTGCGACTACCCCGACTTCGGCATCGCCGCCGCCAGGCTGGTGGCGGACGGGACGTGCGAGAGGGGCGTGGTGCTGTGTACCACCGGCATCGGCATGAGCATGGCGGCCAACAAGGTGCGGGGGGTGCGGTGCGCTTTGTGCCACGAGCCCCTGTCCGCCGAGATGACCCGCCGCCACAACGACGCCAACGTGCTGGCCATGGGGGCCGGCGTCACCGGTGGCAACCTGGCGGAGCGGATTTTAGACGTGTTCCTGGCCACGGAGTTTGAGGGCGGCCGCCACCAGCGCCGGATCGACAAGGTCATGGAGGCGGAGGGGTAAGGCCCCGGAGCCGGACAAAACAAGCAGTCCTATTTCCCTGCAAAACAACAAGGAGTGCGCCAGCCCGGCGCACTCCTTTATGCGTTCCATCCGTCAAACAGCTCCTCCAGCTCCTCGGGGGTATACAGCGCGTTCAGCGCCGCCAATAGGGCCTTGGCGCTCATATGCTCGGGCAGCTCCAGCCTGCGCAGCAGGGCCGCCCGGTGCGCCCCCGCGTCGGCTGTCCCGGACAGCCCCAGGGCATACAGGTCCGCCGGGGTCAGATCCCCCTGCTCCCGGGCCGGGGCATCCCCGTCCAGCACCGTGGCCCCGGCGTTGAGGACAGCCTGCCGCAGCACCTCCGGCGGCATCCCCTCCACCCCCAGCTTGCCCTCTTTGCCGGGGGCGCGCTTGCGGCGCTCCTTGCCGTACACGTCGGGCACATAGGCGTGCTTGACCTGCCCCTTAGGGATGGCCCCCTTCAGATAGTTGCGGATCACAAACCCCGCCCCGTCCGGGTCGGTGAGCACGATGAGCCCCCGCTTGGCCGCCAGCCGCCGCAGCAGGGCCAGCCGCTCCCCGTCCTTGAACACGCCGAACCCGGCGGTGTCCAGGATCAGGGTGTCCACCACCCCCGCCAGCGCCGCCTTGTCGTACCGGCCCTCCACTACGATTGCTTCCTTGATTCTCATCAAAAATCTCCCAGATATCAACCTGTTCCGTTGCCGACCGGCAACGGCGCGATTATGCCCCCCGGAAGTAACGGTTTCAAGTTCTTTTTGGTTACTTTTTCTTTCAAGAAAAAGTAACCCGGCGGCCCGAGGCCAGCTCCATGAGCAGGGCGGTGAGCACCTCCCCCTCCTGCCCATAGGAGTTTTTCAGCAGGATATCCGTCTCGGCGCACCGCCGCACGGCGTACCGGCACCAGGGCAGGGAAAACCGCCGGGCCGCGTCCAGCAGCTTGTCCGCCTGGTAGGTGGATTTCATCCCCCACAGCTGGGTGAAGTCGTCCCGCCGCCTGCCCGCGTTCAGGTAAAGCCGCGCCGTGTAGAGCTGCCGGAAGTACTTGCCCATCACCGACAGGATCATCACAGGGACCTCCCGGCTGTGGAGCAGGTCGGCCAGCACCGACGCCGCCCGGTCAAAATCCTTGCGGGCCATGGCGTCGGTCATCT
Source organism: uncultured Oscillospiraceae bacterium (assembly GCA_949916125.1). GTDB lineage: Bacteria > Bacillota > Clostridia > Oscillospirales > Oscillospiraceae > Enterenecus. The sequence goes on from CATLEJ010000090.1 coordinate 5,046, forward strand.
GGAACACCACCGCGTCCAGCTTGGGGATGGCCACCGCGTCGATGTCGGCCCGGGTCACCCTGGGGGCGTCGGCGTAGGCCGCAATCTTGCCGATCTCGGAGGCCAGGTCGTGCATCAGGTCGCCGCACAGGAAGATGAGGTAGCGGGCGTCCTCGGTGTCGATCCCCTTGCCCGCCTTTTTGAACTGGCGGCAGATCCAGTCGGTGAGGTCCCCCTGCTCCTGCCGCTGGAAGTTCACCACCGCCCCCTGTGCCTTCAGCAGCGCCGCCAGCTTGGAGCGCCCGTCCGCCTTGTAGGGCAGCAGGTCGTACACAAACACCAGGCAGCAGTAGTCCGGCAGGCCGGACAGGAGGGACAGCAGCCTGTCCCTGCCCTTCTCCCCCTGGCCGAACAGGTCGAAGTCGGTGACCACAACGAGGGTGCGCCGGCTCATCATGGGCAGGCAGTCCACCGCCTGCTCGATCCAGTCCAGGCTGCAGTCCTTCCCCTGGGCGGCGTGGAGGTTGAACTCCTCCAGCCCGGCGGGGAGGACGGCCTCCTTCAGCCGTCCCAGGTAGTATTCCCGCAGGTATGCCTCCTCCCCGTGGAACACATAGAGGTTTTTGAGCGCGTCCTCCCTCAGGGCACGCTTCAGCTCCCGCATGGCGGTGTTGTCGGTGGCATTTTTCTTAGGCGGCATACCGCTCCCCCATTTCCTGTTTTATCAATAGACACCCACGGCCCCGTCCCGCACCCGGATGGTGACCGTCCCCTCCCGGTCGGTGCGGTGGACCTCCGCCCCCGCCTGCGCCAGGCGCTCCAGCGTCGACTGGGCCGGGTGCCCATAGGCGTTGTTGGCCCCCGCGGAGATGACGGCCAGCTCCGGGGCGGCGGCGCGGAGAAGCTCCCCGCAGGTGGAATTTTTCGAGCCGTGGTGCCCCACCACCAGCACCTCAGTATCCGGGATGGGGCAGTACTTCACCAGCATCCGCTCCACAAACGCGTCCGCGTCCCCGGTGACCAGCACGTCAAATTCCCCACAGGAGCACAGGGCGAACAGCCCGGACTCGTTGGATGTCCCACCGCCCAGGGGCGGGAACAGCGTCAGTTTCGCCTCCCCCAGGTCCAGCTCCTGCGTCTCCTCCACCAGAATGACCTGCGCGCCCTCCGCCGCGGCCAGCTCCATGAGCCGCGCCCCGTCCTCCGGGCCGGCCTCCCCGGCGGGGACGGCCACCCAGTCCACCCTCATACGGTAGAAAAGCTGTTCCACGCCGTTGACGTGGTCGCTGTCGAAGTGGGTGAGCACCAGCACATCCAGCCGGGTCCGGCCCATGGAGGCGAAGTAGTCCGCCGCCGTGTCTCCGGCACTGCGGGAACCGCTGCCGCCGCAGTCCACCAGGGCCGCCTGTCCCCCGGAGATCAGGGCGGTGGACGAGCCCTGCCCCACGTCCAGCGCGGCGGCGGTGAGATCCGCCGTGTCCGTCTCCAGCCTGCCCAGCCCGATGGCGGCGCACAGCAGGACGGCCAGCGCGCCCGCGCAGGCCAGGGGCCGGACGGGCCGGGTCGCCCTGAATGCGGCCGCCGCCAGCGTCAGGTACACCGCGGCCAGCCAGATCAGGCAGTACACGCTGTCGGTGCTCAGCGAGGCAAAGGGGAATTTCCCCAGGCCCAGGGCCACCCACCGGGCATAGTGGGCCAACAGCCCGGCGCACGTCCCCAGCAGGGCGGCGGGCCCCGGCAGGAACACCGCCAGCGTCCCCAGCGCCAGGGCGCACACCATCAGCAGGGACAGCGCCCACAGCGCCAGCACGGAGGACAGCGGCCCCAGCAGGGTGATCTGCCCAAAATACAGCGCCATGAGGGGCACCGTGAACAGCATGGCCCCCAAGGACGCGGCCGCCCCGGAGACCAGGAACGGCACCGCCTTCCACAGCTTCCGCGCCGGTCCGCCGCCCTTGGGCCGCAGGGGCTTGAAGGGCCGGTACAGCCACCGGAACAGCGGGCCGCTCACCAGCATGATCCCCGCCACCGAGGCAAAGGACAGCTGCAGCCCCACGCTGGCGGCGGCAAAGGGGTTCTGGGCCAGCAGAAGCAGAAGGGCGAGGCCCAGCGCGGTGGGCGGGTCCTCCTCCCGGCGGGCGATGGGCGCGGCCAGCAGGGCGGACTGCATCACCACCGCCCGGAAGGCCGACGGCGTCCCGCCCGCCATGAGGGCGTAAAAGATCAGCAGCGGAACCATTGCCAGCGCGATTTTCCTGCGCCTGCCGGTGGCCCGGAGGATCATCCGCATCAGAAACCCGATGTGCAGGCCGGACACCACCGCGGCGTGCATCAGCCCCGCCCGGCTGAACGCGGAGTACAGCGTGTCGTCCAGCCCGGTCTTGTCCCCCAGCGTCACCGCCGCGGCAATGGGGGCGGCGGTGTGGTCAAAGGCGGCGTAGATCCCCTCCCGGAGGGCGTGGGCGCACAGGGCGGGCCAGTGCCAGAACGGAACGCGGACAGCCTTCTCCACCTCCGGCGGGTCGTTGCAGTAGGCCAGCAGATAGACGCCCTTGGCGGTGTAGTAGGTGGTCTCGTCCCCGTAGGCGTGGGTGGAGGGCTTCACCCGCGCGGTGCAGGACACCCGGTCGCCGGGGGCCAGCCCGCCCCAGCCGGCGGATCCATACACCAGCACATCCGGGGCGGCAAAGCCCCCGTCCAGCCGGACGGTGACGCAGTACCCGCCGATGGAGGTGGGGTCCGGGTAGGCGCACACCTCGCCGGACAGCGCCCGTTCCTCCCCGACCCACGCCTGCGCCGGGGCGCGGAACAGGGCCCCGTAAGCCCCGGCCCACAGCAGGCCCAGCAGTCCGCCCAGGCAGAGCGCCGCCCCGCGCCTGGAAAATTGATACCGCCCGTACCGGGACAGCGGCCCTTTCCCCGCCGGGCGGCGCAGCAGGATGGGGCACTCCCCGCTCCGGGGGCGGGAGGCCCGCCACACCGCCAGCGTCAGACCCAGCAGGACGGCGGCGGCAATGGCAGCGGCGGTGCCTGTCCCGGCATAGGCCGCCCACAGACAGGCGGCCCCGAAGCCACCGGAAAACCAGGCCAGCCTCCGCATACCATGGCCCCCCTTCCTCAAGCTATCCCCATTATTTTAGCCGCTGGGGCCGGACAAGTCAATCCGAAGGTCGAAATTTGCCGCCGGGGCTTGCGGGAACCGCGCCCATCTGGTATTCTGGTAGAATCACAGCCACACACCGCAGAGGAGCTGATTACTTGTATATTTTTGACCTGGACGGCACCATCACCGACACCAACGGCCTCTGGCTTGAGGTAGATCAAGAATTTCTCTCCCGCCGGGGGCTGAAAAACACCCCGGAGTACGAGCGGGTGGTGTCCCGCTCCATCTACCCCATCGCGGCCCAATTTACGAAGGAGCACTACCAGCTCCCCGATTCCCCGGAGGACATTATGGCCGAGTGGGACAGCCTCGCCCAGCGCCACTACCAAGAGCTGGCCCCCCTGAAGCCAGGGGCGGAGGCCTTCCTGCGCCAGTGCGCCGCCGAGGGCCGCCCCATGGCGGTATTCACCGCCTGCCGCCCCGCCCTGTGCCGCGCGGTGCTGGAGCGGTTCCGGCTGGACGGGCTGTTCCGGCAGGTGGTGTTTGCCGAGGAGATCGGCCTGGAGAAGCGGAACCCCCAGTGCTTTGTGCGCCTGGGCGAGCTGCTCGGCGTGCCGCCGGAGGCCTGCGTGCTGTTTGACGACAGCCCGGACAACTGCGCCACCGCCGCCAGGGCGGGTATGGACACGGTGGGGGTGTACGACTCCTACTATGACGCCCGCCAGGACGAGCTGCGCGCAGTGTGCCGGCGCTACGTGCGCTCCCTCCAGGAGCTGGTGCGGTAGCCCGCGCAGTACGTCCCAGGGGCAGGCCAACCGTCCCGGACGGGCCATTCCATAATTATGTCAAGCAATCCGGCGCTTTCGCATAGGAAAGAACTTCCATCCCCGCCCCCCGCGGGGCAGATATCGTCTGTCCCCGTTGCAGCTTCCACAGCTGCGGCTGTGGAAAACCCTGTGGAAGTTGTGGATAACTTTCCGTATCTGAATTTATATCCGTTATTATGGAAACCAAACACCGGCGGGCCGTCCCCGGAACCCCCTGGAAATCCACACCCGCCCCTGGGGGGGCCGGGCCCCCGCATCCGGCGGGGTATACGGAGCGTATAGCTCTTGACGGAACGGGGCGGGCATGATACACTATTTCTGCTGTATGACTGACGGAAGTGGAGCACCACATGGAGTACAGCGGCGCACACGCGCCTGATTGCCGACCGTCTGGGCGCACTGACTGAGATTCGGTGCGCCCTGCTCTGTTTTCAGGGACGCACCCCAACAATTTAAGGAGGAATTGCCATGAAAACCGACATTGAGATCGCCCAGAGCGCACATATGCTGCCCATTAGCGAGGTGGCGGAAAAGGCCGGCATCGACGGGGCGCTGCTGGAGCACTACGGCCGGGTGAAGGCCAAGATCGACATCGGCCCCCTCCGGGACAGGCCCCGGAAGGGCAGGCTGATCCTGGTCACCGCCATCAACCCCACCCCCGCCGGGGAGGGCAAAACCACCACCAGCGTGGGGCTGGCGGACGCGCTGTCCAGGCTGGACAAGAACGTGCTGTTGTGCCTGCGGGAGCCCTCCCTGGGCCCGGTGTTCGGGGTGAAGGGGGGCGCGGCGGGCGGCGGCTACGCCCAGGTGGTGCCCATGGAGGACATCAACCTCCACTTCACCGGCGACTTCCACGCCATCGGCGCGGCCAACAACCTGCTGGCCGCCATGCTGGACAACCACATCCAGCAGGGCAACGCCCTGGGCATCGACACGAAGAAGATCACCTGGCGGCGGTGCGTGGACATGAACGACCGGCAGCTCAGGAACATCGTGGACGGTTTAGGGGGCCGGATGCAGGGGGTGCCCCGGGAGGACGGCTTTGACATCACCGTGGCCTCCGAGATCATGGCGGTGCTGTGCTTGGCCTCCGATCTGAAGGATCTCAAGGCGCGGCTGGCCCGGATCATCGTGGGCTACACCTACGACGACAAGCCCGTCACCGCCGCCGATCTGAAGGCCCAGGGGGCCATGGCGGCGCTGCTGAAGGACGCCATCAAGCCCAACCTGGTGCAGACGCTGGAGAACACCCCCGCCCTGGTCCACGGCGGGCCCTTTGCCAACATCGCCCACGGCTGCAATTCCGTCTCTGCCACCGACACGGCGCTGAAGCTGGCGGACTACGTGGTCACGGAGGCGGGCTTCGGCGCGGATCTGGGCGCGGAGAAGTTCTTGGACATCAAGTGCCGGGCCGCGGGGATGGATCCCAGCGCGGTGGTGATTGTGGCCACGGTGAAGGCGCTGAAATATAACGGCGGCGTGGCCAAGGCGGATCTGGGCGCAGAGAACCTGCCCGCCCTGGAAAAGGGCCTGCCCAACCTGCTCAAGCACGTGGAGAACATCACCCAGGTGTACGGCCTGCCCTGTGTGGTGGCGATTAACCGCTTTGTGAACGACACCGACGCGGAGCTGGCCCTCATCGCCGACAAGTGCCGGGCGCTGGGCGTCAACGTGGCCCTGTCCGAGGTGTGGGGCAAGGGCGGCGAGGGCGGCATCGCCCTGGCGGAGGAGGTGCTGCGCCTGTGCGATCAGCCCCATGCGTTCCGGTTTGCCTACGAGCTGGATCAGCCCCTGCGCGCCAAGATCGAGACCATTGTCAAGCGGGTCTATGGCGGCGCAGGTGTCAGCTATTCCGCCGCCGCCTCCAAGGAGCTGGATCGGCTGGAGGCCATGGGCTTCGGGGGCCTGCCGGTGTGCATGGCCAAGACCCAGTATTCCCTGTCCGATGACCAGACCAAGCTGGGCCGCCCGGAGGGCTTCACCGTCACCGTGTCCAAGGTGAAGGTGAGCGCCGGCGCGGGCTTTGTGGTGGTGCAGACCGGCGACATCATGACCATGCCGGGCCTGCCGAAGGTGCCGGCGGCGGAGAAAATCGACGTGGACGAGAACGGCGTGATCTCCGGCCTGTTCTAAGTTCCTTTTTCTCGAGAGAAAAAGGAACCAAAAAGAGCTTTCAGCTCGTTTCCGCCATTGATATCGCCGACCCCTCCTGCGTCGGCAGCGGGCCACCCCTTGAATGAAAAATAAGAACCTGTATTCACAGCCGAAACCGCCGGATGGCCGAGGGATTTCCCCGTCAGGCAAGGCAAATTTTCGCAGGAATAATTGGGTTTATTTCAAGAAAATTTAACGCGGCATGGCGGGAAAAGAC
>CATLEJ010000091.1 GCA_949916125.1 uncultured Oscillospiraceae bacterium
GCCCCACCTGTGGGCCGGGGCGGCGGCGCCCCTGCTGGCGGGGGTTTACAAGCCCTTTATGGAGGCTCTGGGGGTGGCGTATGGGGGGGGCCGCCCCGAGGCCGCAGCCCAATCCCGGCGTGAAACGGAGCAATAAGGAGCGGTACGGCCAATAGCCGTACCGCTCCTCTTTGTATCTGGTAAGATTAGGGCACCAGCGTGGGCACCAGCGCCGCCAGCTTGTCCGCCAGCTGGGCGTGGCCCCTGCGGGTCAGATGCATATGGTCGATCTGGTTGAACTCGCACTCCGCCGCGTCCAGGAAGTGGGCCCCCACCAGCTTGGCGGTGGCCTCATAGTAGTCGGGCAGCTCCCGGGTTTTCACGTCGCAGCCCTTCCCCATGGCCGGGTCGGCCATCTCGGGGTGGATGGGGGGCGGGCAGACGATGAGGATGTTGGGGGCGTGAGCCCCCCAGCAGTCCACGCTCTGGGCCTTGCGCACCAGCCGCTCCATGCCGATGGAGATGCAGGCGGCGTTGACCCCCAGCCGCTCCTTGGCGTCGTTGGTGCCCAGCATGATGATCAGCAGGTCGATGACCTCGTGGCTTTTCAGCAGGGAGTAGAGGACGGGAAGGGCGTCCATGCTCTCGTGGAGGGGATCGGGGAACACGGTGGTGCGGCCGGACAGGCCCTCCTCCGTCACCAGGTAGTCCGGCCCCAGGGCGGCCTGGAGGCGGCAGGTCCACCGCTCGTCCTCATTGAAGCGGATGCCGCCGTCGGCGCAGTCGGCGGGGTCGGCGCAGTAGCCGTGGGTGTTGGAGTCGCCCAGGCAGAGAATATGCTTTTTCATGGTAAAGACCTCACAGATAACAGAATGTGTAGGGGCCGATGTCCTCATCGGCCTTGACAATCAACGTTACCCAGGGCCGGTGGGGACACCGGCCCCTGCGGTTTATTTTCTCAGCTCGGGCAGGGAGGCGGCGGCCACGGACTGGCCCACCCGGCGGGCTTTCTCGTCGGGCAGGGAGGCGTCGATGGCGCGGGCCACCTCGGGGTACTCGTCGGCCAGCACGGCCTTGGCGGTGTCCAGAATGATGTCGCCGCCCCGGCCGGACATCACCCGGCCCTGGAGCTGGGCGTATTTGAAGCCGTAGTAGCCGTAGTACAGGGCCAGGGAGTGGCCCAGGTACACGCCGATGGACTGGTAGACCTTCTCGGCGGCGGGGCTGCCCTCGGCCAGCAGCTTCTGCACCACCTTCAGCTTCTCGGCGGGGGAGAGGGACTCGTCCAGCTCGATGCCCGCCCGGGGGGCCAGCTTGATGACGCCGTCCTGGGAGAAGTACTTCACGCCGCAGCCGATGTCGCCGCTCCACTCGTCCCGCATGGCCTCGGGGTTGGCGTCCACCGGCACGAAGGCCAGCTCGTTGAGCCAGCCGGTGACCCGGCCCTGGGCGTCCACATAGCCCACCGCCTCGCTGGTGCCCATGGCGATGCCCAGCACGTTGTTCTCGCCCAGGTTCATGGCCCCCGCCAGGGCGGACACGTCGCCGTCGTTGGCCACGATATAGGGCACGTCGCCGAAGGTGTCGGTGATGGCGCGGATGTAGATGTCCTTCACCTTGGCGTCAAAGAGGTCCTTGGGCACCTGGAGGAACAGGGAGGCGTTCATGGTGCGGTTGTCAATGTACACGCCGGCGGAGGACACGCCCACCGCGTCCACCCGGGGCATATGCTCCGCGGCGGACTTCAGGGCGGCCACGATGCCGTCGTAGTGGTAGTCGGGGTCGGAGTTGGTCTTGGGGAACCACACCACCTCCTCGGAGAAGGCGGGCTCGCCGTCGATGACGGCGGACACCTTCCGGTCGGAGCCGCCCGCGTCAAAGCCGATGCGGCAGCCGTCCAGGTGGCGGCCGATGGCCTTGGGGTCGCTGTTCTCCTCAGGCACCTTGTCGCAGGCGATGATCTCAAAGGGGTGCTCGAACACGTTGGCCATGTAGTCCCAGTCGAAAGCCTGGCGGCCCTGGGCGGAGTAGTGGACGTTCATCTTGTCCGCCAGCTCCTTGCTGCCGGCGATGTACACCCGGAAGCCGCCGTACATCCACAGCATGGTCTTGATGACCCGCTCCACATAGTACTCGTCGGCGGCGGCAAAGGCGGGGTCGCCGTGGACCTTCACGTGCCACACGGCCACCTGGCCGTTGGAGCGCTCCACGGCCACGTCCAGGGGCTTGTCCGCCCCGGCCAGGAAGGCGCGGTTGAACTGGGCCAGCGGGATGAAGCCGGGGTCCAGTTCAGGAACATTTTTCACGGATACTTCGACGCCAAGATGGTTCATAAATAATTCCTCCTCCATTTCAATCCACATGGACAGGTTATCGGCCGCCCCGGCGCGGGGCGCAGATGCGCGGGCAGGCGAAAGAAATTTCCCGGTTTTTGTGGGAAAAGCTGAAAAGCCACTGATTCCCACAATATAAGCCTATCAGTTTTTTGCAGAAAGTCAAGCAATTTTTCTACAAAATGAAAATTATTTTCGTCCACGCCCTTGACGCGGCCCCATGGGGAAGGTATGATATGGATAGACAATAGGGAAAACCCACAGAAAAAATCAATGATGAGAAAGGTGGAAGATTTTTATGGATATCGCCCGGATGAAAGAACATCAGAAATGGCTCCGGGAGGAGCTGGACCGCTGCGTGGCGTTCTGGCTGAAAAACGGCATGGACCCGGTGCACGGCGGGGTGTATACCTGCCTGGACCGGGAGGGCAAGGTGTTCTCCACCGACAAGAGCGTGTGGATGCAGGGGCGCTGCGGCTGGATCTTCGCCTACCTGTGCCACCTCTACGGGCCCAAGGAGGAGTGGCTGGCCGCCAGCAAAAGCTGCCTGGACTTCCTGGAGGAACACTGTATCAACCATGAGGCCGGCGGACGGCTGTACTTCACCGTCACCGAGGACGGCAAGCCCCTGCGCCAGCGCCGGTATTGCTTCTCCGAGGCGTTTTACGCCCTGGCCAACGCGGAGTACTACGGCGTGGCCGGCGGGGCGGAGCACCTGGAGCGGGCCCGCCGGGCCTACGACCTCTACTGGGACCTGAACCACGGCATGAAGGATCCCACCGGCCTGGGCCCCAAGACCATCCCCGAGACCCGCACCGGCCGGGCTTTCGGCACCCCCATGATCATCCTCAACGTCACCGGCACCCTGCTGCGGGTGGACCCCGAGCGCAAAGAGCTCTACGAGCAGCGGGCCCAGCAGTGCGTGGACGAGATTTTCAAATACCACGTCCACCCCGAGCTGAAGTGCGTGCTGGAGAACGTGGGCCCAGACGGCGAGGCCCGGCTCAACTACACCGAGGGCCGCGTGGTCAACCCCGGCCACGACATCGAGGGCGTATGGTTCCTGCTGGAGCACGCCCAGCGCACCGGCGACCAGGAGTTGGTGAAGAAGGCCGCCCAAATCTTCGACTGGGCCATCGACCTGGGCTGGGACAACGAGTACGGCGGGCTGCTGTACTTTGTGGACTGCCTGGGCCGTCCCCCCGAGGCCTATGAGCACGACATGAAGCTGTGGTGGCCCCATGACGAGATCCTCATCGCCAGCCTGATGCTGTACCGGGACACCGGGGAGGAGAAGTACCTGGGCTGGTTCGAGAAGACGCTGGATTACTGCAAGACCTACTTCTCCGACCCGGAGTACGGCGAGTGGTACGGTTATCTGCGCCGGGACGGGAAGCCCACCCAACCCCCCTGCAAGGGGAGCACGTTCAAGGGCCCCTTCCATCTGCCCCGGATGCTCAGTATGTGCGAGCGGATGATGGACGGGCTCATGAACGGGCAGTAAGGGGGCCTGTATGCCTTACGGCGACGTATTTACCAGAATCAACCGGGAATATTACCAGCTCACCAGCGCGGAAAAGAAAATCGCGGACTATATGCTCCTCCAGCGTCAGGAGTGCCAGTATATGTCCATCTCCGAGATGGCGGAGGTGGCGGACGTGGCGGAGGCCACCGTCTCCCGCTTCTGCCGGCGGCTGGGCTATAAGGGCTACAGCGCCTTCAAGCTGGCGGTGGCGGGCTCCGCCTCCGCCCAGCGGCCCATGAGCCCCCTGTACGGCGAGGTCCAGGCGGAGGACAGCCTGGGGGATATGTGCCAGAAGATCTACGCCGCCGATGTGGACGCCATCACCCAGACCCTGGCCCTCGTCAACCCCGCCGCGGTGACCGCGGCGGCGGATTTGATCCTGTCGGCGGACCGTGTGCTGTGCATGGGCCTGGGGGGCTCCATGGTGCTGGCCCGGGAGGCGGCCCACCTGTTCTCCACCGCCCTGCCCTACTGCTACCCCGTGGACGACTCCCACTTCCAGGCCATCCGGTGCGCCCTGCTCACCCCCCGGGACGTGGTGATGTACTTCTCCTATTCCGGCTCCACCCGGGACGTGGTGGACGTGATGAAAATCGCCCAGGATCGGGGGGCCAAGACCATCCTCATCACCCGCTTCCCCAAATCCCCTGGCGCGGCCTGCGCCGACGTGGTGCTGGAGTGCGGCGCCCGGGAGGGCCCGCTGCAGATGGGCTCCGTGGCCGCCCGCATGGGGCAGCTGTTCCTCATCGACGTGCTGTTCAGCGAGGTGTGTCGCCGGGACATGGAGACCTGCCGGGAGCGGCGCAAGCAGGTGGCGGACGCCCTGGCGGACAAACATATGTAGTTTCTGGAAAGAAAAAATTTTCGCACAGTCGAAAAAATGTAAAATTATTTTCAAAAGCATCTTGACAAACAATAGGAAAGACTATACAATCTGTACAAGAGCCCAAGGAGGATTTGGGCCTGAACTATTAAAAATGAGGAGGACATTAGAATGAAGACGATTCGGAAAGCCCTTGCTCTGGTGCTGGCACTATGCATAGTGCTGAGTCTGGCTGCCTGCGGCAGCCAGGGCAGCAATGAGTCCAAGGCTCCCGACCCCACCAAGGAGCCGGACCAGACCCAGACCCAGAGCCCTGAGACTCCCCCCGCCGGCGACGAGGTTGCCAAGGAGATCACCATCTGGATCTACCCCGTGGGCGGCTGGTCTGACGAGAAGAACGTCAAGCCCCTGCTGGACAAGTTCACCGCCGACACCGGCATCGCCGTGAAGTACGAGTTCCTGGCCTACGCCGACGGCGACGACAAGGTCAACACCTCCTTCACCAGCGGCGGCACCCCCGACCTGATCATGGAAGGCCCCGAGCGTCTGGTGGTCAACTGGGGCGCCAAGGGCAAGATGGTTGACCTCACCGACATGATCGACGCCACCGACAAGAGCGAGCTGAACGAGGCCGCCCTGGCCGCCTGCACCTCGCCCGACGGCAAGGTTCTGGAGTACCCCATGTTCATCACCGCCCACTGCATGGCCATCAACCTGGACGCCTTCAAGGAGGCCGGCGCCGACCAGTACATCGACCTGGAGACCCGCACCTGGAGCACCGAGAACTTCTTCAAGGCCGTTGACGCTTTGTACGCCAAGTATAACGACACCGTGGCCGCCGTGTTCTGCAAGGGCCAGGGCGGCGACCAGGGCACCCGCGCCCTGATCAACAACCTGTACGGCGGCAAGTTCACCAACGCCGACCACAGCCAGTACACCTGGGACGACCCCAACAACATCAAGGCCCTGGAGGCCCTGAAGGAGAAGGACGGCAAGGGCATCGCCTTTGACGCCTCCCTGGAGGGCGGCGACGAGCTCAAGCTCCTGTACCAGGACGTGCTGAAGATGGCCTTCTGCTGGAACGTGGCCCAGCAGCTGGATCCCGCCAGCCAGCACGGCGACCCCGGCAAGACCATGGGCGGCAGCGAGATCGTCTGCATGAACTTCCCCACCGAGAGCGGCAAGGCTGCCGAGCTGTGCGGCGGCATCTGGGGCCTGGGCATCTTTGACAACGGCGACCCCGCCCGCATCGCGGCCTCCAAGCAGTTCATCAAGTATATGTGCGACTCCGAGAACGCGGCCGACGCGGCGAAGATCTCCAACTTCTTCTCCGCCCGCTCCGCCGCCGAGGGCACCGACCTGTCCAACATCTTCGCGGACAACGACATCATGAACGAGTACAACAAGATCTTCCTCCCCAGCCTGGGCGAGTACTACAACGTGGTTCCCGGCTGGGCCCAGGCCCGCACCTCCTGGTGGAATATGCTCCAGAAGATCGGCACCGGCGAGCCCATCGCGGACACCGTGGCCACCTATATGGCCGAGGCCAACGCCGCCGCGGCCGGCTAACCCCAGCAAACGCATAGAGCTTTGAGGGTGTGCGCGCCCCTCCTCCGCACCGCGCGGGGGAGGGGCGCGTTTTTCCGCCCGCCTTTGAGAAAGGAGTGTTGAGTTTGGCAAAGCAGCCGAAAACGGCCATGACCAGGGCGCTTCAGCGGCGGGAGAACATTGCCGGCTACCTGTTCATGCTGCCCAGCCTGATTTTCTTCCTTGGCTTTGTGGTGTTCCCCATGTTCGCCTGCGTCCTCATCAGCCTCACCGACGCCAATATGATCAGCGAGGGGATGCTGGGCAATTTTGTGGGCCTTGACAACTTTATCAAGCTGTTCCAGGACAAGGAGTTCCTGGAGGCGCTGAAAAATACCTTCATCATCGTGGTGGTCAGCGTCCCCACGGTGTGTGCCTTCTCCCTGTGGGTGGGCTCCGCCATCTACAAGCTGAAGGGCCCCGTGCTGTCCGCCTTCCGCTGCATCTTCTACCTGCCCGTGGTCACCGGCTCCGTGGCCGTCACCGTGGTGTGGCAGTGGATGTATAACAACTACTACGGCATCTTCAACCAGGTGCTGGGTCCCAAGGGGCTGGGCCTCATCCAGGGGCGCATCAACTGGCTGGGCGACGAGCGGTTTGCCCTGTGGTGCATCATCCTGATCCTGTTCACCACCTCCGTGGGCCAGCCCATCGTGCTGTACGTCTCCGCCCTGGGCAATGTGGACCAGACCCTGGTGGAGGCCGCCCAGGTGGACGGCGCCACCGACTTCCAGGTGTTCTGGAAGGTGAAGTGGGCCCAGATGATGCCCACCACCCTGTATATCCTGGTCATCACCACCATCAACTCCTTCCAGTGCTTCGCGCTGATCCAGCTGCTGACCAAGGGCGGCGCGGGCACCAATACGGTGATGTACCACATCTACTATACGGCCTTCAAGCTCACCGAGCGGGCGGGCCACTTCGGCTACGCCAACGCCATGGGCGTGGTGCTGGCCATCTTCATCGGTATACTGTCCGCCGTCCAGTTCAAGCTGGCGAAAGAAAAGTAAGGGGGTGCCGGTATGAAAATTCAGAGCGGCCGCAGCCGTGCGTATAAGATCGTCTCCCTGATTATCCTGGTCATCCTGGCCTTCCTGTTTGCCTTCCCGCTGTACTGGATCATCACCGGCGCCTTCAAGAACGCCTCGGACATCAACGCCACCGACCGGGTGGTGTGGTGGCCCAGCGAGTGGGTGGGCACCAACTTCGACAACCTGCTGGACAAGCGCAGCGCCCCCCTGTGGGAGCTCCACGTCCCCCTCAGCGAGTGGTTTACCCGGGATCACACCCAGATCGTCTTCTCCACCGGCCCCGAGGTGCCCGCGGCCTTCCGCTGGCTGATCAACGCGGTGTTTATGTGCGTGGCGGCCATGCTGCTCACCTGTCTCACCGCCGCCATGGCGGGTTATGCCCTGGCCAAGAAGCGCTTTACCGGGCGGGCCATCCTGTTCGGCCTCATCGTGTGCGCTATGGCCTTGCCCAAACAGGTGATCCTGATCCCCCTGCTGAAGGAGATGAACGCCCTGCACCTGGTGAACACCCTGTGGGCGGTGATCTTCCCCACCGTGGGCTGGCCCTTCGGCGTGTTCCTGATGAAGCAGTTCTCCGAGGGTATCCCCGGCGAGATCCTGGAGGCCGCCCGCATCGACGGCGCCAGTGAGCTGAAGACCTTCTCCACCGTGGTGCTGCCCATCGTCAAGCCGGGCATCGGCGCGCTGGCCATCTTCACCTTCATCAACTGCTGGAACGACTACTTCATGCAGCTGGTGATGCTGACCAGCAACAACAACGCCACCATGCCCCTGGGCATCGCCACCCTCCAGGCGGAGACCTCCACCGACACCGGCCTGCTCATGGCGGGCGCGGCGCTGGCCTCCCTGCCCATTATCGCCGTGTTCCTCACCTTCCAGAAGTACTTCACCCAGGGGATCACCATGGGCGCCGTGAAGGGGTAAGACACTGCCGTCCTGTCAAACCTATGAGACAGCATGATCCCGCGTGAGCCGCCTGACCAGAGGTTCACGCGGGATTGCTCGGGCGGACGCGCCGCCCATCATTAAAATTAAGGAGTGAGCGAAATGAAAGACTGTGCCAAGTATGCGGGCATTATCCCCGCGTTCTATGCCTGCTACGGCAAGGACGGACAGATCAGCCCCGAGGGCGTCCGGGCCATGGCCCGCTACCTGAAGGACAAGGGGGTCAAGGGCCTGTATGTGGGCGGTTCCTCCGGCGAGTGCATCTACCAGAGTGTGGGAGAACGCAAGCTGGTGCTGGAGAACGTGATGGCCGAGGTGGGCAAGGAGCTCACCGTCATCGCCCACGTGGCCTGCAACAACACCGCCGACAGCCGGGAGCTGGCCGCCCACGCCCAGTCCTTAGGGGTGGACGCCATCGCCGCCATCCCGCCCATCTACTTCCACCTGCCCCCCGCCGGCATCGCCAAGTATTGGAATGACATCTCCGCCGCCGCGCCGGACACCGACTTCGTGATCTACAACATCCCCCAGCTGGCCGGGGTGGCCCTGACGGTGCCCCTGCTGAAGGAGATGCTGAAGAACCCCCGGGTCATCGGCGTGAAGAACTCCTCCATGCCGGTGCAGGATATCCAGATGTGGAAGGACGAGGGGGCCGTGGTGTTCAACGGGCCCGACGAGCAGCTGCTGTCCGGCCTGGCCGCCGGGGCCACCGGCGGCATCGGCGGCACCTACGCCGCCATGCCCGAGCTGTACCTGGCCATATTCCGCCTCTTCCACGAGGGCAAGCTGGAGCAGGGCCGGGAAATCCAGAACGAGTGCTGCCGCATCATCTACAAGATGTGCTCCGCCACCGGCAATATGTACGCCGTCATCAAGGAGATCATCCGCCTCCAGGGCGGCCCCGACGCGGGCAGCGTCCGCGCCCCGCTGCTGGAGCTGGCCCCGGGGGACGAGGCCGTGGTGAAGGAGAGCGCGGACATGATTGCCGCCGCCATCGCGAAATATTGTTGACGGCAGGATCCGTTTGGTATATTATGGTGACAGAGGTGTTTTGATATGAGAATTTATTGTGAGAAAGACTACAACGCCATGAGCCGCCGCGCCGCGGCCATCATCGCCGCCCAGGTGGTATCCAAGCCCGACTGCGTGCTGGGCCTGGCCACCGGCTCCACCCCCATCGGCGCCTACCAGCAGCTGGTGAAGTGGTACCAGCAGGGCGACCTGAGCTTTGCCCAGGTGCGCTCGGTGAACCTGGACGAGTACGTGGGGCTGGCCCCCACCCACGACCAGAGCTACCGCTACTTCATGCAGCACAACCTGTTTGACCATGTGGACATCGTGCCTGAGAACACCAACGTGCCCAGCGGTCTGGCCCCCGACGCCGGGTTGGAGTGCGCCCGGTATGAGGACGTGGTGAAGGCCCTGGGCTATGCCGACCTCCAGCTGCTGGGGCTGGGCCGCAACGGGCACATCGGCTTCAACGAGCCCTGCGACCACTTCCCCGTGGCCACCCATCTGGTGGATCTGACCCAGAGCACCATCGAGGCCAACGCCCGCTTCTTCGCCAGCGCGGACGACGTGCCCAAGCAGGCCCTCACCATGGGCATCGGTACCATCATGCGCGCCCGGAGCATCCTGGTGGTGGCCAGCGGCGCGGACAAGGCGGACGCGGTGGCCAAGACCGTGGCCGGCCCCGTCACCCCGGAGGTGCCCGCCTCCATCCTCCAGCTCCACCCCAATGTTACCATCATTGGCGACGAGGCGGCCCTCAGCGGCCTGAAGTGAGGGACGAGGCATGAAGATTACAGGCGGTAAGGTATTCGATCTGGAGCGGGGCTTTGTGGAGCGGGACGTATGCTTCGACGGGCCCCTGCTGACCCTGGACAGCAAGGACGGGCACAGCTATGACGCGGCCGGGTGCTATGTGATCCCCGGCCTGACGGATGTGCACTTCCACGGCTGCCGGGGGGCGGACTTGTCCGACGGCGACCCGGACGGCCTCCAGACCATGGCGGAGTACGAGCTGAGCCGGGGCGTGACCCAGATCTGCCCCGCGGGCATGACCCTGCTGGAGGAGCAGCTTACCAAGGTTTGTAAAACGGCGGCGGCCCACAAGCGGGAGGGCCGGCCCGGCGCGGATCTGGTGGGCGTCAACCTGGAGGGGCCCTTCCTGTCCTACGCCAAGAAGGGCGCCCAGAACGGCGACTGGCTCCACGCCCCCGACGTGGCCATGCTGCGCCGGCTGATGGAGGCCTCTGAGGGGCTGGTGAAGCTGGTGTCCGTGGCCCCGGAGGAGCCGGGGGCCCTTGACTTCATCAAGGAGGTGGCGGAGGAGGTCAACGTGGCGGTGGCCCACACCACCGCCGACTATGACACCGCCCTGGCGGCGTTCCGGGCGGGCGCCCGGGAGGTCACCCACCTCTTTAACGCCATGCCCGCCTTCACCCACCGGGCTCCCGGCGTGGTGGGCGCGGCGCTGGACTCCCCCTGGAGCCGGGCGGAGCTCATCTGCGACGGCATCCACATCCACCCCAGCGTGGTGCGGGCCACCTTCAAGATGTTTGGCCGCGACCGGGTGGTGCTCATCTCCGACACCATGCGGGCCGCCGGTATGTCCGACGGCGAGTACGACCTGGGCGGCCAGAACGTCATCGTCAAGGGCCCCCTGGCCACCCTGGCGGACGGCACCATCGCCGGCTCGGTGACGGATCTGATGGCGTGCATGAAGACCGCCGTCTCCTTCGGCATCCCCCTGGCGGACGCGGTGCGGGCGGCGGCGGTGAACCCCGCCAAGGCCATCGGCATCTTTGATCGGGTGGGCAGCCTGGAGCCGGGCAAGCGGGCCAACGTGGCCGTGCTGGGCCCGGACCTGGAGCTGAAGGCCGTGTTCTTCCACGGGGAAAAGGTGGTATAAAAAACAAGAGGGGAGACGCGGATGCGTCTCCCCTCAGACTGTCGATAAAGTACGGATCGTTGTGCCATCGGGAAGGAAGATAGTGTGAAAGAAACCCAGGAGGGGTGTCTTTCACGTTCAATCAACGACTTTTTGGAACGTTCTTTGTTCCAAAAAGTCGCACTCAGCGTGGCGAAAAGACTTT
>CATLEJ010000092.1 GCA_949916125.1 uncultured Oscillospiraceae bacterium
CTCCTTCACGCCCCGCTCAATGCAGTCCACGATGCGCCCCACGTCCTCGTCGGGCACATTGCCGTACATGACGGTGTCCATGATGGGCGGGAAGAACACCCGGGGGTCAAAGGCGGCGGGGTTGTCCACCAGCAGCTTGTAAATGCCGCCGATGGAGGCGCTGTCCCGCAGGGCGGCGTTGTCCCGGAACAGCTCCCGCAGGTTGCGGGTGACCGCCAGGCGGATGTCGGTGTCCACGTTGATCTTGCGGATGCCCAGCTTGGACACCTCTTTCAGCTGCTCCTTCTTGATGCCGTAGGCGTCGTGGATGTCGCCGCCCAGGGCGTTGATCTCGCTGACGATGTACTGGGGCACGGTGGACGAGCCGTGGCTCACCAGGGTGCCCTCGATGCCCTCGTGGAGCATACACTCCTTGGTGGCGATGGCGATCTCCTTGCGGATCACCGTATCCTTGCCCTTGTTGGCCCCGTGCTTAGTGCCGTAGCTGATGGCCAGGGCGTCCACCCCGGTCTGGCGGAAGAACTTCACCGCATCCATGGGATTGGTGTAGGTGGAGTTGGCGGCAAACACGTGATCCTCCACCCCGGCCAGCACGCCCAGCTCGCCCTCCACGGTGACGCCCCGCTGGTGGGCGTACTTCACCACCTCCCGGGTGAGCTCCACGTTCTCGTCAAAGGGCAGGGAGGAGCCGTCGATCATCACCGACGTATAGCCGCCCGCAATGGCGGCCACGCAGGAGTCCATATTCTTGCCGTGATCCAGGTGGAGGGCCACCGGGATGGGGCTGTGCTCGGCGTACTTCTTCACGGCGCTCGCGATATTCAACGCGCCCTTCTTCTTGTCCTCCAGGGTGCCCTGGGCGAAGTCGGTGCGGCCGCCCATAAAGGCGTTGGCCAGATCCGCCCCTTGCAGGATGGCGGCGGAGCGGAACATCTCGTGGACCTGGATCACGGCCTTGGCCTGGCAGACCGCGTTGACGTTGAACGCGCCCTGGGCGTAGTTGTACTTCTCGGTGGCGTCTAAAATGGCCTTCATTGGTACCAGCGGCATATTGACCCTTCCTTTCCTTTTTCCGGCGGACGGCCCGTCCGCCCCTGATTTTTAAGCGGTGTACACCGTCCTGCCGCCCACAATGGTGCGGTACACCCGTGCGTTGTCGTCTATGACGGCGAAATCTGCGTCAAAGCCAGGTTCAATCCTGCCCTTGATTTTGTCTATGCCCAACAGCCGGGCCGGATTTTCCGTCAGCAGCGGCAGCACCTTTTCCATCGGCTCGCCGGTGAAGGCCATCAGGTTGCGCAAGGCCGTGTCCTGAGTGAGGGTGCTGCCCGCACGCACACCGGTGTCCGCCAGCTTTGCATCGCCGTCCTCTACCACCACATCGTTTACCCCCAGCTTATACTTCCCGTCGGGCAGGCCGGCGGCCTGAATGCTGTCCGTGATCGCCACCACCCTGTCCCAGCCCTTGCACTTGAGCAGCAGGCGCACTGAGCCCGGGTGGAGGTGGCGCCCATCGCAAATGGCCTCGCAGTAGATGTCGCTCTCCAAGGCCGCGCCCATGATGGCCGGACGGTGCTGGTGGAACAGCCCCATGGCGTTGAACGTATGGGTAGCCGCAGCCACGCCCTTCTTCACGCAGTCCATGGCGGTCTCATAGTCCGCCCCGGAGTGTCCCATAGCTACCACCACCTGGCCGGAGATCTTCTCAACCAGCTCCGGTACCCCCGGCACCTCCGGGGACACAGTGATGTAACGCACCCAGCCCCCCGCCGCCTGCTGATACTCGTCAAAGAGGGCCGCATCCCCCTCCCGCAGCAGGCGTTCCGGCATAGCGCCCTTGTATTCCCGCGCCAGGAAAGGCCCCTCCAGATGGATGCCCAGCAGGGCCGCTCCTTCCGGCTGGCGCCCCCGCAGGGCGCACAGCTGGGCAATGCTGCGCAGGGTCTGCTCCCGGGTATCGGTGAGGACGCTGGCCAGCCAGCCCGTGGTGCCGTGGGAGGCGTAAAACGCGGACAGCCGCGACAGCCCCTCCGGGGAGGCGTCGTTCACATCAACCCCGGCTCCGCCGTGGGTGTGGATATCCAAAAAGCCCGGGACCAGCTTATGGCCCGTCAAGTCCAGCTCCAAGCCGGCAGCGCCCCGGGGAATGTCTCCCACCGCGGCGATCCTGCCGTCCTCAATTAGGACACAGCCCTCATCAAACCGGCCGCCCCGATAGAGAAGGGCGTTTTTCAATAACACGCGATCCTGCATACGCTCCTCCTGTCATCCCGCTCAAAACGGCTGCTGGGCCGCGTTGCGATTGGTCAGGATGATCGCGTCCGGATGCCGCTGCAGCAGGGACGCGGGGAAATGCCCGCTCACCTCGCCGTAGGCCGCCTGACGGATTACGCTGCGGTGCCAGTCCCGGAACACGCCGATGCGGATTTTTCCTGCGCCCAGGATCTCCTTGATGCCGATGGTAACACACCGCCGGGGCATGGCATCGATGGCGCCGTTCAGGTCGCCGATGGCGTTGGCCGTCCGGGTCTCCCGGCTGATTTCCAGCACCCGTGTGGGGAGCTGGGCAAACTGCTCGGCCGTCAGCTCATCCTGGGCCTCATTAAAGGCCAGGTGGCCGTTGATGCCGATACCGCCGAAGGCAATATCCACGCCCCCCAGCTCCTCAATCAGGCGGCCAACACGCCCCGGATCCGCCGGGTCAGGAAACACGCGCTGCTCCGGCGGCATGACCAGCTCTGGATCCAGTTTGCCGTAAACTTCCCGCCGCATAAACCCCCGGAAGGACAGTGGGCTGTCCACGGAGATATAACTGCCGTCGTCGTTGAGATATTCATCCATGTTGATAAACCAGCAGTTTTTCAGGCTGATCCGCTCGGCGTTCACCAAGCGCACAAAAATGGGGTACTGGCCCACAGGCCCCACCGGGCAAATCAGCACGGTCCGTCGGCCTGCGGCGTTGTTGCGCTGAATTTCCCGCACCATCTCCGCCGCCAGCTCGTAAAACACTTCGCCGGAGTCCCCCAGCTTTAAGATGGGGATCTTGGCGTCCCTGCCCAGGTCCTGGGCGGATATGTGGAAATACTCATGCATCTCGTTTCCCCTGCCTTTTATTTGTCATATTTTTCGCCCTCTGGACACAAATCAGGCCGCGCCGGGCTTTGGCGCGGCCTGACGGCGTGAGCGTATTTACTTGGCGGTGGCGTTGCGGATGAACTCCACCATAATTATGTCCTTGGCCTGGGGGGCGGTGGCGGCGTCCAGCCCGTTGGTACCCATGTGGGAGTTCCTGATCTGCTCCAGATAGGTGAAGCCGATGGAATCGTCGGTGGCGAAATAGCCGCCCAGATCCGCCTTGCTGGGCCAATAGGCGGCATCCGAGTTGTAATCCTCCTTGGAGAGCTGGTCGAAAGGCATTGCCATCTCAATGCAGTGTTCCCAGTTGGCCTCGTCATGGCGGTAGTCCATGGCGTCCACCAGCGCGTTTACGAACGCCTGGACCAGCTCGGGATGGGCGGCGGCAAAGTCCTTGTTCACGGCCCAGGTGCTGGGGGTGATGTTGTCGGACAGGTGCTTGGTGGTAGTGGCGGCCTGCACGTAGTTTTCGGTGTCCCGCTGGATGGCAATCCGGACGTTGGCAAAGGTAATACAACCGTCCACCGATTTATCCTGCATGGCGGCGGTGATGTTGGCGTTGGTGGTGCTGAGGATGGTGATTTGCTTGTCGGCGCCGCCCTTCACGGGGTAGGGGCCCTCCACATCCTCGTACCAGAGCTTGTCTGCGTCGTCCCGGTCCTTGTTGATGGAGTTAACCAGAGCACGCAGGAACGTGCCAGGGGTGGTGGTCAGGTCACAGGCGATGGTTTTGCCGGGCAGCTTTTCGTACAGAGAGTCCAAGGTCTCGTCCTCGGTGAAACCCAGACCAGTGCGCATGAGCAGGCGGTCGTCGTTGGTCAGGTTGTCAATGGTGAGAATGGAGATCTTGCTGTTGTCCTCAAAATAGTGCCAAGCCATGCCGTTGCCTAAGTAGCCGATGTCCAGCTCGCCCGCGGCCAGGGCGGAGTACACATTGGGCCCCGGGGTGACCGTCAGCTCAATCTCAAAGTTGTACTTCTCATTATACTTCAGCTCGCTGAGCAGGAAGCCTGCCCCAAAGGCGCTGTTGCCCGGATGGATGGCATACCGCACAGTGCCCAAGGGGGTGGCGGGGGATTGCTCTGGCGCGTCGGATTGGGCCGGCTGGGTGGACACGGGCTGGGAAGCAGGGGGCTGCGAGGATGCGGCAGGGCCGCCGCAGCCGGCCAGCAGGCCCAGGCACAGGGTCATGGCAAGAACAAGAGAGACTGTTTTTTTCATTTTGGTTACCTCGTTTCCTTTCATTTTTGGCTTGGCATGGTTACTTCTTGACTTCCAGATATTCCTTATAGACCTGTTCCCAGATCTGGTTCTTATATTCGATGAACCTTGCGTCCATCTTGGTGGCCTGGTTGCGGGGGTAGGGCAGGTCGATGTCGATCATCGTCTTGATGCGTCCGGGCCGGGCGCTCATGATGACCACCCGGGTGGCCAGAAGTACGGCCTCCTCCACATCGTGGGTGATAAACAAGCAGGTCTTGCGCTCCTGAGCCCAGGTGTTCAGCAGGTCTTCCTGAAGCTGCGCCCGGGTCTGGGCGTCCAGCGCGCCGAAGGGCTCGTCCATCAGCAGCACATCGGAGCGGGTGGCATAGCTGCGGGCAATGGCCACCCGCTGCTTCATGCCGCCGGACAGCCCCGAGGGGAAGGAGTCCTCAAACCCCTCCAAGTTCACCATTTTGATGTATTTCTTGGCCATCTCGGCCTTTTCCTGTTTGGTGTAGTGGACGGATTTTTTCAGGGGCGCTCCGGTTTTTGGATCGGTCCGGCCGGTGTCCACTTGGTGGGTCTGGAACTTGATGGCGAACTCCACGTTTTTCTGCACCGTCATCCAGGGGTAGAGGGCGTACTGCTGGAACACCACCGCCCGGTCCGGGCCCGGCCCGATGACGGGCTGGCCGTGGATGGTGACGCTGCCGGAGTCATAGGGCTCCAGCCCCGCCACGATGTTAAGCAGCGTAGTCTTACCGCAGCCGGAGGGGCCTACCACGCAGATGAACTCGTTTTCCTCCACGGTCAGGCTCACGTTGTTCAGGGCGTGGACATCCTTCCCGCCTGAGACCTTGTAGACCTTTTGCAGGTCCTTCACTTCAAACACCGTTCTATTCATGATCTGCCCCCCTTTATTTCCAACGGGTGAGCCGCTTCTCAACGCGAAGCAGCAGCTGGTCGAAGATAAAACCCAGGATGCCGATGGTGATAATGCCCATCATCACCATGTCGATCCGGGCCGCGCCGCTGGCAATCTGAATCCGGGCGCCCAGGCCGATGGTGGCACCGGTCATCTCGGCGGCGATCAGGGTGGTGAAGGAACCGGCCAGAGCGGTCCGCGCCGCGACCAGGATGTATGGGAACGCCGCTGGCAGCGTCACGTTGAAGAACAGGTCGCTGTCCCGCGCACCGAAGGTGTAGGCCGCTTTGATGAGTACCTTGTCGGTCTCCTTGATGCCCTGGTAAATGGTGATAGAGCTGCCCAGAAAGGATGCCACGAAGATAATCGCGACCTTGGAGTTCTCCCCGATGCCAAAGGCGACCATCATGATGGGGATGGTGGCGATGGGCGGGATGGTGCGGAAGAATTGCAGCCAGGGCTCCACCAGGGTGCGCAGGGTCTTGTACCAGCCCAAAAGGAAGCCCATGGGAATGGCGCAGAGCATACCCAACGCATAGCCGCTCAGGACGCGGCGCAGGGAGGCCCACAGGTCGCCGAAAAAGTAACCGTCCTTGATCCGCTGTACCGTGACCGCCCACACCGCCTCCGGGGTGGACAGGAACAGGGCCGGTTTCTCAAACCGGGTGAGCAAGAACCAAATAAGGGGCCCCAGCAGGATGCCGCAGATCAGCAGAAGCTTGTGCCGCTTCCCTGATGAATCGCTGAAGTCCTTCAGCTTGCGCATTTTGATGACCGGCTGCTCGCCGGAGGCCTCCACAGTCTCCTGCGTAGCGCGCTCTTTGTTTTCCTGCATATGCTGCCCGCCTTTCTTGACATTTTTTCCTCGCTTACATGAATGGGACAATCTTCCGATACTTTTCAAAAATCGGCTGGTTGTGCTCGTCACCGTTGGGGATGTTGGCGCTGATGAGGATCTCCGGCTCCACGCCCTGCTCCACCATCAGCTCCACCGCACGGCAGGTGATGGCTTGGATAATGGCGCCGCCCACAATGGTAGAGATGGGGCCGACGGTAAAGCCGTCGAAATCCACCGAGGCGTCTCCCGCCCGGCCATGGTTGTCGATGGAGATGTCGCAGGCCTGGTGGACCAGCAGCCCGGAGGAGTGGTGGGGCCCCACCGTCAGGGCGTGTTCCACGCTGGAAATCCCGATGCTGGTCACGCCCAGCTCTCTGCACAGCAGGCAGGCATCCACCGAGGTGGCGTTCTTCCCGGCATAGCAAATCACGATCATCGTGTCCCCCGCTTTGATTGGGTAGCGCTTAAAAATTTCTGCCGTCACGCCTTCTCTGCGCTCTAAACCGACATCCTCCGGCTTCTTGGGCAGGTTGGGCATCATCCGGTCATCCAGAATGGGGCAGCACGCGCCCAAGCCGCCCGCCCGCTTGAAAGGTTCCATGCACAGTATGGAGGAATGACCGGTGCCGAAGGTATAGAGCATTCCGCCCCGAGCCATGGTGTCCTTCAGCGCTGCGGCCGCCCGTTCAATCCCCTCCTTTTCCTCTCGCATGATGGTCTCAATCACGCCGCTGGCGTAATGCAGGTATTCTTCCGCCTTATTCACGGTGATTCTCTCCTTTCAGAGCGCGGGAACAAAGGGGATGATCTTATGGTACTTGTCCATAATGGGCTTATTATGCTCGTCACCGCCGGGAACATTCATGCTAAGAAGCACCTCGGGTTCAATCCCCTCCTCCAGCATCAGCTCGATGGCCCGGCAGGTAATAGCCTGAACAATGGCGCCGCCCACCACAGTGGAGATGGGGCCGGCGGTAAAGCCGTCAAAATCAATAGAGGCGTCTCCCACCCGGCCATGGTTGTCGATGGAGATGTCGCAGGCCTGGTGGACCAGCAGCCCGGAGGAGTGGTGGGGCCCCACCGTCAGGGCGTGTTCCACGCTGGAAATCCCGATGCTGGTCACGCCCAGCTCCTTGCACAGCAGGCAGGCATCCACCGAGGTGGCGTTTTTCCCAGCGTAGCAGAACACGATCATCACGTCGCCCTTCTTGATGGGGTAACGCTTAAAGATCTCGGCGGTGACGCCCTCTTGGCGCTCCAGCGTCTCATCCCCAGGCTTTTTGACCACGTTGGGCATGAGCCGCTCTTCCAGGATGGGGTAGCAGGCACCCAGGCCGCCCGCCCGCATGAACGGCTCCATGCACAGCATGGTGGAGTGGCCGGTGCCGAACGTGTAGAGCATCCCGCCCCGAGCCATGGTGTCCTTCAGCGCTATGGCCGCCTTTTCAAGGTTCTCTTCCTCTTCGCGCATGATGGTCTGGATCACATCACTGGCATAATTCATGAATTCCTTTGCTTTGTTCATGTCATACATCCTCCAGATATGTAAATTTTAACGTCCAACAAATTCCATGAGGCCGCCCGTTTACGGCCTTTCCAGCCTGCCGCTGGCGGCAGAGCGCAGCGCGGCTTCCAAAAGCTCGTCCACATAACGCCCGTCAGAACAGCTGGCCCCAATCGCGGGTTTTCCTTCCACCCCGTCCAAAAAGTCTGCGGCCTGCCCACAGAACCAGTCCGCCGCGGTTTCTGCCCGGGGGAGGGCGATGGCCTGTTCCGCCCCGGAGTATCCTCCGCCCCTGTCCTTTTCCCAGACGGTCAGCGAGGGCTTCGCCCCCAGCTCCAGCCGGGCCATCCCCCCCTCTCCCGCGATGTGCACAGCCATGGGCCCCAGGCCTATGCGGCTCACCAGAAACTCGCCCAGTCCGGCTCCCCGCAGGCACAGGCACGCGCTGTCGTCCGTTTCCACGGCCTCCAAGCCGTTGTCTGACGGGCGCCGGGGGATAAAGGTCTGCCTGTCGCAGAACACCTGCGAGTACCGACGCCCGGTTATGAAATGCGCCGTATCAAGCAGATGGCTGCCGAAATCGTGAAGCGCGCCCGACCCGGACAACGCTTCGCGCATCCGCCACTCCATCCCCACCCGGGGATCAGCCAGACGGCTTCCGCCCATGCTGGCATGGACGGTAAAGATTTCTCCAAACCGCTCCTGGACAATCTTCCGCAGCAGTCTCACCGGCTGTGCAAAGCGGTAGACATATCCGACGCTACAGTATCCCCGCGCCCGTTTGGCCGCGGCCTCCACCTCGGCGGCCTGGACCGCCGAGAGGGTCATGGGCTTTTCCAGCAGTAGATGCCTGCCCGCGTCCAGCGCCGCCACCGCATAGGCGTAATGGGTGTGGTTGGGCGTGCAAACCACCACCGCATCACACTGGTCCAGCAGCTCCTCCGCCGAGGCGCAGATTCTCACGTCCAAGGAAAGCCGCTGTGCCCAGCGCCGACTGCTGGCCTGCGTCCGGTTGAAAACAGCTGTGATCCTGGCCCGGCCAGCCCGCAGGAACCCCTGCGTATGCCAGTCCGCCACCGGGGTGGCGCTCCCCGTTCCGATAAAGCCCAGCCGAATCATCCGCCCGCCCCGCCTTTCATAGAATCTCGCAGCTGTAAGTATGCCGCCGCTCATCTATGCCGGCAAAGCACATCTCTTCCTTTTTCGCCAGCTCCCGCGGGGTGCCCTCGCCCTCACACACTCCCCACCAAGGTTCCACGCACAGGAATTCCCCTTCCCCCGAGAAACCCCATATGGTGACATAGGGTGCGTTATCCCACCGATAGCGCAGCTTTACCCCATCTTCCCGGGTGACGGTGCAGCCGGCGCAAGGCCGTTCCAGCACCAGGGACCGCTTTTCGTCATAAACGGCCTTGGACAGCTCCAGCGTCCCGTTGGGGGAGAGCTGCTGCGCCGGACGGTGAAGCAGTCCGTCAAAGGCCAGGTGGTACAAAGGCGTGTCTTGGTCGAAATCCACCCGCACCGTCTTACCCGCCGTCTGAAATCCTGCATGGGCGCCCACCTGATAGGGCATCGGCCGGTCCTCCGTGTGGGAGACCGCATAGGTCAGCGTGTATTTTTTCCCCTCCAGCTGGTAGATCAGGCGCAGACAGAAGCGGAAGGGATAACGGCTCAGCGTTTCCTCGTTGCTCTCCAGCCGCAGCACCAAGCGTTGGGCGCTGTGCTCTTCTATCTGGAAGGTCTCCCAGCGGGCCACCCCGTGGGGCATTTGGAATGTGTAGGTTTTTCCATCCACCTCATATCCGCCCGAAGGGTTCCCAATCAGGGGAAAGATTACCACATCTTGAAAACGCCAAGACTCCGGGCTGCCCTGCCACAGCAGCTCTTGATCCCGTTCCTTGTCGAACACCGATGTCAGGCTGCCGCCGGTCTGGGCTACCTCTACGCGCAAAACATCGTTTTCGATTGCCAACCTGCACATATTGGGCCCTTCTTTCTACATATAGTTTCGTTATTTTGCCGCCTCATGCTCTGAGTATAACTGGGCATCTTATGAAATTGCAAGGCAAATTAGCGCAAACGTTTGTGTTGTCTGACACTAAATAAAAAACAATTTTTTAGAATGTTTTCAAAGTTTTTATAGTAAATTTTGAAAACATCACACTTATATAAAAAGTTCGAGAAAAGCAAACGTTTGTATAAAGAAAAAAATCTTGATATTTTTGTAGAAATCTGCTATAAATAGGATATGCAGGTTGTCTAAAATTTCGCTGATATAAAAGAGTGATTTTGATCTAATTCACGGAATTTGGACATTATTGAGAGAAAATATGAAAGACAAACGTTTTCATTCAGCGCGAAAGGAAGGTTTTCGTTGAGCTTAAAAGAAATCGCCCAGCTGACCGGCTACTCTGTCTCGACCATAAGCCGGGTGTTGAACGGCAAGCAGAAGTGCGCGTCCGCAAAGGTGGAGAGCGAGATTTGGAAGGCGGCCCAAAAGCTCCACTACAACCGCAACTACGAGGCCGCCAACCTGAAGACCGGCAAAAGCAATCGCGGCAAGGTAGCCTATCAGATCGGCATCATCATGGCCAGGGGCCTTGAGTCCCTTGACGACGATTTCTACTTTCAAATTGAGAACAGTGCCAAGACCACAGTCCTGCGAGCTGGGCATCGGCTGGGCGAGACCTTCATGCTCCGCACTGTGCTGGATAACCCCCAATATCTGTCCGATATCGATGGCCTGGTGCTGCTGGGGAAATGCAAGGCGCACAACTTGGAGCTGCTCCAATCCGTTTGCGGAAATCTGGTATGCACCGGCCTCAACCCCTATCACATGGAAATTGACCAGCTTTATTGCAACGGGGAGCGTATCGCCCGGGCGGCGGTGCGGTATTTCGTCCTAAAGGGATACAAAAAAATCGGATATATTGGAGAATGCAATGGTGATGTGCGCTATCTTGGATACCAGCAGGCTCTGATGGACGCTGGGCTGGACACCAGCAACCCCTACGTTTTTGAAGTGTCCCAGACCAAGGAGGGCGGCCGGGAAGCTGCGCGGCAGTATATTATTTCGGAAGATCCGCCTACCGCAATCTTTTGTGTCAACGATGTGTGCGCCATCGGCTTTATCGAAGCGTTCCGCCAGTTCAAGCCGGGCGAGCCCCTCCCCAAGGTCATCGGTGCAGGGGACATCAGCAGCGCCCTCCCGATGGGCCTGACAACGATTCAGGTACCGCTTCAGGAGATGGGAAATATGGCCGCACGGCTCCTGCTGGACCGGATGACCCGCGGCCACTCGATCCCTGTCAAAATAGAGCTCCCCTACAAAATCATCTGCAGGCAGACCGCATGACGGCACGGCATCCTGTTTTCACATAGGTTCAGTGGCGGTGATGCCTCAAGCTCCTATTTCGATCGTCTTTGCGGTCTAAAAAATTGTCCCTTGATTGCGCTGCCCTAACTTTCCACCCCCTTCCGCGGGCCCCGTTTCAGGGCCGCTTTTGGAGAAAAAAGAATAAGGGCAAACCGGAAACCCCTTG
>CATLEJ010000093.1 GCA_949916125.1 uncultured Oscillospiraceae bacterium
TCTCCTGCGCAACGGGCTCCGTCTCCGCGGGGTCGGTCTCCTGTGCGGCGGGCTCCGTCTCCGCGGGGTCGGTCTCCTGTGCGGCGGGCTCCGTCTCCGCGGGGTCGGTCTCCCGCCCCCCCAGGAATATGGTTTCCGCCGGCGCGTCCGTCGATACCCCAGGCGGAGAAAAGACCCCCTCCTCACCGGAGGAGGTCTTTTTCGGCCTCAAATTGCTCCACTCAGCCATTTCCCGGTTCCCTCTTTTCCCAACTGAACTGCTGGCCGCACAGCCCCACGAAAATCAGTTTGGTGGTGCCGATGGAGATGATGTCGTAGTTCTTGATCTCCACGGCCTGCAGCACGGCGTGGCCGTTGACCTTGATCAGGTTGCGCCCTGCGGAGGGCCCCACGAAATACAGGTGCTCGCCGCTGTCATAGGCCACCATGGCGTGGTTCTGGCGGGAAATCTGCTGGTCGCCGCGGATGCGCACGTCCCCGGACTCCCGGCCGATGTAGTTGTAGCCGGCGTGGAGGCGGTAGTCGGCGCCCCGGGCCGGGCCCTCAATGCACACCAGCCAGCCCACCACCGGCTCGGAGAGATCCCCGTCGGCCTTGCCGCCGCCGATGACCGTGGGCACGTCGAAGGGGTTGCTCCCGCCGCCGGACGCCTGCCCGCCGTCCGGGGGGATCGTCGCGCCGAAGTTGGCGTTATAATTGCCGCCCGCCCCGCCCATGGGGGCCTCCGTGGGGGCGAAGCCGCCGCTCAGCGGCTCGGTGGGGGTGAAGCCGCCCGCGCCTGCGCCGCCGGGGGCCTCTGTGGGGGCAAACCCGCCGCCGCAGTGGGGGCAGCGGGCGTTTTTGGCGCTGTCGTAGGGATGGCCGCAGCTGGGGCAGGTGACCATCGACGTCTTGATCTCCATGGTATTTTCCTCCTCATTGGTTTCATTCGCGCCGCGTCACGGCAGGGTGAGCTGGAACAGGCAGTTGGTGTCGCCCAGGTAGAACCGGCTTCCCGCCGCCAGCTGCGCCGGGTAGCTGGGCGGCAGCTTCCGCCCGTCCCCCATGAAGGTGCCGTAGGTGGAATTCAAATCCATCAGCGCGGGCACCCCCTGCTGCCAGCGGATGCAGCAGTGCCGGCGGCTGACCCCGGGGGTGCCGGCGGGGAAGCGGACGGCACAGGAGGGGTCACACCCGAACAGGAGCCCGTCGCGGCCCAGCGGATAGGACTGCCCCCGCAGGGGGCCGGACAGGGCGGTGACATACAGCGTATTGCCCTGCATGGGCCGGGGCGCGGGGCCTGGCGGGGGCGGAGCCGGGGCCGCGCCCCCCTGGGGCCAGATGAAGTCCGTTTTTTTGATGAAGATGGCCAGGATAAAGCCCACGGCCACGGCCAGCTGCAGCCCCGGCAGCAGGCCGCTGAAGGTGCAGCACAGCATCCCCAGCTTTCCCAAACCGGGGCGGTTAAAGTACCGCCCCAGCAGGAGCGGCAGCAGTCCCACCATCGCCCCCATCAGCATCAGCACCGCGGCGCCCACGATAAAATAGATGACGGGCATCTTCTCGACCTCCCCAGCCTGCTTGATGTGGATTAGTTTAGCATATAAGCGCGGTATCACGTCCACAGCATTTCCAAAAATGGGGTTTTTTGAACGAATCCGCCACATCGGAGTTGTAATCCCCGGCCTCACAAGATATAATGGCCTTAATGCCCGCCGACAGCTTCAGCGGCGGTTTACCGCGGCAGCGCGGCCCCGCGCCTTTATGGCAGTCGGGAGAACAGGAGGCCAAACATGATACAGGAATATCTGCCCAGTCTGCCCGATCCCCTCGGGGAGCTGGATCTGCCCAAAGCAAGCGACCGCGCCGTCTGGGACGGCCTGCCGGAGGGGGTGCGCACGGCCCTGATCCGCCGGGGGGAGGACTACCTGGGCTGGCGCTGGCCGGTGATGACCTGCGGGGACTACCTCACCTTTTCCCGCACCGGGGACCGCTCCCGGTACGAGCGGAAGTGCCACCCCCGGCAGCAGGCGCTGTGCGCCCTGGCCCTGGCGGAGTGCGCCGAGCACCGGGGCCGCTTTCTGGACGACCTCATCGACGGGATCTGGTTCGTGTGCGAGGAGAGCGGCTGGCAGCTCCCCGCCCACAACACCTACATCCGGGACACCCCCACCCTTCCCCTGCCGGACACCGAGCGGCCCGTGCCCGACCTGTTCGCCTGCGAGTCGGCGGCCAACCTGTCCCTCATCCGGGCGCTGCTGGGGGAGGAGCTGGAGGCGGCGGCCCCGGGGCTGTGCCGGCGCATCCTCCGGGAGGTGGACGCCAGGGTGGTGGCGCCCTACCTCCGGGAGCACTTCTGGTGGATGGGCAACGGGGACGAGCCCATGAACAACTGGACCTCCTGGTGCACCCAGAACGTGCTGCTGGCGGTGTTCACCTCCGGATACGACCAGGACGTGAAGCGCCGGGTGGCGGAGCAGGCCGCCTACAGCCTGGACTGCTTCCTCAACGGCTACGGCCCGGACGGCTGCTGCGAGGAGGGGGCGGAGTACTACCACCACGCGGGGATTACCCTGTGGGGGGCGCTGGAGGTGCTGGACCGGGTGTCCGGCGGCGTTTTCGCCCCCCTGTTCCGGGAGGAAAAAATCCGGAATATCGCGGATTACATTGTCAACGTCCATGTGGACGGGGACTACTACCTCAACTACGCCGACTGCCTGCCCAAGGCGGGGCCGCGGGGGGCGGGGGAATACCTCTTCGGCCGCCGCACCCAATCCCCCCGCCTGTGCGCGCTGGCGGCGGCGGACGTGTCCCGGCGGGAGAGCCGGGATCTGCCGGACAGCAAGAGCCTGTTTGAGCGCCTGCTGGACGCCCTGTGCGCCCGGGCGATGGCGGGGCCCGTCTCCCCCGCCCCCCCGGCGCGGGACGTGTTCTACCCCAGCACCGGGCTGTGGATCGCCCGGGACGAGACCTGGTGCGTCTCCCTGCGGGCGGGGCACAACGGCGTCAGCCACGGCCACTGTGACGCCGGAAGCCTCATCGTCTACTGCAAGGGCCGGCCCCTGCTCATCGACGTGGGGGTGGAGACCTATACCGCCAAAACCTTCTCGCCGGAGCGGTTCTCCATCTGGACCATGCGCTCCGACTGGCACAACCTGCCCACCGTCGGCGGGCGGGTGCAGGGGGACGGCAAGGGCTACGCCCCCGCCGGGGTGCGGCAGTACCGGGAGGGGGACGCCTCCGTCATCGAGCTGGAGCTGGCCCCGGCCTATCCGGGGGGCGGCTTCTCCTACACCCGCCGGGCGGCGCTGGAGCGGGGGAAGGGCCTGACGGTGACGGACCGCTATCAGGGCGATGATGAGGCCGTGCTGTCGCTGATGTTCGCCCAGCGGCCCGTCTGGCGGGACGGCGTGCTGGCCACCCCGGCGGGCTCCATCCGCGCCGCGGGGGCGGCCGGGGTCACTGTGGAGGCCGTCCCCATTTCGGATCCCCATCTGCGGAAAAGCTGGCCCGACACCTTGTACCGGGCGCTGATCCCGGTGGCCGGCGAGCTGCGGCTGGAATTTCTGCCCTGACGCCCAACGGACCGGGGCCGACGCGCTTTGAAAACAAGCCGCGCCCCGGGGGATGCTTCCAAGTGGAGCATCCCCCGGGGCGCGGTCTGTTTTTCGTTTTCTCGGCGAGCCGTCCGTCCACCCGCCCCCGGTTGGAGCGGGTGGGCGTTTCTTCATCTGTGCGCAACGCCTTTTCGGGGTTGGCCCGGATGGGCCGCCCCGCCCTGCTCAGCCTTCGGGGACCGTCCCCGTCACCAGGGTGGTGAAGCCGTGGGTCCCCGCGGGCAGGGACAGCCGGATCGTGGGGATCCGGGTGAGGGGATGGAGCAGGTTGGTGTTGGGCCACGCCTTCACCAGCACCGGCTCCCCCTCGCCGGACAGGCAGCGGATGGCGCTCGTCCCCCAGGGGGCGCGGACCGCCACGCCGTGGGGCCCCCACTCCACCATGTCCGGGTCAAGGGGCCGCCCGTCCCCGTCCTCGGCGGGGAGGGCGAAGCCGCCGTCCGCCGCGTCGATGGGGCGGTCTGTCGTGATCACGTAGTCCCGCCGGTGGGCGGGGAAGGCCGGGGTCACCGTCACCTCCACCGTCACCCCGGGCAGGGGGGAGAAGCGCCGCCAGTACCGATTTCCTTCCAGGCGGAATTCCTCAAAGCCCCGCTGCATCCGCCAGTGGTTCCGCCCCACCTCGGACACGGCCAGGCAGCAGTCAAAGGCCCCCGCCTCCAGGCTGTCCCCCCGGGGGACGGAGAAGCCGAACCGGCTGGAGTACACCAGCTTCTCATACTTGGCGGCGCAGTTGCCCAGCTCGTTGACGCAGTGCTGCCCGGCGGGGAAAAGCTGCACCTGGGTGCGGTCCCGGGCGGCCAGCATCCGGGCCGGGGGGATGGCGTGGAGGGGCTCCAGGGCGGGGGCGGCCTCCTCCGCGGCCCAGAAGGGGTGATCCGACCGAAGGGCCAGACACAGGAAGGCCTTCAGCGCCCAGTAGGGCGAGCCGGGGGCGTTGTAGCCCTCGCTCATGAACAGGTTGGGGTAGCCGTACCCCACGGTGAGCAGCCCGCCGGAGTCAAAGATGGGCTGGGCCAGCCAGTCCCGCAGGTTGCCCAGCACCCGGGATTTCATCACGCCCCAGGGCGCCGCCTCCACCCCCGCCAGGGCCAGGGCGGAGAAAAAGGCCCCCTGGGCGAAGCGGTAGGTCTGGCTGCGGCCGAAGGGCGCCGCCCGCCCGCCGTCCTCAAACCAGTAGAGGAAGTCCGGCGCGAATGCCGCCGCCCGCTCCCGGAACACACGGGCCCGCCCCGGGTCGTCCCGCTCCATGGCCCAGGCGTAGATCAGGCCGTAGTAGTGCATCCCGAAGGGGATGTAGTAGTCCATCTGGGTGGGCTCGCCGTCGCAGTACCAACCCTCACCCAGATACCAGCCGTCCAGCTTGGCCAGGTCCTCCTTCAGCTGGGCCTCGTTCCATTCCCAGCCCATGCGCCGGAAGGCGGTCTCCACCAGCACCCGGAAAAACAGCCAGTTGTTCTGGGGCAGCCGCAGCCCCTCCACCCCCGCCAGCCAGCCGTGGAGGCGTTCCGCCTCTTGGGGGGTGAACGCCATCCGCTCCCCGCACAGCATCAGGGTGGTGGCGATGGCCGCCATCTCCACGATCTTCTGGTCACAGTCAAAGGGCTTGCCCCAGTAGGCCGGGTGCTCCGGGTCGGTGCCGTTCACCAGCCCCGCCCGGAACAGGGGGAGCCACTCATCCCCGCCCCCGGCGGCCCACAGGGGGGCCAGCCCCCACAGCATCCGGGAAAACGCCTCCATCCGGGCGGAGGCCTCCCCGTAGTGGGCAGCGTGGGCCCCCAGCTTCAGCCCCGCGTTCCCGGCGGTAAAGCGGCCCCGCACCGGCTCTAAAAGCTGCAACAGGGCCCGCTCCACGTCCCCCCGTGTGCGCAGGGGGTTTTGATGAAGCGGCAGATCAAACCGTTCCATCCCGTATCGACCTCCAATCAGTCCCAATCGCCGCGCCCGTCACAGGGTGGGCGCGGCGATTGGTTTTCTGTTCTCTCCTCTATATCAGAGCTATTCTATCATACCTGAAAAAAAGGAAGCTGTCCACCCAATCTTTTCCCGCCCGGCGGGATCGCTCATCCCTTCAGGCCGCTGGTGGCGATGCCCTGGACAAACTGCTTCTGGAAGATGAGGAACACGATGATCACCGGGATCAGGGACACCACGCTGGCGGCCATGATCAGGCCGTACTCGGTGGAGTACTGGCCCATGAACATCCGGATGCCCAGCTGCACCGTTTTCAGCTCGGTGCTGTTCAGGTAGATCATGGGCCCCATGAAGTCGTTCCAGTTGCTGACAAAGGTGAAGATCACCAGGGTGGCGATGGACGGCCCCATCTGGGGCAGCACGATCCGCCGGTAGATGCCGTACTCGCTGAGGCCGTCGATGCGGGCGGCCTCCAGCAGCTCATTGGGTATGCCCATGCAGAACTGCCGCAGGAGGAACACCCCGAAGGCGTCGAAGGAGTGGAGCAGGATGAGCACCGCGTGGGTGTCCACCATGTGGAACACGTTGTTCATCATGGTGTACTGGGGCAGCATATACACCTGCCAGGGCACGGCGATGGTGGCCACGTAGATCAGGAACAGCAGGTTGCGCCCCTTGAACTGGCACTTGGCGAAGCCGTAGGCCGCGAAGGAGCAGGTGAACACCTGGATGATGGTGGTGATGATGGTGACCTTGAAGGTGTTGAAGGTGAAGCGGAGCATGGGCACCTGCTCCCAGATGCGCTGGTAGTTGCTCCAGGCCGGGTCGCTGGGGATCCACTCGATGGGGATGCGGAACACGTCCTTGTCCAGCTTCAGCGAGGCGCTGAGCATCCACACCAGGGGCAGCAGGGTGACGGCGCAGATCAGGATCAGCACCGCGTACAGCAGCACCTTTCTCCAGGTGGGTATCTTGTTCAGCATAAGGCTCCCCCTCCCTTAGTCCGAGAATTTCTTTTCCAGCCGGAACTGGAACAGGGTGATCACCGCCACAATGGCGAACAGCACCATGGCCGCCGCGCTGGCCCGGCCGTAATCCCAGGAGACGAAGGACTGGTTGTAGATGTACTGGGACAGCAGGGTGGTGGCGGTGCCCGGCCCCCCTTCGGTGAGGGCGTAGATCAGGTCGAAGGACTTGAAGCTGTTGATGGTGAGCATCATGGCCACAAAGAAGGTGGCGTTGCGCAGCAGGGGCCACTTGATGCGCCAGAACCGCTGCCAGGCGTTGGCCCCGTCGATCATCCCGGCCTCCACCAGGGAGGTGGGGATGTCCTGGAGGGCGGCCAGGTAGATGATCATGTAGTAGCCCATGTTCTTCCAGATGTTCACCACGATCACCGCGGGCAGGGCCCACTTGGTGGAGGCGAACCAGCCTGGGGGGTCCGCCACCCCTAAAGCCCGGAGGATCTCGTTGATGAGGCCCATGTCTTTCTGGAACAGCATCTGCCACACGGCGGCCACCGCCACCACCGAGGCCACGTAGGGGAAGAAGATGGCGGTGCGGAAAATGCCGATGCCCTTGAGCTTCTGGTTGATCAGCACCGCCAGCCCCAGGGAGAGCAGCATGGTGATCACCACGGAGAACACGGTGAAGATCACGGTCTTGACCACCGCCTGCTGGAATACCTTGTGGGTGAAGATATACTTGAAGTTGTCCAGCCCCACGAACTCCATGGGGTTGTAGCCGTCCCACTTGTTGAAGCACAGCAGCAGGGCAAACAGGATGGGGATGAGGTTGAGTACGAAAAATCCCACAAAGTTGGGGGTGATGAAGGACAGGCCCACCAGCGTCCGCCGCCGTCTCAGGGTCATGCCGCCCTTGGGGGCGGGCGGGGCCTCCCGGCCCGCCTTTTCCTTGACCGCCATAGGGTTTACCTCCTATTCTTTGAATATGGCGAAGGGGCAGAACTGGCGTCCTGCCCCTTCGCACAGTAAGCGAATGGTTATCCCTGGATGGACTTGGACTGCTCGCCCATGTCGGCCAGGACGGTGTCCAGGTCGCTCTCGCCCAGCATGATGAGGCTGTGCTGCTCGCCCAGCATCTGGTTGACCTCGGAGACCTTGTCGGCCACGGGGCGGTCGCGGACCATGTTCTTCACCTGGAGGGCCTCCAGCGCACCGTCGGGATAGCCGTCCACGCTGGTGAGCGCCTTCAGGGTGTCGTTGTCCAGCAGGGCGGGCACGCCGCCCAGGTTAGCCACGGCGGCGGCGCCCTCAGCGCCGCACACGAACTTCACAAACTCCCAGGCCAGATCCTGGTTGGGGCTGGCGGCGTTGATACAGATGGGGGTGGTAGCGCCCACCACGTAGCCGGCCTCCACATTGTCGGGGTGGGGCAGAGTGGCGATGCCCCAGTTGACGGAGCTCTCACCGGACTTGACCTTCTCGATCATGGTGGCGGCAAACCAGGTGCCCATGGGCATCATGGCCACGGAGCCGTCGGCAAACACGCCGCTGTAGTGGAGGTTGGCGGTCTTGACGGTGCCGTAATCCATGCAGGTCTTGTCGTCGTTCTGCATCCGCAAGGCCATCTCGTAGTAGGGTTTGAAGAAGCTGTAGTCGGTGTCCATGATGGTGTGCTGCCCGTCCTGGACGGCCCAGTTCTGAATGCAGGCCTGCCAGGTGTGGAAGAAGGCGCCGTACTTCTTGTCCACGCCGTCGCCGATGGTGACCTTTTTGGCCAGCTCCTCAAACTCGGTCCAGGTCATGTCGTTGGAGGGGTAGTCCACGCCGGCGGCGTCAAAGATGTCCTTGTTGTAGAACAGGGTGTAGTAGTCGGTGCGGAAGGGCATCCCGATCTGTTTGCCGTCGATGTTGAAGTCCTCGGCCTGGCCGTTGTAGATGCCCAGGTCCATGCCGTCCCGGGTGACGAACTGGTTCATGTCGGCCATCTGGCCCCGGTTGGCGATGGGGTAAATGGTGTCGGCGTCCTTGACCCAGAACACGTCCACCTCGCTGCCGCCGTTGAGCATGACAGACAGCTTGGTGCCGTAGTCGGCGGAGGGGATGTCGATGGCCTCAACGGTGACGCCGGGGTTGGCGTCCGTAAAGGCGTCGATCACGGCTTTAAAGAGGCTGCCGGACACCTCCATATCCCACCCGGACACCTTCAGGGTGCCGGTGAGCTCGGCGGGCTCAGTGGGGGCGGCGGGGGCGTCGGTCTGGGTGCTGGCCGGGGGATCGGTTTTTTCGGGGGCGGGAGGGTTGGTTTCGGTGGGCTTGCCGCTGGTGCAGCCGGCCAGCAGGCCCAGGCACATGGCGCCCGCCAGGACAAGAGACAGAATCTTTTTCATCTTATCAACTCCTATACTGATGTGGTCTTGCGAGGGATAGTTCCCTTGGCTGTATTGTAGCCCATCGCCGACAGGGTGTAAAAGGCCAAAACTACAAAAAACCATTACGAATCTATGCCAATGGTTTTCCATCGGGCTGAAAAATTCTCGAAAGTTGTACTATTCTACAAATCGAATTGCGCGGCCGAAAAAAATGCGGTATACTTATAGTTGAAAGATAGGGGGCAAATGGGGTGGAGAAAAAACGCTATTGGGGCATCCGCTCCAAAATCATCCTGTGTACGGTGCTGTGCGTAGTGGCCGTGGGGCTGGGCAGCAGCCTGTACCTCTACCAATCCATGCAGCGGATCATCTCCGACAAGATCGCCCAGATCGACCGGCTCAACGCCGGCACCATTGCCGCCCGGCTGGACGACAGCCTGGCCCAGGTCCACACCCTCCAGGCCTACTGCGGGTACTCCGGGCGGGTGATCGACGCCCTGAACCAGACCCCCGGCACCCCCCGGGCGGTGGCCGCCGCCCTCAGCGCCCAGAACGCCATCAACGTCTACCTGCGCACCTCGTCCATCGACAGCTACATCAACCGCCTGCTGGTGTTCAACGAGGAGGGCGTGTATGTCAGCGCCGTCACCGTCTACGACGGCAGCCTGCGGGACCTGTCCAACCTGCTGGGCTCGGAGCAGTTCCGGGACTGGAAGGAGACCGGGCCGTCCGGCTTCCGGCGGCTCTACCCCTCCCTGAACCCCCACGGGGCCAGCTGCTTTGCCCTGTTCTTCCCGGTGTATGGGTACGCCTCCAACCGGCTGGGCTATGTCTACATCGAGCTGAGCCCCAAGATCATCACCGACGTGCTGGCCCCATATAATGACCTGAACCTCTTTTTTGTCCAGACGGCGGAGGGGAACCGCCTCACCACGCCGGCCTCCCTCCCCCTGGTGGAGGCCGTGCCCGCCCAGGCCGCCCACGGGGACGAATTTGAGTCCGGCGGCGTGGCGTACGCCCTGCAAAACTACCCCCTGGACGACCAGGACCTGGTGCTGTCCAGCTGCATCAACCTGACCCGGCTCCAGGCCGACAACCACGAGATCCTGTTTTCCGCGGTGACGGTGATCCTGATGATCGTCCTCATCGCCGTATTTATCCTCAGCCTGCTCACCCACTACATCACCACCCCCATCCGCCGCATCACGGAGAAGATCAACCGCATCGCCCTGAACGACTACTCCTTCGACCCGGAGCTGGAAAAGCCCCGCAGCGAGATGGGGGAGATCGGCGCCCGGCTCAACGAGCTGGGGCTGGGCTTCCAGCAGCTCTTGTCCGAGACCATCGCCCTGCACGACGAGCGAGCCCGGATCGAGATGGACCTGCTCCAGTCCCAGGTCAACCCCCACTTCCTCTACAATACGCTGAACTCCGTCCACTGGATGGCGGTGGTGCAGAAGAATACCGGTATCGAGAAGCTGGTCAAGAGCCTGGTGAACCTGCTGCGCAACATCAGCAAGGGGGTGTCGGACAAGATCCCCCTGGAGGATGAGCTGGCCCTGCTGGACGATTACGTCAGCATCCAGTCCATCCGCTATATGGGCTCCTTCGAGTATGTGTGTACCGTGCCCCCGGAGCTGCGCCGGTACAAAGTCATCAAGTTCACCCTCCAGCCCCTGGTGGAAAACGCCATTTTCCACGGCGTGGTGCCCAAGGGCTCCTTCGGCACCATCACGGTGGACGCCTTCGAGGAAGGGGATCTGCTGGTGCTCACCATCACCGACGACGGCGTGGGCATGACCGCCGAGCAGGCCGCCGCCGCGCTCCGGCCCGGGGACGCGCCGGACCAGGCCTCCATGACAGGCATCGGCCTGGGCAATGTAAACCGGCGGCTAAAGCTGGCCTACGGCAAACGGGCGGGGATCACCGTGGAGAGCGTGGCCGGGGAATACACCAAGCTCTATGTCCGTGTCGCAAAGGAAGCCTGAGAGAACAGGAGGGTGCCTATGTACCGCGTCCTATTGGCCGATGATGAGCCCATCATCCTCTCCGGCCTGCAATCCATGCTGGACTGGGAACGGCTGGGCTGCACTGTCTACGGCGCCGCCCGGGACGGGCAGCAGGCCCTGGAGCTGGTGGGGAGCCGCCGCCCGGACATCGTGGTCTGCGACATCAAAATGCCCCGGCTCACCGGCCTGGAGCTGCTGGAGGCCTGCGCCCAGCG
>CATLEJ010000094.1 GCA_949916125.1 uncultured Oscillospiraceae bacterium
AGGTCCCGGCTGGTGCGCTCCCCCATGATGGCGCCGATGGCGTCGATCACAATGGATTTGCCCGCCCCCGTCTCGCCGGTCAGTACATTAAAGCCGCGGTCAAAGGTGATGTCCGCCTGAGAAATCACCGCGATATTTTCAATATGAAGCAAGGAGAGCATACTCCGTCCCCCTCATTCCAGCATAGACTCGATGTCCCGGCAGAGCCCCTCCGCCGTCTTGTTGTTGCTCATAATCAGCACAGCAGTGTCGTCCCCGGCCAGGGAACCCAGGAAACCGTCAATTTCCATGCCGTCCAGCGCGGATGCCGCCGCCGGGGCCAGGCCGGGCATGGTTTTCACCACCACAATATTCTGGGCTGCGGCGCAGGAGGTGACGCCCTCTTTAAAGATATCCTTCAGCCGTCCTGCGAAGGCCCGCTGGCCGGGCTGTTCCATGGCCACCACATAGCGGTATACCCCGCCGTCCGTGGGCTGCTTAACCAGGTTCATCTCTTTGATGTCCCGGGAAATGGTGGCCTGGGTGGCATGGATGCCGCACCTGCGCAGGTTTTCCAGCATTTCCTCCTGGGTCTCGATGTCCTGCTCGGTGATGATGCGCAAAATTTCCGCCTGACGCCTGGATTTCATCCCGCTCACGCCTTTCCTAATTTTTGGTTGATGCGCTCATAGAAGCTCCGCCCGGTGAGCTTCACCAGTCGGGTAAACTGCCGGGAACGGCGGCACTCCACCCAGTCTCCGGGCTGTACCCGGAAGGCCCGCCCGCCGTCCACCGACAGATAGGCGGTTTTTTTGCTCCCCGGCGCGATTCGCACGCCCACCAGCCGTGCGCTGTCCAATACAAACGGTTTAGCGTGGAGAGAGTGGGCGCATATGGGGGCAATGATGATATTTTCCGCGGTGGGCTCCACAATGGGCCCGCCCGCCGCCATGGAGTAGGCGGTGGAGCCCGTCGGGGTGGACACCACCAGCCCGTCCCCGGAAAAGGATGAGATCACCACCCGGTCCCCGGTCACCTCCAGATCCAGCACCCGTGCCACCGCGCCCTTGGTGATGACCGCGTCGTTCAGCGCCGTCTCGGTGAACATTGGGCGGCCCTCCCGGCGGACCGTCACGTCCAGCATCATCCGCCGTTCCACGCCAAACCGACCGCTGGCCAGCCGGGACAGCAGGGACAGCTCGTTCTGTTCCAGCTCCGCCATAAAGCCGATGCTGCCCAGATTGACCCCCAGCACGGGAACGTTCCGGGCAGTGGCCTCTCTGGCCGCGTGGAGGATGGTGCCGTCCCCGCCGAAGCACACTAAAACCCCGGCGCCCTCCAACTCCTGGGCCAGCCTGCCCAGGGGCAGGTCGGCGGGCAGCTCAAGCCGGCTGCCCTCGTCCACCTCAAAGGGGAGGCAGGTCACGGTATCCACACCGCTGCGCTCCAGCACCCGTCGGGCAAACTGCGCCGCGCGCAGCCCCCTGTCCCGGTAGGGGTTGGGGCTCAATACCACTTTCATTGTCCCCCTCCTTTCAGCGCATCGTGGGACCGGCGAACCAGCTCCTTCAAATCCGCGGGGACATCCTCCCCGGCCCCGGTTCGCAGAAACCCAAGATATTCAATATTTCCCTCCGGTCCCCGAATCGGTGAAAAGTCAATCCCCTTCACAGAAAAATCCGACTGCTGCGCGTGGAACAGAAACTGTTCCAGCACCTCAAGGTGTACCGCCGGGTCGCGCACGACGCCCTTTTTGCCCACCTTTTCCCGCCCAGCCTCAAACTGGGGCTTCACCAGCGCGGCCACCTCGCCCCCGTCCTTCAGGAGCGGGCGCAGCGCGGGCAGAATCAGACCCAGCGAGATGAAGGACACGTCGATGGACGCAAAATCCAGCGGTTCCGGAATCTGCGACCTGGTGAGGTACCGGGCGTTGGTACGCTCAAGGCAGACCACCCTCGGGTCATTCCGAATGGACCAGGCGAGCTGCCCATAGCCCACATCCACGGCATACACCCGAGCCGCGCCGTTTTGCAGCATACAGTCGGTAAAGCCTCCGGTGGAGGCGCCGATATCGGCGGCGGTTTTGCCCTTCAGGGTGATGGGAAAGGATCTCATGGCCTTTTCCAGCTTCAAACCCCCGCGGCTCACATAGGGCATCGCCTGGCCCCGGAGCTCCAGTGCCGTCCCCCCATCCAGTGTCATCCCAGGCTTGTCGCACCGGCGCTCCCCGGCATAGACCTGCCCGGCCATAATCAGCGCCTGCGCCTTCTGACGGCTGTCTGCAAGCCCCTGCTCCACCAAAAGGAGATCCACACGTTTCTTAGCCATGTCCGGTTACCTCCATCGCCCTGCGGCAGATAGAAGCCCCGTCAATGCCGCAGAGCTGCCGCAGCTCTGCCACCGTCCCATGCTGGACAAACCGGTTGCCCAGGTTGACCAGGGCCAGCCTGATCCCCGGCCCGCCCCGCAGGGCCAGCTCAGCCGCCAGCCTGCGGCCCACGCATCCGGCGTCCACGCATTCCTCCGCCACCACCAGCCGACCAGTCTTTTGGGCACAGGCGGCCACGGCGTCCACATCCAGCGGCGAAATGCTGTTCAGCTTGACCACCTGGGCGGATACGCCCTTATTTTCCAGCAGCTCTGCCGCAGCCAGCGCTTCGTTAATCATCGTGCCATAGGCGGCGATGGTGACATCTGTGCCGGGCCGCACCACACTGGCGCCCTCAATCCCGCACAGTCCCTGAAACGTCCCCTCGCCCCCCTTGGGGTAGCGCACCGCTACCGGGCCGCGCACCTTTTCCACCGCATAGCGGAGCATGGCCCGCAGCTCCGCAAAGCTGGCGGGGCAGTAAATTTTCATACCGGGCACGGAGCTGAGATAGGCGGTGTCAAAGACCCCGTGGTGGGTTTCCCCGTCCTCCCCGGACAGCCCCGCACGATCCACGCCGAACACCACATGGAGCCCCTGGATGGCCACGTCATGGATCAGCATATCATAGGCCCGCTGCAAAAAAGTGGAGTAGATGGCCGCCACCGGAACCATCCGCTGCTTCGCCATTCCCGCGGCCATAGCCACAGCGTGCCCCTCCGCGATGCCAACGTCAAAAAACCGGTCCGGGTACTC
The DNA here is from genome assembly GCA_949916125.1 of uncultured Oscillospiraceae bacterium. Lineage (GTDB taxonomy): Bacteria > Bacillota > Clostridia > Oscillospirales > Oscillospiraceae > Enterenecus. Next base: position 3,104 of record CATLEJ010000094.1, read on the forward strand.
CCGGGCAAAGCGGTCCAGCCCGGTGCCGCCGCGCATGGCGGCAGTTATCGCCGCCACATCTCCCCGTTCCGCGGCCAGCTCGCACATGGTCTGCCCGAACACGGAGGAAAAGCTCTCCCCATGGCTTTCCAGCGGCACGCCGTCCTCCTTCCGGAAGGGCCCTACCCCGTGGAACTTGTCCGGTTCCTTTTCCGCGGGTGGATAGCCTTTTCCCTTTACAGTCTTAATGTGGAGCAGGACCGGGCAGTTCAGCTCTTTGGCATATCGCAGCAGCCGGGTGAGATAGTTCACATCATGGCCGTCCACGGGGCCGAGATATGTAAATCCCATATCCTCAAACATACTGCAATGGAGCACGGCATTTTTCACGGCCTGTTTGGTCCGGTGGGTAAAACGGTACAGGCCACGGCCCACCGCGGTCAGACTGGTGGCCCTGCGGTAAACTTTTTTGAACTGCAGGTATTGGGGCTTCAGCCGCTGCTGGGCCAGGTGCTGGGCAACGCCGCCCACATTTTTGGTAATGGACATTCCATTGTCGTTTAGGATTACCACCAGCTGCTCCCCGCTTTGCCCCGCATCGGACAGGCCCTCGTAGGCCAACCCCCCGGTCATGGCGCCGTCCCCCAGCATGGCCAGCACGCTGTAAGACTCGCCGTTCAGGGTCCTGGCCCGGGCCATCCCCAGCGCCACCGATACGGCGTTGGACGCGTGGCCCGCGATAAAGGCGTCCGCCCGGTGCTCTCTGGGCTTTGGAAAACCGGACAGCCCGCCGAGGGTGCGCAGGCTGTCCATCTGGCCGTCCCGCCGGGTGAGGATTTTGTGGGCGTAGCACTGGTGCCCCACATCGAATACCAGACGGTCTGTCTCCAAATCAAACACCCGGTGGACGGCCACAGTGGCCTCCACCACCCCCAGGCTGGACGCCAGATGGCCCCCGGTTTTGGAAACACTGTCCACAATCCGTTCCCGAAGCTGGTCGCACAGCATCCGGGCCTGCAAATCGGTAATTTCGTTTAGTCGTTCCGGGATCATGGACCTTCCCCTTCCTTTGAATCTGTCGTCATCCGAACGCACGGTCTGGGCGAAAAAATCTCGACACTCCCGGCCTTCCGCTTCAATATAGAGGGAGCCAACCCCCTATCCGATCCAGAGCAGGCTGCCCCCGACCCCCACGGCAACCCCCAAGACAGCGCCCATCGCCACCTGAAGGGGCGTGTGCCCGATCAGCTCTTTGAGCTCCGCCTCAAACACCTCCGGCCTGCCCTCGCCCCAGCCGCGCATGAGCTGGTTGAGCACCCGGGCCTGTTTCCCGGTTTCCAGGCGGACGTTGGCGGCATCGTACATCACAATAAATGCCATCACCGCCGAAACCGCAAACACCGGGGAACTGAGACCCGCGTCGAATGCCGTGGAGACGGCGCAAGAACACACCAGCGCGGAGTGGGAGCTGGGCATACCGCCGCCGGTGAACAGGTAGTTCAGGTCGAACTTGTGGTAAACCGCCGCAGAAATCAGCAGCTTCAGCACCTGGGCGATGGCCCAGGAGGACACCGAAATCAGCAGAATTTTGTTTACCATCCTGGTTTCTCCCTTCGCGTCAGTTTTTCCGGCCGGCCAGCGACTGCGCAAGCCGCGACAAAAATTCCGTGTCCCGGAATACGCCCGAAATACTCTCCTGGGCCCGCCGCGTATGCTCCGCCACCAGGCGGGAACACTCGTCCAGGCCGTACAGCGAGGCAAAGGTGGTCTTTCCGTTGTCCGCGTCGGATCCGATGGGCTTGCCCAGCTCCTCCGGGGTGGACTCCACATCCAGCATATCGTCCCGGATCTGGAAGGCCAGCCCAAGCTCCCCGGCATAGCGCTCTGCCGCCGCCCACTGCTCCGGGGACGGCTCCTCCGGCGAGGCGGTCAGCCCCAGCAGGCAGGCCGCCTTCAGCAGCGCGGAGGTTTTCCACAGATGGATTTGGGTGAGCCGGTCCACATCAAGCTGACGCCCCTCGTCCGCAATGTCCAGGTACTGCCCCGCACACATCCCGGCACATCCCGCCGCCTTTGCCAGCACCGCGCAGGCCCGCCCATTGGCCGCCGGGGTGGCCCGGGAGGACGAGGCCAGCCGCTCAAACGCCGCGGCCTGCAGGGCGTCCCCTGCCAGCAAGGCCAGCCACTCGCCGTATTTCACATGGCAGGTGGGTTTCCCCCGGCGCAGCTCATCGTTGTCCATACAGGGCAGGTCATCGTGGATGAGGGAATAGGTGTGAAGCATTTCTACTCCACAGGCATAATCCAGCGCCGGTTCCATGCTCCCACACAGGGCCTCACAAAATTTCAGCGCCAGCACGGGGCGCACCCGCTTGCCCCCCGCCAGCAGACTATAGCGCATGGCGTCCAGCAGTTTGTCGTGGGGGCCTTCCTCCAAAAAGCAGCCCGCCAGCTCCTGCTCCACCAGGGCCAGCGCGGACTGGTATGCCTGTTCAAATTCCATCGTCACTCTCCCTCTCCCTCAAAGGGAACTTCCCGGTCGTCGGCCAGCAGGAGGGTTACCTTTTGCTCGGCCTTTCCCAGCAGCTCCTCGCACTGGCCGGCAAGCTTGGCCCCTTCCTCAAACAGCTTCAGGGACTGGTCCAGGCCGCACTCCCCCCGTTCCAGCAGCCCCACAATTTCTTCCAACCGGCCCATGGCCTGCTCAAAGGACGGCTTTTTCACCGCCATATCCTCTCCTCCTTCTCTTTTACCTCGCAGCTCAGCACGCCGTCCGACACCAGCACGTCCAGCCCATCCCCCGGCCGCACCTCCGAAACGGACGCCACCACATCGTGCCCCCGCCGGGCGATGGCGTACCCCCGTCCCAGTACCTTCAGGGGGCTCAGGGCGTCTAGCCCCGCGGCCAGCCTGCTCAGCCTCCCCCGTTCCTCAGACAGGCGGACAAGCAGCGCACCAGGAAGCCGCTGGGCCCGCACCTCAAGAAGCTGGCGGCTGTGCCCTGTTTTGGCCTGCATGGCCAGCGTCATCCGGCGGCGGAGGCCGGACAGCTGCGCCCTTCGGTCCTCAATCGGCGCCTTCATATTTTGCAGTGCCCGCGCGGACTTCAGCCGTTCCAGCTCCCGCCGGGCCGTGTGCAGCCGGGCCTGCAGGCTCCGGGCCAGCCGTCCGGACAGCTGCTCCAGACGCGCCTGCTCGTCGACCCGGTCGGGCACGGCCAGCTCGGCGGCGTTGGAAGGCGTGGCCGCCCGAACGTCCGCCACATAATCCGCAATGGTCACATCCGGCTCGTGGCCCACGGCGGAGATCACCGGGATATTGGAGATGGCAATGGCCCGCGCCACCACCTCCTCGTTAAAGGCCCACAGGTCTTCCCGGGATCCTCCCCCGCGGCCGGCGATGATGAGGTCAAGATCCGCCCGGTTGTTCAGCCGGTGGATGGCGGCCGCGATCTCTCCGGCCGCCGCCTCTCCCTGAACCCGGACCGGGGCGATCAGCACCGCCGCCAGCGGCCACCGGGCTTTCAGGATACGCAGCATATCCCGTACCGCCGCCCCCGCCTGGGAGGTGACCAGCGCGATTTTGTTCGGATACCGCGGCAGCTTCTGCTTGGCCCCCGGGTCAAACAGCCCCTCCTCCGCCAGCCGGCGGCGCAGCCGTTCAAACGCCTCATCCAACGCCCCCCGGCCATCCTGCAGCAGCTCGGTACAATAGAGCTGGTACGCCCCGTCCCTGGGAAATACGGACACCCGCCCAAAGGCCACCACCTCCATCCCGTTGACGGGGCGGAAACGCAGCCGGGCCGCGTCCCCGCGGAACAGGACGCACCGCAGGGCGCCCTGGGCGTCCTTCAGGGAAAAATAGTGGTGCCCCGATGGATAGCATTTATAATTGGAGATTTCCCCCCGCACCAGAAGCCCGGTGAGCAGTTCATCCTCATCCATCAGCGACTTGACATAGTTGTTTACCTGGGAGACGGTATAGACGGGAATCCCGGACAGGTTCATCCCTCCGCCCCCCGCTCCAGCGCCCGATGGGCGAGAATTGCCACCCCCAGGGCGTTGTCGGTGGAGTACCGGGGCTGCGCGAATACCACGCCGCACCCCCGCTCCATGGCGGCGCGGATCTGCCGGTTGGAGGCCACCCCGCCGGAGCACAGCACCGGCAGGCCCGGCCAACGCTTTTGCGCCTCCCTGGTGGCCCGCAGGATAACCCCGGAAATGGTATCAATGGCAAACCGGGCGATGTTGGCGGGCTTTTCCCCCTTCTCCAGCAGGGCTTTTACCTGGTTTTCCATGCCGGACAGGGAAAACGTGAGATCCTTCAGCTTCACCCGGTAGTCTAAGCCGGCGTCCGCCTCGTCATACATTGCGTCCAGCGCCTTGCCTGCCGGGAAAGGCAGGCCCAGCAGCACCCCGGTGCGGTCGATGAGCTGCCCCGCGGCGATATCGCTGGTGCCGCCCACTACCTCCGCTTTGACGGAGCAGCCCTCCGGCTCCACCCGCAGCAGCTCAGTGGTGCCGCCGGATAAATGCCAGGCCAGGTGGGGCTTGTCCAGAAGATCCTCCCGGCCCGCGGACCAGGCCGCCGCCGCGATATGCCCCTGCTGGTGTGAGCACGGATAGAACGGCACGCCCAGCGCCGCGGCCAGGGCGCGGCCCTCCCCCTCCCCCACCAGGAAGCAGGGCATATAGGAGCCCTCCACCTCCCTGGGCCGGGTGGAGGCCCCCACGGCGGCAATCCCGCCGAGAGCCCCGTCGGACCGGAGCTGCTCCACCATCAGATGCAGCCGCTTGACGTGCTGGAACAGGGCGTCGCTCTGCCGCAGGCCAAGCACCCCCTCCGGCACCGTCAGGAGCCTGCCCCGGTTTTCCGCCGTCCCGCCGCCAAACACGGCGGCGGAGGTGGTATAATTGCTGGTATCAAAACCCAGGCATTGCGTACTCATGCCCCTCACCCCTGATCCGGCAGCTCCGCGCGCACGAAGGAGCCCAAAATGCCGTTGATAAACTTTACCACATCGTCGTCCACATACCTTTTGGCGATCTCAACCGCCTCATTGATGGCGGCCCCATTGGGGATGTCCGGCATATACAGGATCTCATACATGGCCACCCGCATGATGGCGGCGGCCACCCGGTCGATCCGGGAGAACTTCCAGCCCCTGGCGTACTTTTCGATGTAGCCGTCCAGCTCGGCCCCATGGCTGCCCACCCCACGGACCAGGGTGGTCATATAGTTCAGCTCCCCCTCGCCGGGGAATTGGGCGTACAGCTCCTCGTCCCGGCTGCGGGCGGCAAAGGCCTCCGGGGTCAATTCCCGCTCCAGCAGCGTTTCGGCCCTCTCACTGGAAAACGCCAGCTCAAAGGCGAGGTGAACGGCGATTTCACGGGCGGTGCTTCTGTTCATGGAAGGATCATCCTTTCCCGGCAGATCCGCCGGTATTTCTCTCTCTGGGCACAACATCCCATTTTTGTATATCCATTGTATTATACACGCAAGCCGGCAAAAAGAAAACACTTCTTTTCAAATCAAAAACGGACGGAAAAGGAGCCGGGCCAAAAGCCCGGCTCAAATGGATTTCCCGTCCGTTTTATTTCTGGAAGGTCACGCCCACAACGGCCACGTTGACGCAGGCCACGCTCAGCCCGCTGGTGTTTTCCACGGCGCTGAACACCGCGTCCTGCACCGCCCGGGCCACATCGGTCACCACATAGCCGTACCGCACCAGGATGGACAGCTCCACCGTCACCTTCTCGTCCTCCACCCACAGGCGGACGCCCCTGGTCAGCGCCTTGCGGTTTGCCGTGGCGGTGACGTCGCTGCTCAGGCCTGAGCCAAGACAGCTCACGCCCTCCACGTCCACCGCCGCCGCCGCCGCAATGACCGCCAGCACCTCCTCGGAAATGCTGACGCTGCCCAGCTCGCTCTCATGGGAGATATATTCCCTGCCTTCGGCCATAACGCCTCACGCTCCTTTTTTCAGGTTGGAGGTATTATATCACCCCGGCGGCAAAAATACAATCCTCTTTTTCACGGTTAAGGTTCCGCTTCGATGATGGTAATTTTGGTGGCGGCGAGACTGGTTTCCTTCATGACGATTTCCGAGATTTTGGCAATGTCCGTCTCACTCAGCCCATCTGCGGTGGACGATACGACAACGGTAGCGCTGTTTTCCCCGATAAAGCACACGCAGTCGCCATAGCCCTTGGCGGTGACCAGGTTTTCCACCTGGGCCTCCGACATGGTAAACGCCGCCATGGCCTGGATGGAGGCGTTGGCCTCGTCCAGCATGGTCTGCTGCGCGTTCTCATCGGAGGCCGCCTGCTGGAGCAGGGCCAGGGCGCTGTCCCGGGCCTGCTGCCGATTCAGCCGCGCCGACGCGAAGTACCCCGTGGACACCGTGCCTTCAGGCTCCCCGCTGGGGGAGGCGCTGGGGTTGGCGCTGGCCTGGCTACCGGGGGTTTTCCCGCCCGTTCCGCTCTTGTCGTCCTTGCCGTTCTCCCCGTTGACCAGCGTAGTCTGGCCCAGCAGCTTGCCGCCCTCGCCGTCGTTGCCGCCGCTGTCCGCCGCCTCCTTGCCGTAGGACCAGTTCAGGTATACCGCCGCCCCCACAAACAGGACAATGGCCACTACCACCGCGTTCCGTTTCCAAACACTCATTGCTCTGCCCTCCATGATTTGTTGTTTGGGGAGGTCAGCCTCCCCCCTTGCACACCGTAATCCGGTCTGTGCCCAGCCCGGTGAGCGCGGATATCGCCTGCGTAATCGTCAGCCGCAGCTCCGTATCGTCCGCCCCTTCGCACACCACCAGCGCCCCCTGGAACGTGGGATACCGCCGGGTGAGCGGCACCACCTCCTGCCCCGAGCCAGAGCCGACCAGCACGGTCTCCTCTTCCACGCTGCTCCCCCGCTCCGTGACGGAGGTGGTGCGGTCGGAGGCCAGTACTTGCTCCATCCCGCTTCTGACGGTGAGCGTCACGGTCACCTTGCCTGCCCCATCGATCTGGGAGAGGGTGCGGGACAGCTTTTCTTCCAGGGCCTCCAGGTCGAAGGAGTCCTGGGGAATCTCCGCGCCGGCAGCCTCTTCTTCCCCCTTTTTCTCCCCTGACGGCCACAGCAGCAGGATAATCCCGGCGGCAATTACGATCAGCACATATTTGTACTGGTCCAGCAGCTTCCACACAGGCCCCGACGGGGGCTTCCACTGAAACTTCATGGCTCCTTCTCCTCATAGTGCTGCCGCTGGCGGGGCACCCCCAGGTCGTCCTCCAGCAGCCGGGCCAGGGTCTCTTGCCGCCCGCCTGTCCAGACGCCCCAGGCGGTGACCTCCCAGGGGCAGGGCACGCCGTTCTCATCATAAGAAAAGGTCACCTCCGCCTGACAGGCAATGCCCATTTCCTCCGCCTTGTCCACAATATATGCGGCGGCATTCCCCTCTATGATGGTTTGGTAAATCAAATTATTTTTTTCTTCCAGCTCCACTTCCCAGGTTTGAATGGACGCCCGGTATTCCTCCACCGTCCGGGACAGCAGCTCCCCGTCCAGCCGGAGCACCGGGCCCACCACCGCCAGCAGCAGGGCCAGCCCCCCTGCCAGGCGGCACACCTTCTTTACGCTGCCCTTGGGGACAAGGCCCTCCGCCACCGCCAGCACGATGGCGGTGCAGGCGACCCCCAGCAGCCACTGCCGTATCGGCCCCATCATGCGGCAGCCACCGATATGCAGGACACCAGCGCGATGAGCAGCAGCAGGCAGCACGCCCCCGTCATGCCAAGCACCAAGCCGAAGGCCCCGCCGATGCGGTCCACCAGTCCGCACACCGGCCCGTCCCCCAGCGTGGCTGCCAAAGCAGCCACCAGCTTATAGGCCAGGTAATGCACCGCGAGCTGCAGCAGCG
>CATLEJ010000095.1 GCA_949916125.1 uncultured Oscillospiraceae bacterium
GGCGTCCCGCCCCTTACGCCTCCCCCTGAGCCTCCATAAAGGGCTTGAACACCCGCTCCAGCAGGGGCGCCGCCGCCCGGGCCCACAGGTAGGGCAGCACCAGCGCCGGCAGCCAGTAGACATAGCTCACCCAGACGCACGCCCCGGTGAGCACCCCCAGGGCCACCGTGACCAGCGGGTGGGCCAGGGCCAGCTTCGCGCTGGCCGCCAGCAGCCCCCCCACCCCAAAGGTGAACCGGGACAGCACCGGGAAGATCCACGCCGCCGTCCCGCACAGCACCACCAGCAGCAGCCGGAAAAACAGGAACACCACGATCATGGCCCCGCCCCCCAGCGCCTGGGCGTACAGCACGGCGTTGAGCTTTGACAGCCCGTACCCGGCGGCCACCACCAGCAGCCCGGCCAGGCAGCCCACCTTGAAGTTGGCCTTGAGCGACGACCAGAAGCGGAGGTATCCCCCGGTGTTCCCCTTACTCAGGCAGCGGGCCATGGCGTCGTACAGGGCCGTGGTGCCCGGGCCAAGCCCCACCACCGTGGCGGCGCACACCAGCCACATCAGGCTGAAGGCGAACACGTCCACCAGCACGCCCATCACCCGGAAAAAGGCGTTGTCCGGGTTGAAAATCTTATTCAGCATGGCCATCCTCCATTCCCCGGCGGCGCAGCCGCCGCCCGCCTCCCACCGGCCCCCACTCTGGCAGGGGCAGGCGCTGCATGGCGCCGAACACGTAGTCCTTCAGCTTGGGATAATCCTTGGACAGCGCCGACACCAGCTCCTTCACCTCCTGCCGCCTGGTGTTCCCGTCGGCGGGGCAGGGGTTGTGCACCACCGGCAGGCCGTACCGCCGCGCCGCCCCCCGCACCATCCCCTCCCCACAGTACAGCAGGGGACGGATCTGGGTGATGCCCATGCGGTCCAGCCAGGTCACGGGCTGGAAGCAGGACAGCCGCCCCTCGTAGAACAGGGAGAGGAAAAAGGTCTCCACCGCGTCGTCCCGGTGGTGGCCCAGGGCCACCTTATTGATGCCCAGCTCCTTCAGGGCGTTGTGCATGGCCCCCCGGCGCATTTTCGCGCACATGGAGCAGGGGTTCTTCTCCTTGCGCAGGTCGAAGATGATGTGGAAGATCTCCGTCTGCACCAGATGGTACTCCACCCCCAGCTCCCCGCACAGCGCCGCCACCGGGGAGAAGTCCATCCCCGGCGCGCCGGGGTGGACGGTGACGGCGTGGAGCTCGAAGGGCGCGGGATAAAATTCCCGCAGCTTGGCCATGGCGTACAGCAGCACCAGCGAGTCCTTGCCGCCGGACACGCCCACAGCGATCCGGTCGCCGGGCTGGATCATGTCGTAGTCCTCCACGCAGCGGCGCAGGTAGGACAGGATCATCTGCACGGCAGTCCCTCCTCAAAAAAGGAAAATATCAAAGCGAGCATAACAGAGCATTTCAGCGTTTTCAAAAGAATATCGAAGAATTTTTAAATTAACTAAAAAAATTTCCGGGTTTTGGTTGACAGGCCCGCTTTTCCGCATTATAATACACCATGCTCCCCGTTGTAAAGGGGAGCTATCCTATGTTCAAACAAATTTCAACATAAACGGAGGAAACCAGAAATGTCTACCTTTATGGCAAACAAGGGTAACATCGTGCGCAAGTGGTATGTGCTCGATGCCGCCGGCAAGCCGCTGGGCAAGACCGCTGTCGCCGCCGCCACCATCCTGCGGGGCAAGCACAAGCCCGAGTACACCCCCCACGCCGACTGCGGCGACTTCGTCATCGTCATCAACGCCGAGAAAGCCGTCCTCACCGGCAAGAAGCTGGAGCAGAAGTATTACCGCACCCACTCCGGCTGGGTGGGCGGCCTGAAGGAGACCAAGTACCGCCTGCTGATGCAGCAGCGGCCCGAGCTGGCCATGCGCCTGGCCGTGCGCGGCATGATGCCCCGCAACATCGTCACCAAGGATTCTCTCACCCGGCTGAAGATCTACCGCGGCGACAGCCATCCCCACGCCGCCCAGAAGCCCGAGACCTGGACCGTGGAATAAGGAGGTAACGGAATATGTATAAGAGCAAGAAGCCTTACCACTATGGCACCGGCCGCCGGAAGTCCTCCGTCGCCCGCGTCCATCTGTTCCCCAACGGCACCGGCTCCATCACCATCAACGGCCGGGACATCGAGGAGTACTTCGGCCTGGAGACCCTGAAGATGGTGGTCCGCCAGCCCCTGAACACCACCAACACCCTGGGCAAGGTGGACATCACCGCCACCGTCACCGGCGGCGGCGTCACCGGCCAGGCCGGCGCCCTGCGCCACGGCATCTCCCGCGCCCTGCTGGAGATGGACCCTGAGTTCCGCCCCGCCCTGAAGGCCGCCGGCTTCCTCACCCGCGATCCGCGCATGAAGGAGCGTAAGAAGTACGGCCTCAAGGCCGCCCGCCGCGCGCCCCAGTTCTCCAAGCGTTAAAAACCCCCAAACCCCCGATGCCGCAGCGGCTTCGGGGGATTTCCTTATTAGGGGCGGCGGCAAGTCATTGTGAATTTTTAATTCCCCCGGCAAGCTTCCAACGTCGGGATCCGTTTAACAGGATCTGCTGAATATTGTGCTTTCCCAGCACTTGTGGTATGATATGATTGAATTTTTAAATGCCGTTCACAGGCCGACCGATACAAGGAGGGAAACCGTATGCCATCTATGCTGTCCGAAAAGCACGCCGCTCTGGCCATCAAGATCCTGGCGCTGCTCCTCGCCGCCGCGCTTTCCTTTTTCGTCGCCGCAACAAAGCTTCCGGAGTCCAATTTTGTCAAGGGCTCGCTTGAAAGCGTAGAGGACAGCAGCAATACCGTGATGAAATTCTCGGCGGCTACCCTCGCCACCTCCCTGGCCATTTCCGCGCTGCCGGATGACTTTGCGACGCCTTTGGCGGACAGCCTGGCGGACATGAACACCTATTTTGTGGCGATCCTCGTGGTTTTGTTTTTGGAAAAGATCCTGATCCAGTACGGAATCAAAGCGGCGTTTACCATTCTGGTCCCGCTGGCCTGTCTCGTCGGGATCCTGTTCATCGCTACAAAAAGGGATATCCTGAAAAGCTTGGCAATCCGGCTGTGTGTCCTTGGCCTGGCTGTGGCGTTTGTCGTTCCTTGCAGCACCCATATCACCAACATCGTTGCCTCCGACCTCACGGCATATGTCAATGACACCATCGAAGAAACGGAAGATGGGTCCGAAAAGCTGAACGAAGCCATGGACGGAAGCACAGAAGATAAGACCATATTTGAAAAGCTGTCGGACCTGTTCCAAACTGCCGTCCACGGGATCGCCGACCTCATGCGCCATTTCCAGAACACCATTCGCAGATGTATGAATTCCATCGCCATCCTGATCCTGACCAACTGCCTCATGCCCCTGCTCACGTTTTTTGTCCTCAAATGGATCCTTGGGGAGCTGTTTCAAATCGTGATTCCCATGCCGCCCATCCGGTCCACGGGAAGGCGCCGCAGGCCTGGTCCGGAAGCCGGTCCCAAACCCGATTCTCAGCTTGTCTCTATAGGGGAGAAAACGCCATGAAACATCGGCAAAAAGTTTTGAATATTATGGCCGCTGTGCTTTTCGTGCTGTTCCTCGCCGTCATCATCTGGGGATGCACCCATGGCGCCGGCCCTTTACATACGCCGGTTTCCGACGGCATTGAGCAGATCGATCTGGACAGGATTTACCTTCCGTCCAGCGGCGTGGAGGTCAATTTTTCCGACGTTATCCTCTCCGGTCAAAACGAAACCAGAAAGCTGATCGTCAGCACCCAAAGCGGCACAGTCACCACAAAGCTGACGGACCGCCTCATCAAGCAGCTCGACTTCGACTTTATGAAGAAGACGCAGGATGTGTCCTACACCGGGACGGGATACTTCGTTGTGGATCTGGACCGCCTCTCCCCATCCAACGTGATACAGGACAGGGACAGAAAGACGGTTACCATCCAAATCGGCCACGCCTATTTACAGGCGATCGAAATTGATCCAAGCAACATCATCATTGACGAGGTCCAGGAAAGTCTGCTGGCGCGGGGAGATATCGAGCTGACCGTGGCCGATTACACCGCCATTGAACGGGACCTGCGCTCCCGGCTGGAGGAAAAGTTTGACATTGCGGCAAACGGGCAGGCCGCGGACGAGCTTGCGATCAAGATGGTAAAGGAGGTCTATGAGCCGGTGGTCAAAGCCATCGACCGCCGCTACCGTGTGATTGTCCAATTTGAATAACCAGTTCAGCGGGGCCGCTTCTTCTGCGAAGCGGCCCTCCCAATACATCCGTCCTGATTGCCTCACCCCCCCGGACAAGATGCGCCTTCCCCTCGGCGGCCCGGGCTCCGGCGGACTTCCACCCGGCAGGGCGTTCTCCAGAAGCCCGCCCATCCCGCATTTCAGGCAGTTCATTCCGCATTCCGCGCTTTCGCCATAATATTGCCCACAGGATGCGATATGATGTAATTGAAGCGTCCCGCCAATATCCCCTCCATGCCGCGGTGGGGCCCGCCCTAAAAATCTACATAAACGGCGCACACGAAAGACTGCCTGAGGAGGTACCCATTCATGATGAAAAAACGAACCATAGGTGTTCTGCTGACGCTGCTGCTCGCCCTGTCCCTGGCGGGGACGGGCATCCACCCCGCCCTGGCGGCCGGCTCCGTGGCCGGCAACGGGAAGCCCTACTATATCACCGTAAACCGCACGGCCAACGTGGTGACCATATACGGCCTCGACAAGAACGGATATTATACCGTCCCCGTCAAGGCGATGGTCTGCTCCGTGGGCAAACGGGGGAGCATCACGCCCCAGGGGAATTACTCCCTCGGGAGCAGGCGGGCCTGGTGCCACATGATCGACGGCTCCTGGGGCCAGTACGCCACCTCGTTCTACGGAAGCTACTTGTTCCACTCCGTGTGCTACTCCGCCGCCGACCCCTCCACCCTGCTGACCTACGAGTATAATATGCTGGGCGGCCCGGCGTCCCTGGGCTGCGTCCGGCTCCAGACCGCCGACGCCAAGTGGATTTATGACAACTGCGCCGCCGGCACCAAGGTGAGGGTCTATGACAGCGCCGATCCCGGCCCCCTGGGCAAGCCGGAGAAGGCGGTCAGTGAGATCACCCCTGCCCTGGACAACGGGTGGGACCCCACCGACCCCAGGGAGAACAACCCATGGCGGGCCGCCCTGGCCTCGTCGGTAAAGCTCAGCGCGGCGCAGGCGTCCCTGACCGCAGGGGAGAGTCTGGCGCTTACCGCGGCCGTCACGCCGTCTACGGCGACGTACCCCAACGCCGTGTGGTCCAGCAGCAATCCGGCCGTGGCCTCGGTGGACGGGTCGGGCCGCGTGGTGGCCCTGAAGCCCGGCAGCGCCGTGATCACCGTCGCCCGGGGAAGCGTCCGGGACAGCTGCACGGTGACGGTGAGCAAAACGCTGCTGCCCTTTGCGGATCTGAAGCCGGGGGCTTGGTACTACGGTTCCGTCCGGGCCGTCTGTGAGGCCGGCATCATGCACGGGACCGAGGCCGCGAAATTCTCCCCGAACCTGCCGATCACCTTCGCGGCGGCGAAGCGGGCGCTGCGCAGTCTGGCGGGCGGCGGAAAGGGGACCCAATCCGGCCTGGAGCGCCCCCTCACCCGGCAGGAGTTCGCGGTGATGCTCTACGAATATGAGACGGAGCGGCATGGCCGCCCCGCGGGAGAATATGCGGCGCTTTCCTCCTTTTCCGATCGGGAGGCGGTGGATGACGACGCCCGGGCGGCAATGAGCTGGGCGGTCAGCAGCGGCCTCATCCAGGGGACGGCGGAAAACCGTCTTGAGCCCACGGCGGCGGCAAGCCGGGCGCAAGCCGCCGTGATCCTGCACCGCTATCTCCTCAGGGGGTAGCACGGCCAGCCAATTTATCCCGAACAGGGGATCCTGTGTATACGTCAAATCGAGTGTTGCCGCTCAAGCCATCCAGATTCCCGCCGGCCCAGGGCGGTGCGGAGAAGGTATTTCCTGCCTCTCTCGGCGCCCAGCCTCTCCACCATCTGCCGGCGCGGCGGCTCCCCCATCCTTTGATGTTATTTTGGCGCCATCCGCCTACGGCAAGAGGACCTTCCGCCTGCGCGGAAGGTCCTCTTGCCGTCTTTTTCAGACACAGCGCCGCCCGGCACCCGGGCCAGGCCGCCGGCTTTTCCCGCGAAACGGGAAATGCTGGTGCTGTTACTTCAGGCCGTTCTCGTAGGCCTCGATCATCTTCTTGACCATCTGGCCGCCCACGGAGCCGGCCTGCTTGCTGGTCAGGTCGCCGTTGTAGCCCTGCTTCAGGTTGACGCCCACCTCCCTTGGTGTTCCTTCTCCATCTTAAGCGGGTTTTTCATCGGAACACTTCTCGCCGCTTTCGGTCAGTTCTCCGATGAATTTGTAGAAAATTCGCACGCTTTGCCGATAGGGCTGATTGGCCCGGGCGGGAACCTTGTGTCCGCCGTTTTCGTAAAACTTGGGGCCGACCTCTATGCGATCCACAAAGGTCAGCAGGGTATCCCGGTTCAACTGCTCCAGGTGGGTATAGGATCGGGCCAGCGCAAAGAACTGGGCATAGCTGTCCGCCATCCGCTGGGCAGGACTGGGGGCGTTCAGCTCCTCCAGTGTCGTTTTCAGCCCGGCGGACTCCCGCTCCAGGTCGCCCACCATGCGGCTCAGGCGGTCATCATCCAGCTTCCCCGCAGCGTTGTCGGTGTATAGCTTGGTGACGATCTTGTCGATGGTGGCCACCCGGGCTTCCGCCCGTTCCTTTTTCAACTGCCGGGTCTTGAGGCTTTCCTCGCTGCCCATCCGCCTCACCGCCGCTTGAACCAGTTCTTCCACCTCCCCGTCGCTGAGGGCCAGCAGGCTGTTCAGATCCTGCCGCACCAGCTCCACCAGGTCAGCATAGCGGATTCTCACCCCTTGGCAGGGATTGGCGATATCCTGCCGCTGATGGGTACAGGAGAGATACCAGTATTTCTCCCGCTCCCCCTTGTATACTGTGCCGCAGGAACAGAGGGAGTGCCCACACTTGCCGCACACCGCCACGCCGCCGAAGATGCTTTTCCGCACATGGTCATAGGCCCGGTAGTCCCTGCTGCCCCGGCCCAGGTTTTCCTGCGCCCGCTGGAACAGGGTCTTGTCCACCAGCGGCGGGTGGGTGTCCTCGGTCACCGCCCAGCTGTCCCGGGGGACGGCTACCTTCTTCTTGGACTTGACGCTGACCTTTTTGCTCTTGCCCAGCAGGGTGTGCCCCAGATAGACCGGATTTTTCAGAATCCGCTTGACCGTGGTGTAATTCCAAGTGTCCGACGCATGGGACGCGCCCTCCTCGCTGAACTCGTCCCGGTACAGCACCCGGTACTTCAACGGCGGGATGATGCCGTCGGCGTTCAGATCCAGGGCGATTTTCCGGGAGGAGTCTCCCATCGCCGCCCGCTGGAAAATGCGCTCTACTACCGGGGCGGTCATCTCATCGGGGGCCAAGCGGTGCTTGTCCTCCCGATCCTTGCGGTAGCCGTAGGGCGGGCAGGCACAGTATTGGCCGCTCTCCCGCTTGCTTTTCAGCACGTCTTTCACCTTGCGGGAGCCATCCCGGAGGTAGACCTCGTTCATGGCGAACAGGAAGGGCGCCATGATGTTGTCGTGCTCCGTGTCGAAGTTGTCCGCAATAGCAATATACTGGATGCCGTGCTCAGGGAAGAATTGCTCGGCGTAATAGCTGGCCTCCCGCATATCGCGGCCCAGGCGGGACAGATCTTTGGTGATGACCAGGTTGGCCTTGCCCTGCTCCAGCTGCTTCAGCATCTCTTTGAAGCCGGGGCGGTTGAAGTTGCCGCCGGAGTAACCGTCGTCCACAAATTCCCGGACGAGGGTGATGTTATTCTGTTTGCAATAATTCTGCACGATCATGCGTTGATTGGTGATACTGGACGATTCCCCGCCCTGGGCCTCCTCGTTGGACAGCCGCAGGTAGGCAAAGCCCAGTGTGAATCTGCCGGTTTTCATGCTCGCCTCCTCCGATGAACCGGCCCACTGGCTTGATTATACCCCATGGCTGCCGCCTCCGTCAACGGGCCGGACGGCTGGAATATTTTGGGCGAGCCGTTCTGCCATCAGTTCAGAGAGCGGTCGAGTGCCCTGAAAGACCCGCCGCAGCTCGTAGGTGACCTGGCCTATGGTGATTTCCTGCTGTTCCATTGCATCGCCTCCGGCGTTAGTCTGCGCCGGAGCGGGGCCACTTATCCCACTATTTTCCATCCGCACCGTCCTCTTTGCTCAGCGATGCCAGATAGATGCGCGTCACGTCGTCCCGTCCATGGCCCAGCAACTTGGAGACAGCCTTTCGGGCCTGATATGCCGTTTGGCCCCGCTTGACGAACTCCACATACCACTCCGCCGCCCGGGTGTGGCGCAGACCGTGGAAAGTCATGGGACGGTCAGAGCCAGCATCCTGGGCATAGGGCCGGTTGGCCGCGAGAAATGCCTGGAAGTCTTTGATCGCTCTGTGGGTGGGAACCCCATCGGGGACAAACAGTTTGTACCCCCGGGGTGTAGCTTTCAAGTGTTTCTTAAATCGCTCAAGTAGGATATCGTTCATCGGCACGATCCTCACCAGACCGCCCTTGCCCTTAATGGTGATGGTGCCCTCCCGGATAGCCTTGGCAGCCGTGGCGGTATCGATGCGAAAGCACTCGTGAATCCGTAGAGCCGCATACCGGCCCAGATACAGGATGGTAATGTAATCCTCCCGGCCCGCCGCCAGAGCGCACATCAGCATACGGTTGAACTCCGAGGCGCTCCAGGTGCGGTCTAGCCCGCCAACTGTGCGGCGCTGGAGGAACAGTTCGCTGTTGCTTGGCAGCTTGTAGCGGGGGTTGGGCATCAGGTCGTGGAAAAAGCGGATGGCGGCCAGATCGGTTTTAACGGTGGACGGGGCCTTGCCACTTGCCTGGAGAAACTCCACATAGGCAAAGACGTGCTTTGGCGCGATGTTGGCCAGCCGCTCCAGCCTGTGCCGTCCCGCCAAAAAGCGGCAAAACCGGAGCATGGCCTCATAATACCGCTGCCGGGTGCGGAAGCTGCCCTGCCGGTTGTGTCGAGCCAGCTTGTCCAGTTGGGTGACCAAATTATCGAAATGCTTTGACATGAAAACTCATCCTTTCTGAAAAAGGACGCAGCTTGCCCACTGGCGCACAGGAGGTGTTTCTGCCTGTTTTCCACCCATGCTGCCAACTGCAAGCCCGGATATGAACCGTCAAAGCGTTGCAGCTGCTGGGTCCATGGCTGTTCGGTGGCGGAGGACAGAGAAACCGTCTCTATTGAACTGTAGGGAGTTTAGCATGATCGCCGCATACCCGCTGCAAAGCGGGCGGGAGACATCCTCCCGCGGCGGACGCGCGCCCTTGGGCAAGGGGCAGGGATCCTGCTGGCGTCCGTGAGCCCATCCACGGCAGCCGGATGGGCAAGTGTGCAGTGAGGGAGCCCCGTCCTGCCGTTGACGGGGCTGGCCAGTTGTCTGATCCGGCACGGGGAAATGCAAATTCTGGTCGATGTTCATTCATGACTCCTTCCTGCCCGAGTGAACCAGGGTGACAAGACCTGGAACCGCTGTGTAAAGTCGGGCACTTTTTGTTTTTGGACACAAAAAGGCCCGAAAACAAGCTGTACTTGTTCTCGGGCCCTAATTGGGTCGGTATTCATCTTTACAAGCCGCAGACTGGCTGCGGTGTGACGTTTGCGGCAGAGAAGCAGATGCTTCCCGATCGTTTGACTTCTTAGCCTTTCAGACCGGCAGGGCATAGTTTCCCCTACCCCATCGCCAGTCCTCCCTCGCTTACTCCGCCCTAAAATACACATTTACTTTATCATCTTTGAAACACACTGTCAAGAGGAAATGGAAATTTTTTCATTCGCAATGGTGGCACGACCCCTCACAAAACGCTTTATTGACAAAGCAAGCAGGCAAAATTTCCTTAGTATCAACGCCAATATGTATCTTTATGGAGGCACCCCGTAAGGAGCGGTTATTTATCAAACCTCCTGTAATAATTCTCTAGTTTTTCATCGCAGACCCGCTCGATCTCCTGCTTCTCCTCCCGGGTGAGCTTTTCCCAAACCGACTCGTCCACCTGGACGATGCCCAGGGTCTTGGTGTGCCGGAGTATCTGCATATCCTCGAAGCGTTTGAACGGGTTGGCCAGGATATTTCGCTCCGCCTCCTTATCGGTGTAGCCGCCCTTGGCGAAGATGCTGTTCTTCTTCTCCACCGTCAGCCCGGCGGCGCGGCGACCCTCATAGTAGGATTTGAAGTAGGAGACGATGTCTTCCAAATTGATCCGTCCTCGCTCGTCGGCGTACAGCAGAATGGCTTTCATCAGCACCGGCTTGTAGGAGTAGCTCATGTCCATCTGCCGGATCATGTCCAGGAACATATCCTTCCGGTTGGAATCGTCGATCAGCGTCCAGCCGTACTGCTGGGCATACTTTTCCAACGTTTCCTCCTTGAAATACTTGAAGGTGCGGTGCTCACTCATGGGCACCACCAGATCGGGCACCAGCTTTCCCTCCCGGACGTAGCGTTCAACGGTCTCCGTCTGCACATCCACCCGGCGGACAAACTCCATCTGGGAGATCATCCCCTCGGCCTCCTCCTGCCAATTGAAGATATCCACCAGTTCATAGTCCGTGGCGTCCACCGGCCAGTCGATCAGCGCCTCTGGCTTCTCCCCTCTGGCGTACAGCTCTGCCTCCGCCGTTTTTTGAGCGCCTGGTGCCACGGCCAGCTGACCGGACTTGTACTCCTTCAGCTTGAACAGCCGGTGGAGGGACTGGGGCATGTTGTACTGGCTGGCGTTGTCCACGAAGTCGAAGACCATCAGGCTCTTCTTGCCTTCGTACAGCCGTATTCCTCGGCCAAGCTGCTGGGTGTAGAG
>CATLEJ010000096.1 GCA_949916125.1 uncultured Oscillospiraceae bacterium
GCCGGCGATCTCCCGGGGATCCACCCCGGACTGGGCCACCACTTCCATCATGGTGGCGTACTGGGACGACCAGATCTCCATGGCGTCGTGTTCCACCCAGCCCTCGTGGGGGTAGTACTGGGTGAACTCCTTCTGGCTCACACCTAAAATGTTCTGATCCCGGTCGAACAGGATCACCCGGGAGCTGGTAGTGCCCTGATCCAAGGCGAGGATGTATTTGCCCATAAGCGGATAACTCCTTTCGGTTGGTTACGCTGTGCGGTTTGTTACCGAGCATCAGCAGATCGATATTCGCTCTGTTGGAAACGGCTTAAAGCTCTTTTTGGTTCCTTTTTCTCTCGAGAAAAAGGAACTCCCTCGTTGCCACCACGTTGGCCCCGGTGCCGCACACGTTCTCCAGCACCACCTGCCCCACCGCCACCGGGGCGGACAGGGCGATCCCCTCCAGCGCGGCCATCACCTCGAAGATCTTCCCCTTGGGGACGGCCCGGTCGGTTTTCACCGGGCACCGGGGGTGGGCGCCGCCCTCACACCGCACGGTGGAGGTTACCACCCTGGTGGGGTTCGTCAGCTCCAGTTTACCATACTCCGCCCCCCGGGGGCAAGCGTTGCCGGTGACGGCAAAGCCCTTTTCCTCGTCCACCTTCAGGTGGCACCCCTTGGGGCAGACGATGCAGATCAGTTCCTTCATTGCTCCACCTCCCGGATGGACACGGTGAGCTCCCCCTCCGCCCTGTCCAGCAGGGCCCGGGGCAGGTCGATGCGCTCCATCTCGCCGGGGGCCAGGTGCTCCCGCTTGAAGCGGGCGATCTGGGCATCCCCGGACGTCACCAGAATTTCGCTGTCCCTGCACACCCGGTTCACCCGGAAGAACAGCCCGCACAGCTTGTCCACCCGCTGGGGCCGGATGCGCTGGGGCACGGTGTAGGTCACCCCGTCCCCGTTTTTGACCTCCAGAACCGCCTCCCCGGCGGAAGCGGCCCCGCCCAGCACGCAGGCCGCCGCCGCGGCCCCGGCCTTCTGGCTCTCCGCCGTCACGAAGTCCACCAGGTCGTGGACGTGGCACACGTTGCCGCAGGCGAACACCCCAGGCAGGGAGGTCTCCATGTTTTCGTACACCACCGCGCCGTTGGTGCGGCGGTCGATGGCGATGCCCGCCTGTCGGGTGAGCTCGTTTTCCGGGATGAGCCCCACCGACAGCAGCAGGGTGTCGCAGTCGAACACCATCTCGGTGCCGGGAACGGGATTGCGGCTGGCGTCCACCTCCGACACCACCACCTGTTCCACCCGGTCTTTGCCCCGGATGTCGGTGACGGTGTGGGACAGGTACAGCGGGATGTCATAGTCGTGGAGGCACTGGACAATGTTCCGGTTCAGCCCGCCGGAGTAGGGCATGACCTCCACGCAGGCCAGCACCTTGGCCCCCTCTAAGGTCATACGGCGGGCCATGATGAGGCCGATGTCGCCGCTGCCCAGAATCACCACCCGCTTGCCGGGCATCCAGCCCTCCATGTTCACGTACCGCTGGGCGGCCCCGGCGGTGAACACCCCGGCGGGGCGGCTTCCCGGGATGGCAATGGCCCCCCGGGTGCGCTCCCGGCAGCCCATGGCCAGCACGATGGACTGGGCCTCATCCACCCGGTAGCCGGTGGATTTGCCCACCATATGCACCTGACGCTGCCCGGTGACCTCCAGCACCATGGTGTCCAGCCGTACCTCCACGCCCGTCTCGCCCAGCAGCTTCACAAACCGTCCGGCGTACTCCGGACCGGTGAGCTCATCCTTAAAGTGGTGCAGGCCGAAGCCGTTGTGGATGCACTGGTTCAGGATGCCGCCCAGCTCCTTGTCCCGTTCCACAATCAAAATGGAGCGCAGGCCGCCCTCCCAGGCGGCGCAGGCCGCGGCCAGCCCGGCGGGCCCGCCGCCGATCACAATGAGGTCATACATGGCTCATGCCTCCTTCCGGCGGGGTTTTCGTCTCCCGGTCCAGCAGCCAGGAGCCCGCCTGATCCTGCACAATCTCCCCGGGGGATTTGTGCAGCTCCCGGGCCAGGATGTCCACCACCCGGGGCCCGCAGAAGCCCCCCTGGCAGCGGCCCATGCCCGCGTTCACCCGGCGCTTCACCCCGTCCACCGAGCAGGGGGGGATGGGGCCCGCCAGCGCCTCTAAAATCTCCCCCTCGGTGACGGTCTCGCACCGGCAGATCACCCGGCCGAAGGCGGGCTCCTTCTCCACCAGCGCCGCCCGCTCCTGGGGGGACAGCTCCTTGAAGCGGGTGCGGCGGCGCTCACAGACAAACCTGTCCTTCTTTTCCAGCGCCAGCCCCGCCTTGGCCAGCAGCTCCACCGCGTACTCCCCGATGGCGGGGGCGGCGGACAGCCCCGGCGAGCAGATGCCCGCCAGATCCACGAACCCCGGCGCGGCCTCCCCGATGATAAAGTCCTCCTTCCCGGTGGCGGCCCGCACCCCGGCGAAGTTGCGGATGGACTCCCGGAAGTTGACCGACGGCACCGAGCGCAGCGCCGTCTCCCGGACGAAGCGCAGGCCGTCCCCGGTGGTGGCGGCGTCGTGGCCCTCCGACGGCTCCGCGTTGGGGCCCACGATGAGGTTGCCGTGGACGGTGGGGGCCACCAGCACCCCCTTGCCCACCTTGCTGGGGCACTGGAAGATCACCCGGCCCACACGCTTGCCCTCGCTCTTGTCCAGCAGGTAGTACTGCCCCCGGCTGGGGCGGATATCGAAGGCGTGGGGGGCGGCCATGTCGTGGACAATCGCGGCGTCCACTCCGGCGGCGTTGATCACAAAGCGGCTCTGGAACTCCCCGCTGCCGGTGCGCACCGTCCAGCCCCCCACCGTCCGCTCCAGGCCGGTGACCGCGGTATTCAAATGCAGCTCCACGCCGTTGCGCACCGCCGTCTCCGCCAGGGCCAGACAGTATTCCCAGGGGGAGCAGATGGCGGCGGAGGGGGCATGGAGGGCGGCCACCACCTCCCCGGACAGGTTGGGCTCCAGCGCCCGGGCCTCGTCCCCGGTGAGCAGCGCCAGCCCCGGCACGCCGTTCTCATTGCCCCGGCGGTACAGCTCCTCCAGGGCGGGCCGCTCTTCCTCCGAGAAGGCCAGCACCAGCGAGCCGCAGTTGTGGTAGGGCACGTCCAGCTTCTGGCACAGCTCCTTTGCCAGCGCCACCCCCCGGACGTTGAGGCGGGCCATCAGCGTCCCCGGCTCTGGGTCGTACCCGGCGTGGAGGATGGCGGAGTTGGCCTTGGTGGTGCCCAGGGCCACGTCGTTCTCCCGCTCCAAAATGCCCACCTTGAGCTGATATCTGGACAGCTCAAAGGCGGCGGCCGCGCCGGTGATCCCGCAGCCGATAATGAGGACATCGTACATGAAAAGACCTCCTAAATCGGAAAAATCAGGACTTTACCTGTCAAACCGTCACATCCGCCACACCGCCGGGTTGGTGGTGGACACCGCCACCGCCCCCGCGCTCAGCGCGGCGGTGACGTCCTCCTTGTCGGAGATGAGCCCCCCGGCGATCACCGGCTTGCCGGTGAGCTGCCCCACCCGGCGGATGATCTTGGGCATCAGGCCGGGGAGCACCTCGATGAGATCCGCGTCCTGGGGCCGCTGGCGCTGGATGTTGTCCAAGGCCATGGAGTCCAGCAGGAAAAACCGCTGTATGGCCACCAGCCCCAGCTCCCGGCCCCGGCGGGTGAGGGCGGACTTGGTGGAGATGATGCCGTCGGCGGCGGTCTGCCGGGCGATGAAGTCCACGGACACCTCCCGGGAGGCCAGGCCGTCCACCAGATCCAGGTGGACGAAGGCCCGCTTGCCCGCCTTTTTCACCCGGGCGGCGGCGTCCGGTATGGTGAGCACGTCGCCGCTGAGCAGGAAGATCACGGACACGTCGCTGTCCAGGGCGGCGGCCAGGCCGTCGGCGTCCTTCACGGCGGCGATCACCGGCCCCTCGGCCAGCAGATCCAGCAGCTTGTTTCGATCCATGGGAGTCCCCCCTTCCCCGCCGGCGCTGACAAAAAGAGCGCAAAGCAACCGGGCGGCTGCTCTGCGCGTCTCAAACTCTGCACAAAACTTACGTGCATTTATCATAGCAGGGCCCGGGGAAAAATGCAAGCCGGGAAACTCTGGTTTTTGGCATTTTGGCGGGGCAGACAAAAAATGGCCTTGACATTTGGAAGTTTTCGACAAAATTCAAAAAACGGATTGACAAAAAACTGTGGGGCTGGTATGCTGAATGCAGCATATATCTCAAAAGTGAATTACTTGCCAATGAGTTAAGAGACAGGCGTGACAACGAAAGGGTTGTCACGCCTGTCTTATGTGAAGGGAGGGCGGCATACACCAAGCTCGTTGCGGAATGCAGAACTTATTGAGATAGAGAAAGGGGCTTATTACCATGACTAAAATCAAAAAATCAACGCGGATCCTGTGCCTTGCTCTGGTAATCCTGTTGGTCAGCTGTATTGGGGCCAGCTTGGTGCAAACGGATTTTGGCAGCGTCACTATGAAGGATCTCCGCTGGGAGACTGGGTCGGGCCACCAGATGAGCGCACTGCTGTTTGTCCCGGACACCGCCACGGGAGAAAACCCGGCACCCGCTATTGTGTGCAGCCACGGCTGGTACAACAACCGGGAGATGCAAGACTTGAACTATGTGGAATACGCCCGCCGGGGCTTTGTGGTGATGTCCATTGATATGTACGGCCACGGCAACTCAGAGGACATTGAAAGCGGCAGTTGGTGGAAGCCGGAGAACAACGCCAATGGGATGTATGACGCAGTAAAGCTCATGGCCACCCTGCCCTACGTGGACGCCTCCCGCATCGGCGTCACCGGCCACTCCAACGGCGCTCTGGCCAGCCGCACCGCCGTCATGCTTGACAACAATGCGGAGACGCCGCTCATCGCCGCCGCCCTGCTGGTGTCCAACGACGCGGTGTACACCGACAGCGAGACCGGCGAGTATGTCAATATCTTCGGCAGCCGGGACGCCGGCATCGTGGCCTGCCAGTACGACGAATTTTTTCACCGTGTGAAGCAGGAAGACGGATCCCGCACTGCGCCGCGGGATTACATCCACCAGAACACCGCCCAGTCCTTCCTCTATTTTGGCACGGACCCCGCAGGGCAAGAGGAGCGCGCCGCCTACACCGTGTACCACCAGGACGTGGACGGCCAGGACGCCATGCGCGTGATCTATAACCCGGGCATCATCCACCCCTGGGCCCACTTCTCCGCCAGTGTGGTGTCCAACAGTGTGGAATTCTTTGACGAGGCCCTGGGCGCACCCCATATGCTACCTGGCAGTAACCAAACCTGGCAGTGGAAGGTGGCCTTTAATTTCCTGGGGTTGGTCGGTTTTGTGATGTTCATGGTGGGCTTCGCCCTGTGCCTGCTGGACACCCGGTTCTTCTCTGACCTGCGGGCAGAGGCCGCCCCCGTCCCCGCTCCCCTCAACGGAGCCAAGGGCAAGGCTTGGTTCTGGGGCGGGCTGGCTGCCGGCACCCTGTTCTCCATGTGGTTCTATATGTTCGGCTATAGCTGGTGCAATAAGATTAAGCCTGCATTCTTTAACCAGAGCAATCCCTTCTATATCGGCGTATGGAGCGCCCTGTGCGGCCTGTTCACCCTGCTGATCCTGTTCCTGTCCTACCAGCTGTTTGGCAAGAAGGAGGGCAATGTGGATCTGAAGGCCAACGGTGTGGCCATCGGCTGGCGCAAATTGGGCAAAACCGTAGTATTGGGCATCGTTGTGGCGGCAGTCACCTACTTTACCGTGTTTGTGGCGGATTATTTCTTTAAGACCGATTTCCGCATCTGGTGTCTGACCATCAAAGCGTTTACTCCCGACAAGCTGCTGGTAGCCGCCAAATTCCTGCCCTTCTTCCTGATCTACTATGTCATCAACTCTGTGGCTAACAACAGCTTCAACTATGTGAAGCTGGGCAAACATGACTGGATCAATACCCTTGTTGTGGCGGTATTTAACGCGCTGTCCCCCGCGATCCTGATTGTCTGGATTTACGCCACGTTCTATGCCAAGGGCTTCCACCCCATGGAGCTGACTGGCGTCGGCGGTTCCATCATTGGCATTTGGCTGTTCCCCATCGTGGTGATCCTGCCGGTGTTCGCGGTGATCTCCCGGATCCTTTACAAAGCCACGAAGAATCCCTACCTGGCCGGCATCATCATGGCCTTGATCATCACGGTCATGAGCTGTACCAACACGCTGACGGTCATCTGAGCAATCAAAAACTCCCCCTGGCCTGCGCCGGGGGGAGTTCTCATTTCTCTCAGGATCTCAATACCGTCCAAAGTCGCCGGAGCGGCCGTCGGTCACGTCGGAGCCGAACTCGTAGTCCTTCCCCGGCAGGATGGCGTTCAGCACAATCCCCGCGATGGCGGCGATGGCCAGGGAGGTGAGGGTGATGGAGGCGCCCGCTACCTCAAAGGTGAGCCCGCCGGAGAAGCCCAGGCCGCACACCAGGATGACGGCGGCGATGATCAGGTTCCGGGAGTTGGTAAAGTCCACCCGGTTTTCCACCACGTTGCGCACGCCGATGGCGGAGATCATGCCGTAGAGCATGAAGCTGATGCCGCCCACGATGGCGGTGGGCATGGAGCCGATGAGCTCGCTCATCTTGGGGATGAAGCCCAGCACCACGGCATAGATGGCGGCCAGCCGGATGACCCGGGGGTCATAGACCTTGGACAGCACCAGCACGCCGGTGTTCTCGCCGTAGGTGGTGTTGGCGGGGCCGCCGAACATGGCGGACAGGGAGGTGGCGATGCCGTCGCCGATGAGGGTGCGGTGCAGGCCGGGATTCTCGATGAAGTTCTCGCCCACGGTGGCGGAGATGGCGGACATATCGCCGATGTGCTCCATCATGGCGGCGATGGCGATGGGGGCCATCACCAGGATGGCGGACAGGTCGAACTTGGCGATCTGGAAGGGGGGCAGGCCCACGATGCCGGCCTTGGCCACCGCCTCAAAATTCAGGATGGCGGAACCGTCCGCGTTGGTCATGCCGCAGGCGTTCATGATGATGGCGGCCACGTAGGCGATGACCACGCCCAGCAGGATGGGGATGATTTTGAACATCCCTTTGCCCCAGATGTTGAACACCACGATGACGGCCAGGGCGATGAGGGCCAGGGGCCAGCACATGGCGGCGTTGCTCACGGCGGAGGGGGCCAGGTTCAGGCCGATGCAGATGATGATGGGCCCGGTGACCACCGGGGGCAGGAAGCGCATCACCTTATGCACGCCCACCACCTTCACCAGCAGGGCCAGCACCAGGTACAGCAGGCCGGCCACCACGATGCCGCCGCAGGCGTACTGGAGCTTTTCCGCCGCCGCCATGCCGGCGAACTTGCCGGAGTCCAGCTTGGACACGGCCTCGAAGCCGCCCAGGAAGGCGAAGGAGGAGCCCAGGAAGGCGGGCACCTTCAGCTTGGCGCACAAGTGGAAGAACAGGGTGCCGATGCCGGCGAAGAACAGGGTGGTCTGGACGGACAGGGGCAGGTCGTACTGGTTGCTGACGATGATGGGCACCAGGATGGTGGCCCCGAACATGGCGAACATATGCTGCAGGCCCAGGATGAGCATCTTGGGCACGCCCAGGGTGCGGGCGTCGCGGACGGCTTCTTGGTTGTTCATACGCTACTCTCTCCCTTTTCCTAAGTTTGCGCAAAAAAAGAGGCAACCACCAAAAATGGCGATTGCCTTACAAATGGGAATAGAAACGATACGCCCCCAGGCCGGGCGCTTTAAAAAACATCGGCATCGGCGTAAGCTGGCGCATCTCGTTCCCCTCCTTTTGCGTTCGTTCCATGATATCAAAGGCGGGCATAAATTACAAGATGGGATTTTGCACGAAAACCGCCCGGATAACCCGGACGGTTTTCGTCTGCTTACGGTTGGCGGCCGGGCCCCAAAGGGGGCTGCGGCGCCTTGGACAAAAAGCCGATGGCGCGCTGCCCCAAAGGGCACGAGAATCCCCCACCCCGCAGGGGTGGGGGATTCTTTACAAAACCTTGGACAAAAAGTCGATGGTGCGCTGCTCCCTGGGGTGGTCGAAAAAGGCGTGGGGCTCGTCCTGCTCCAGGATGTTCCCCCCGTCCATGAACAGCACCCGGGTGCCCACCTCCCGGGCAAAGCCCATCTCGTGGGTCACCACCACCATGGTCATGCCCTCCCGGGCCAGCTCCTTCATGACCTCCAGCACCTCGCCCACCATCTCGGGGTCCAGGGCGGAGGTGGGCTCGTCAAAGAGCATCACCTTGGGCTTCATGGCCAGGGCGCGGACGATGGCGATGCGCTGCTGCTGCCCGCCGGACAGCTGGGCGGGGTAGGCGTCCGCCTTTTCCTCCAGCCCCACCCGGCGCAGCAGGGCCGTGGCCGCCTCGTCCGCCTCGTCCTGCTTCATCAGGCGGGTGCGCACCGGGGCCAGGGTGATGTTCTTCCGGATGGTCATATTGGGGAACAGGTTGAAGTGCTGGAACACCATGCCCATCTGGCGGCGCACAGCGTTGATGTCGGCTTTGGGGTCGGTGATCTCCATGCCGTCAAAGGTGATGGTGCCGGCGGTGGGGGTCTCCAGCAGGTTGAGGCAGCGCAGGAAGGTGGACTTGCCCGAGCCGGACGGGCCGATGACCACCACCTTCTCCCCGGGGTGGATGTGCTCCGAGATGTCGTCCAGCACCAGGTGGTCGCCGAAGGACTTGGACAGGTGTTTAACGTCGATCACTTTGGCGCAGCCTCCTTTCCAGCTTCCCCTGGAGCCAGGTGAGGATAATGACGAACACTAAGTAAATACAGGCGATGCCGATGAGGGGCGGCATATAGTCGTAGGTCTTGTCGCCGATCCGTTTGGCGTAGTAGGTCATCTCCGCCGCGCCGATGGCGTTCACCAGGGAGGTGTCCTTGAACAGGGTCACCAGCTCGTTGCCCATGGAGGGCAGGATGTTTTTGAACGCCTGGGGGATGATGATAAAGCGCATGGTATCCACATAGCCCAGGCCCAGGGAGCGGCCCGCCTCGGACTGGCCGGAGTCCACGCTCATCAGCCCGCCCCGGATGATCTCCGAGATGTAGGCCCCAGCGTTGACCCCCATGCCGATCATGCCCACCATCACCTTGTTGCGCTCGCCCTTGAAGATGACGAAGGCCCAGATGAGGATCTGCACCATCATGGGGGTGCCCCGGATCACGGTGGTATACACCTTGCAGACCAGGTTGACAGCGCCCAGCAGGGGGTTGCGGCGGCCGGGCCGCTGCTGGTCGTGGGCGGTGCGCACCATGGCCACCACCAGGCCCAGCACCAGCCCCATGGCGATGGAGGCGATGGTGATCTCAAAGGTGACGACCAACCCCTGGAGGTAGGACATCCAGCGGTCGGCCTCGAAGAACGCCCGGTAGAACCGGGGGCCCAAATCTTCCAGCCAGTTGATGAGCGATTGGAGCATGATCTACTCCCCTCTCCTTGTTCTGTAAGAAACAGGGGCGGCCCTTTGACCGCCCCTGTTTGGAGCTGTTTCGTGCAGCTTGTTGTTAGTCAGCCCTGATGTAGTTGCGCTTCGTCTGTTCGCGACGGCTCGGGCGCTGTTGTTCAGTCAGCCTTGATGTACTTGTCCAGGATGCCCTGGAGGGTGCCGTCGGATTTCAGCTCGGCCAGGGCGGCGTTCACCGCCTCCCGCAGGGCGTCGTTCCCCTTCTGGAAGCCGATGGCGTAGTCCTCGGTGACCCACGCGCCGTCCAGGATCTTCAGGCCGGGGGTCTGGGCGATGTACTCCTTGGCGGGCTCGTTGTCAATCACCACCGCGTCGATGGTGCCCGCCGCCAGATCCATGACGGCCAACGCGCCGGTGTCATAGGCGGTGACGTGATCCTCGCCGTAGCCGCCGTTCTCCGGGGTGTCGGAGCAGTAGATGTAGCCGGTGGTGCCCGCCTGGGTGCCGATCATCTGGGCGTTGCCCAGGTCGTCCACGGACTGGATGGGGGAACCCTCCTTGACGATGACCACCTGGATGCCGGTGGCGTAGCTGTCGGAGAAGTCCATGGTCTTGAGCCGGTCCTCGGTGATGGACACGCCGCCCATGACGAAGTCGCTCTCGCCGTTCTGCGCGGCCAGCAGGGCGGGGGTGAATTCCATGTCGTCGATTACCAGCTCCAGGCCCAGCTTCTTGGCGATGGCCTCGGCGATCTCCGCGTCGATGCCGGTAAAGCCGTTGTTGTCGTCGAGCATGATGTAGGGCGGGAACGCGGCGTTGGTGGACATATGCAGCTTGCCTTCCTCCACGGTGGTGAAGTCCGCGGGGGCGCTGGTGGGCTCCTCCGTGGGGGCGTCGGTGGGTTCCTGGGTGGGGTCGGCGGCGGGCTGGGTCTCGGCGGGGGTGGTGCCGGCGGGCTGGGTGGGGGCGCCCCCGGTGCTGGAGCAGGCGCACAGCGCAAACGCCATGGACAGCGCCAGCAGCAGGGCTGTCAGTTTCTTCATCACGTTCATTTTCATTCATCTCCATTGAATATTATGCGGTACAACCCGCCCAAAAAAACGGGTTGTTGATGGAGAGTATACCGCCTATTCAGAAAAAATGCAAGAGAAATTTGCATATCTCGGTGCATTTCATGGGATGTGTCGAGATTCAAACGGATAAATATACATTTTTATGCAATATGATATACATCAAAATATTCACATATTTTGGATGGATGCCGGTATGGCGCGAAGCCCCCCTTGTGAGGGCTGCATAAGCGGCCCTGTCCCAGCTTTGCGGACAGCGCCTGTAAGGCGGATATCCGGGGCCGCATGCGCGGTCAGTCGAACGCCAGCCCCAGCCAGCCGTCCCGCACGGCGTCCCGGATCGGGGCGGGCGCGTCCGCCAGCCAACGCA
>CATLEJ010000097.1 GCA_949916125.1 uncultured Oscillospiraceae bacterium
ACGGGAAAATCCCTCGGCCATTCGGCGGTTTCGGCTGTGAATACAGGTTCTTATGTGTTGTTGGCCAGGTAGTAGCCCACGCCCCACTTGGTCAGGATGTGCTCCGGGTTGGCGGGGTCGGGCTCCAGCTTCTCCCGCAGGCGGCGGATGTGGACGTCCACCGTGCGGAACTCCCCGATATACTCATAGCCCCACACCAGGTTGAGCAGGTTTTCCCGGCTGTACACCCGGCCCGGGTTCTGCATGAGCAGCGCCATCAGGTCGAACTCCTTGGCGGTGAGGTCCACCGGCCTGCCGTCCCGCCAGGCCGCCCGCTCCGCCACGTCCAGGGTGATGCTGCCCTGGGTGAGCCGGTCGGCCTCCCGCTGCTGCTGGGCGGAGGACGCCGCCCGGCGCAGCAGGGCCCGGATGCGGGCCTTCAGCTCCAGGATGTTGAAGGGCTTGGTGATGTAGTCGTCCGCCCCGCACTCGAAGCCGATGATCTTGTCCGCGTCCTCGCTTTTCGCCGTCAGCATGATGACGGGCACGTTGGAGAATTCCCGGATCTTCATGCACGCCTGGAGCCCGTCGATCTTGGGCATCATGAGATCCAGGATGATGAGGTCGAACTGGCCCGTGCGGGCCTTGTCCACCGCCTCCTCCCCGTCGGAGCCCGTCTCCACCTGGTAGCCCTCGTTTTCCAAATTGAACTTGATGCCCTTGACCATGACGCGCTCGTCGTCAACCACTAAAATTTTCGGCATCTCCTTCACCTCCTGTTGTAATCTGGCCCAAAAGCCCGGAAAGGATCCCCTCCCCGATCCCGTCCACCCGGATCAGGTCCTCGGGATAGCGGAAGGGGCCGTGGGACTCCCGGTAGTCCAGGATGGCCCGGGCGCGGGCCTCTCCAATGCCGGGCAGGGCGGTCAGCTCCTCCATCCCGGCGGCGTTGATGTCCACCGCCCCCTCCGGGGCCGCGAAAACGGCGGGCGGGTCGCGGGGGAGCTGGTCGAGAGGGCGCATTGTTGTGCTTCGCAGCGCGAAGCACAACAGCATGGCGGCCCCAGCCGCCATGCTGACAGCCATTCCCCACCGGTTTGGTTTTCCGGAACCCATTTTACCGCCCCCCTGGCAAAACCCTGCTTTCCCCAGTTGCGCAGGGCAAAACTTTCTGGTATAATAGCTACCACAATGGCGTTTTGCGCCTGTGGTAGAAACATCGCTGCGGCCCGGGGACGGGCCGCCCGGATCAGGCAGTAATTCATTATAGCACAGTTGACGGGAGATTCCTATGAAAAAATATCGTTTTCTTTCGCTGCTGCTGGCGGCCCTGACGGCCCTGGCCCTCGTCTGCCCCGCCGCCGCGCTGGACGACCCCCAGCCCCACGCCCGCGCCGCCATCCTTGTGGACGGGGACAGCGGCGAGGTGCTGTACGATTTCAACGCCTTCCAGCGGATGTACCCCGCCTCCATCACCAAGATTATGACCTCCCTGGTGGTGCTGGACGCGGTGGAGGCCGGGGAGATCTCCCTGGACACCCCGGTGACCGCCTCCGCCCAGGCGGTGAACCTCCCCTGGGGCAGCTCCACGGCGGAGATCAAGGCGGGGGAGACGCTGAGCGTCAGGTCGCTGCTCTACTGCGACCTGCTGCCCTCGGGCAACGACGCCTGCAATATCCTGTCGGAGGCGGTGGCGGGCACCACCGCGGAGTTTGCCGCCCGGATGAACGCCAAGGCCAAGGAGCTGGGCATGGAGGACACCCACTTCATGAACCCCCACGGCCTCCACGACCCGGAGCACTACACCACCGCCTATGACATCTACCTCATGGCCCACGCCGCCATGGAAAACGACACCTTCCGGGAGATCGTCCGCACCCCGGCCTACACCATCCCCGCCAGCAACCTCCAGCCGGAGCGCACCATCCACACCACCAACGCCCTGCTGGGCAGCTGGTATGTGACGGGCTGCCTGTACGGCAAGGCCATCGGCATCAAGACCGGCAACACCGACGAGGCGGGCCGCTGCCTGGCCTCCGCCGCCATAGACGAGATGGGGCGCACCTTCTACTGCGTGGTGCTGGGCTCGGAGTACACAAAGGACGAGAACGGCGTGTGGCACTACTGGAGCTTCACCGAGAGCAAGCGCCTGCTGGAGTGGGCCTTCCAGAACTTCCACCGCATCACCCTGCTGGATCGGGACACGCAGGACGTGCGGCGGGAGGTGGCCGTCACCCTGTCCGACGAGGCGGACTACGTGCTGGCCGAGCCGGTGGGCCAGATTGAGGCCACCATGCCGTCGGACTACGACCCCAAGCGGGCGGAGCTGATCTTCGACCTGCCCAAGGCGGTGGAGGCCCCCGTGGCGGCCGGGGACAAGCTGGGTACCGTCACCCTGAAATACGACGGCCAGGAGTACGGCACCCTGGACATGGTGGCGGCGGACAGCGTGGAGCGGTCGGAATTCCTCTACACGGTCCAACAGATCCAGATCTATTGGGGCAAGTGGTGGGTGAAGGCGGCGGTCATCGGCTGCACGGCGCTGGTCCTGCTGCTGGTCCTGTACATAGTGGCGATCCGCCCCAAACGCCGCCGGGCCAGACGGTACAGCTACTCTGGCGGCGGCCGCCGGGGCGGTTCCAATTACCGGGGGCGCAGGTAGCCATCCGCCGCGCTGGGATGGGGCCAAGGCCGGCGGGGCGGCTTGTTTTTACAATATCCTCCATCAACCGACGCCCCAGTTTTTATCATTCATAAAAACTTCACAAAAGGTTCTTAAATTGTCCAACATTCCGCCCCTGCGGTCTGGTATTATCATCTTGTCAGGAAGAAAGCCAGACAATCTCTATCCTCCCTCTCTCTTTTCTCAAAAAATGAAAGCCCTCCGGCGTGAGCCGGGGGGCCTTTCATTTTTGCATGGACGGCAGGGGACGCCCCTGCGGGGGCATTACTTTCTCTCTCGCGAGAGAAAGTAACCAAAGAGCGCGCTTAAGGGGGGGCCAGCCGGATCGCGCTTCGCGCAAGGCTGGGCCCCCCCTTAAGAATCCCCCAGGGTGCGAAGGGCACTTCCCTGCTGCGGGGAGGTCGATACGGCTTTTGCGGTTGACGGATGGGTTCCTCTTTCACTTTCCGGCCTTCGGCGGCCTGACTGGTCCCAAACTGCGGCGGGGCGGCGCTCCTATACGCGCCTCCGCTATGCCTGGATATGGCCGCGGGGTGGGTAAAGGGGCGCGAGCTAAGCCAGCTTTTCCTCCAGGTGGGCCGCCTTCAGCGCCTTGTGGAGCGCCACGCCCAGGATGGGGGCGAAGACCACGGCCACAATGCCGTTAAAGACCGAGTTGGGGATCCGCCCCAGCACCGCCAGCCACGCCGCGTCGGCGGTGAGGCCTTTGATGAGCAGGCCGTTGTAGAAAAAGCTCTTGGCCAGGTAGAGGACGATATAGCTCACCGCCGCCGCCCCGCTGGCAACGGCCTCGTTCACATAGTTGCTCCTGCCCTTGAACACCTTGAAGTACACCGCCCCGGCCACCAGGCCGTACACCCCCTTGGTGATAAAGGTGATGGGGGCCTCGGCAATGCGCAGGGGGTCGAACAGGTCGAAAATGGCGGAGCCCAGCCCCGAGGCCAGCGCCCCCCACCAGGGCCCCAGCAGCAGCCCGGACAGGGCGCACATCACGTTGCCCAGGTGGAAGCGGTCGCTGCCCAGGATCGAGGGGATCTGGATTTCCGCCTTGGAGCCCACCGCCACCAGCGCCGCCATCATGGCCGTCACGCACAGCATCAGCACGGCCTTTTTGCTTTTGGATTGGTTCATCTTAAACCCAGCTCCTTCCGGGGCCTTGACGGGCCCCTGTTCTGGTGCTATTATAGGCCTATCTGACATGGTTTCCATGCCCAGTTTTCATCTTTTTTATGTGGCCAGTTTGCGCGGCCCACGATTGGAGGCGTCCCCATGGCCGGTTCCTTCCCCCTGCCCGTATTTGACGGCGGCGCGCCGCTGTACGACCAGCTCTACCGCCACATCGCCGGGGCCATCCGGTCCGGAGCCCTGTCCCCGGGGGCAAAGCTGCCCTCCAAGCGGCGGATGTGCGCCCTGGCGGGGGTGAGCATGAGCACCGTGGAGACGGCCTACTCCCTGCTGGCGGCGGAGGGCTACGTGCTGGCAAAGCCCCGCAGCGGCTATCTCTGCGCCGACCTGCTGCCCCCGGCCCCGGAGGCGCCCGTCCCACCGGCCCGGGAGGCCGCCCCACCGCCCTCCCGCTGGGTGTGCGACTGCTCCACCTCGGCGGTGGACGTATCCGCCTTCCCCTTTTCCTCCTGGGCGCGGATCACCAAGGAGGCGGTGTATGAGAACCCCGGCCTGCTCCAGCGGGGCCACCCCCAGGGGGACGAGCCCCTCCGGGCGGCCCTGGCCTCCCTGCTGGCCCAGTACCGGGGGGTGCGGTGCGCGCCGGAGCAGATCGTGGTGGGGGCGGGGGCGGACTACCTGCTGTCCCTGCTGCTCCAGCTCCTGCCCGGGCAGCGGGCGGTGGCGCTGGAGGACCCAGGCTACCCCGCCGCCTACGCCGCCGCCACCCTCCACGGGCGGCAGGCCGTCCCCATCCCCGTGGACGGGGAGGGGATGGAGCCGGGGGCGCTGGCGGACAGCGGCGCGCGGATGGCCTACGTCACCCCCTCCCACCAGTTTCCCCTGGGGGTCACCATGCCCGCCGGGCGGCGCAGCCGGCTGCTCCACTGGGCGGCGTCCGCCCCGGACCGGTGGATCATCGAGGACGACTACGACAGCGAGTTCCGCTGGTCCTCCCGGCCCATCCCGGCCATGCAGGGGCTGGACCGGGCGGGGCGGGTGGTGTACCTGGGCACCTTCTCCCGCTCCATCGCCCCGGCCATCCGGGCGGCCTACCTGATCCTGCCCCCCGCTCTGCTGGAGCGGTACCGGAACACCTTCTCCCACGGGGCCTGCACCGTCTCTCGGTTCGAGCAGGAGAGCCTGCGCCGCTTCCTCGCCCAGGGGCTGTACGGGCGGCACCTGCGGCGGACGGGGAACCTGTACCGGAAAAAGTGCGCCCTGTTCACCCAGGCGCTGTCCGCCATCCCCGGCGCGTCCGTCTCCGGGGCGGAGGCAGGGCTCCACTTCCTGCTCACCCTGCCCCGGTATTCGGAGGATGAGCTGGTGGCCCGGGCGGCGGAGCGCTCGGTGCGGGTGTATCCCCTGAGCCGGTACTGCCACGGGGCCGCGCCCAGGCCGTCCACCGTGGTGCTGGGCTTCGCGGGGCTGAGCGCGGAGGAGATCGGCAGGGCGGCGGAGCTGCTGCAAGAGGCATGGGGATAGAACGTATGTTTCACGTGAAACATTTTTTAAAAAAGTCTTGACTCTCCCGTAACGTCATGGAGTAGAGTGTCCCCTGGAGGTGAGAAGAATGCGTTATTCCGTGAGCCAGGCGGCGCGGCTGGCCGGCGTCAGTGTGCGCACGCTGCGCTGGTACGACGAGATCGGGCTGCTGAAGCCCAGCGAGGTCACCCCCGCCGGATACCGGTTTTACGGCGGGGAGGCCATGGCCCAGTTACAGCAGATCCTGTTCTACCGGGAGCTGGGCGTGCCGCTGGAACAGATCGGGCGCATCCTGACCGCCCCGGACAGCGACCGGGCCGAGGCATTGCGGAAGCACCGGAACCTGCTGCTGATGAAGCGGCGGCGGCTGGACGATATGCTTCGGCTGGTGGACGAGACGATTGGAGGGAATATCATGTACGACGAGAGGCCCCAGCCCACCCGGGTGGACTGGGAGAAGGTGCGGGACCAATACGCCCAGGAGGCGGCGGACCGCTGGGGCAACACCGAGGCGTTCCTGGAGAGCCGGGAGAAGCACAAGGACTATACCCCAGAGCAGGAGGAGGCCATCCGGGCGGAGATGGAGGAGATTTTCACCGCCTTTGGCCAATGCGCCGATCCCGAGGGGGAGGAAGCCCGGGCGCTGGTGCGCCGGTGGCAGGAGCACATCACCAAGTACCACTATAACTGCACCGACGGCATCCTGGCCTGCCTGGGGCAGATGTACGCGGGCGACCCCCGGTTCCAGGAGAATCTGGAGCAGTACGGCCCCGGCACGGCGCAAAAAATGAGTGACGCCATAGCCAAATTCGTGCAAAAGGCTCAATGAGCCTTTTGCACGCTGCGGCGGAAATCCGCCGCAGAAGGCCGCGAATGCGGCCTGAATTTTGACTTCATAAGCAGCGAAAGTGTGCGCAGCACACAGGCGGGACAAAGGCCCGCCGACTGAACAAGCACGACCGTGCTTGTTCAGCTTCGCTGCTTATATCGCCGCGTACTGTAAGAAGTAAAACGCAAAAACCCCCGGACGCTCCACCGTCCGGGGGTTTTGTTTTTTCACGCCGCGGGGGTCTGGGCCTGGGGGCGCAAGGCAGGCTTGAGCACGCTGATTTTGGGCAGCAGCTTCAGCAGCGGCGTGCCCAGCACGTAGCACACCAGCGCCTCGGCGGGGATAAAGGTGAGGGCGTTCCAGCCGCAGGCCATCCAGAAGGCGGGGTTCACCGCGCCGATGTCCGTCCAGGCCCACATGGGGGACAGGATCAGGGCGTTGACCAGGATGGGGGGCAGGGCCGCCAGATACCACTTGGGCATTTTCATGGTGAGCCACGCGGCAATGGCGGTGGCCAGGGTGCCGAACAGCCAGTCCAGCGCTCCGAAGGGGGACAGCAGATTGGTGAGGAAGCACCCCACCACCAGCCCCGGCGCGGCGGCGGGGAACAGGAAGGGCAGCACGGTGAGGGCCTCGGCAAACCGGCACTGGAACACCAGGAAGTTCAGGCCGAAGATGTTGGCGAAATAGCCCATCACGGTGTAAAGCGCCGCCACCATGGCGGCAATGGTCAGGTTACGGACAGAACGTCTGCGCATGAGAAAAGCCTCCTTTATGTTTAGAGCGCCATCGCGCTGGCGCAGCGGCGGGCGTCCCTTCCGGGCGGGAACGCGCTTTCCCGCCCGCGGCTCTCTGCCCGCCGGTTGGACCGAAGTGGAGGTCGGTCGGGGCTATCCTACCACAGATCGGCCCCGGTGTACAGAAAAATTTTTGGCGCCGGGGCCGGGATTGCCCGCCGGCGGGGCGGAAAACCGTTTGACAGGCCAAAGGGAAAGGGTGTATCATAGAACAAAAGCCCGCGGAAAGGAGGCGTTTCCAATGGATTCCAGCGCAAAACGGCCCCGGCTCCGCTTCAGCATACAGGCGCGGGTGCTCAGCCTCGCGGCGCTGTTTACCCTGCTGGCCGCCGCCGTGGTCACCGCCGGGAACGCGCGCAATATGTCCGGCCAGCTCCGCCGGGCCTCCTTCCAGTCGGCGGAGTACGCCATCCAGACCGCCGCCGACGGCATCCGGCAGGACATCCTGGAGATCGACGCGCTGCCCAGCTGGTGCTTCCTGAACTACACCGCCCGCGCCGCCATGTTCACCGATTTTTCCCTCGGGACGCTGGCCTATACCGTCCACCCCATCATCTCCAACCGGTACAGCTCCATGCGCACCGCCCTGTACATCCAGCGGTTCCTCATCGTCACCAGCAGCGGCCGCGTTATGATGCTGGGCACCGCCTGCTCCCAGTCCAGGCCCGTCAACGGCGGCAACGCCGCCCTGTTCCCCGGCATGGGGGAGGGGGACGGCCCCGTCGGGTGGGACCGGCTGGCGGACGACCCGCTGATGCAGGCCGGCTCCGCCATGACGGGCATACCCGTGGTCCGCTCCATCTCCAACAGCGGCGGCGCCACCGCCCGGGTCTACCTGTCCGTCTCCCCCGCCTTGGTCACCGACGCGCTGAAGGGGCTGGAGGCGGACGACGGCTCCTGGCTGTGCTGGATCATGGGGGGCGTGCTGTACCGGGTGGACGGAGGCACGCTGGTGGAGGTGGGCAGCGTGGATCAGCTCCCGGCGCCCGCCGCGGGACAGTCCCACACCCTGGATGCGGGGACGCTGCTCTACTCCGCCCGGTTCGACGGGGAGGAATGCTCCATGGTGGCCTGCCCCCTGGGCATTTACGATTTGTACCTGGCCAAGGTGATCCCGGAGTCCAACCTGCGCCAGCCCCTGTCCCTGCTGCTCAGCTCCGCCGTCACCGCCCTGGCGGTGCTGCTGGCCATGGGGCTGGGCATGGCCGCCCTGCTCCACCGGACGGTGGCCGCCCCCATCAAGGCGCTCCGGCGCCGGATCGGGGCGGTGAGCGGCGGCGACTTCTCCGAAGACCCCTCCATCGAGTGGAACCATGAGCTGGGGGACGTGGGCCGGGGCATCAACGGGCTGTCCCGCAGCGTGTCCTCCCTTATGGAAAAGCGGCTGGAGGACGAAAAGCAGCGGCTGGACCTGGAGTACCGGATGCTTCAAAACCAGATCAGCCCCCACTTTATCTACAACACCCTGAACAGCATCAAATGGATGGCCACCATCCAGCACGCCCCCGGCGTGGCGGAGATGGTCACCGCCCTGTCCCGGCTGCTGAAAAGCGTGTCCAAGGGCACCCAGCGGCTGGTGCCCCTGGCGGAGGAGTTCCAGCTGCTGGAGGACTACTTCACCATCCAGCGCTACCGCTACGGCGGCACCATCGCCATGGAGGTCCGCCCGCCGGAGGACGAGGCCCTGCTGCAGGGCTGCCTGGTGCCCCGGTTCACCCTCCAGCCCCTGGTGGAAAACGCCATCTTCCACGGCATCGAGCCCAACGGCGGCGTGGGCCGGGTGGAGATCGCCGTGGACGGCCCCGGGGAGGACGGCGGCGTGACCATCCGCCTGTCCGACGACGGGGTGGGCATGACCCAGGAGCAGCTCCAGCGGGCGCTGGCGGGGCCCGCGGCGGACGAGGAAGAGGCCCTCCGGTTCCGCCATGTGGGGGTGTGGAACGTCCACCGGCTGCTGCAGCTCAGCTTCGGGGCGGAGTACGGCCTGCGCATGGACAGCGCGCCGGGGGAGGGCACCACCGTCACCATCCGCCTGCCCGGGCCGGCCGGGGAAACAGAACAGGATTCAGCGCCCGGGCGCTGAACGCCGGAAAGGGACTTTCCGGCGGATTCCCGTCGCCGCAAAAAGTCAGCGCAAAGGAGCGTGTCCCCATGTTCAAGGTTTTACTGGCCGACGACGAACCCCTGGTCCTCATCGGAATACAGGGCATGATTGACTGGGGCAGCCTGGGCTGGGAGGTGGTAGGCACCGCCCGCAGCGGCAGCGAGGCCCTGCGCCTGGTCACCGAGCTCCAGCCCGACCTGGTGCTGTGCGACATCCGTATGCCGGTGATGGACGGGCTGGAGCTGGCGGCGAAATGCCGGGAGCTGGACGACGCCCTGCCGGTGTTCATCATGCTCACCAGCTACGAAGAATTCAATTACGTCAAGCAGAGCATGAAGCTGGGGGCGCTGGACTACCTGGTGAAGCTGGAGCTCACCCCCCAGACCCTGGAGGCCGCCCTCCACCGGGCGGAGGAGCGCATACAGCGGGAGCACGCCCTGCGCGCGCCGCAGGCCGCCCCCGCCGACGGGCTGGCCCAGTACCGGGACCGGCTGTTCCTCCAGCTGTACGGCGGGCTGTTCGACGACCAGGACCACTTCCGGCAGCAGTGCGCCGACCTGGGCCTGCGCTTCGACGCGCCCTGGTACGCCGTGGCCCTGGGCTCGATCCAGGGCCGGGAGCTGCCCACCGGGCCCATGGCCACCCTGAGCACCGGCATCACCAATTTCGCCGCCGACCTGCTGCCCAAATACCTGCCCTGCACCGTGACGGGGATGGGGCTGCACCACCTGGCGGTGCTGTTCCCCGTGGACAGCCCCGACGGGCTGGAGGGACTGCTGCGCCCGGTGCTGGAAAAGGCGGGGGACATCCTGTATAACTACTTCGGCGCCTCCATCCGCTGGGCGGTGGGGGAGCCGGTGGAGGACGTGCTGGACGCCCGGCGCAGCCACCGCTCCGCCTTCTCCATCCTGCCCCTGCTCAGCGAGGACGAGAGCATTGTGTTTGCCAGCCCCCAGGCCGCCTCCCCCATGGATTACCACGCCCGGCAGGTGGCCCAGGTGCAGGAGTACATCTGCCAGAACCTGGACAGGCGGCTGTCCCTCAACGACGTGGCGGCGGTGTTCGGGTTCAGCCCCAACTACCTCAGCCAGCTCTTTTCCCAATGGGGGGAGAGCGGCTTTGTGGAGTTCGTCACCGTCACCCGGGTCAACGCCGCCAAGGAGCTGATGGCCACCACCGACCTGAAGGTGTATGAGATCAGCGAGCGGCTGGGCTACGAGAGCGCCTTCTACTTCAGCAAGGTATTCAAGAAGGTGGAGGGGGTCAGCCCCCGGGAGTATATGCAGCGGCTGAAAGGAGCGTAACGGGCAGCTATGGATCCCTTTGGACTGAACCGCTTTTTCCGCGCGCCGGAGGATGGGCGTCCCCCAAAAAAGGGCCCCGGCCGGTATTTTGAGGTGCTGTACGACCACCTGGGCGCCATCCTGGGGGCCAACCTGCTCACCTGCCTGGGCTTCCTGCCCCTGGCCATGGGGGTGAGCCTGGGCATTGTGCTGGAGAACCTGTGGCTGGCGGCGCTGGCCGGGGCGGCGGGCGGCGCGGTGGCGGGGCCCTTCTGGACGGCCATGAACGCCATCGCCCTCCAGGCCTTCCGGGGCAGCAGCGCGGGCTGGTTCGGGCGCTGGCGGGGGGCCATGGCCCGGTCGCTGGGCCCGGCGGCGGCCCAGGGGGCGGCCGTGGGCCTGCT
>CATLEJ010000098.1 GCA_949916125.1 uncultured Oscillospiraceae bacterium
TTTTGCACTTTATCGACAGTCTGGCGGCGGCTGTCCAACGGACAGCCGCCGCATCGTTGTGGCCTGCTTGTATTACCGCTGCCCCTTGTCGTAGGGGATGCCCTCCGCCTTGGGCGCCCTGGACTTTTTGGAGGTAAAGGCCAGCACGATCAGGGTGATGAGGTAGGGCAGCATCCGGTACAGGTGCTTGCTGATCGGGATGTTGGCCAGCAGGTACACCCCGTCCCCGTTGATGTCGATGGATTCATAGGAGGCCGCCACACACTTGAACAGGCCGAACAGCAGCGCCGCCCCCGCAATGTTCAGCGGTTTCCAGTTGCCGAAAATCATGACTGCCAGCGCCAGGAAGCCGAAGCCCGCCACGTCGCCGTTGGAGGAACAGTTGGCGGTGGTCAGCGCGTAGACCAGGCCGCCCACCCCCGCCAGCGCCCCGGAGATGGTGGTCCCCGCGTACCGCATTCGATAGACGTTGATGCCCAGCGAGTCCGCCGCCTGGGGGTTTTCCCCGCAGGAGCGCAGCCGCAGGCCAAACCTCGTCTTGTACAGGATGACGGACAGCACCACGAACAGGATGATGCAGACGTAGGTGGCAAGGTAGACCCGGTGGAGGAAGGTCTCGCCCAGGAAGCCCAGGTCGTCCCCCCGGCTGAAACCCAGGTCCGTTTTGCGGATCATAAACCAGCTGGCGGCGTCGCCGTCAATGTAGAGGGTATTCTGAT
The DNA here is from genome assembly GCA_949916125.1 of uncultured Oscillospiraceae bacterium. Lineage (GTDB taxonomy): Bacteria > Bacillota > Clostridia > Oscillospirales > Oscillospiraceae > Enterenecus. Next base: position 720 of record CATLEJ010000098.1, read on the forward strand.
TGGCGATGACGCGGATGAAAAACAGCACCAGGGCCGGGGCCAGCAGGTTCAGCGCCGTGCCGCCGATGGTCTGATCCGCCCGCAGGTTCACCGAGGCGAAGGACAGCAGCAGGGAGAACAGCGCCCCCGCCGCCGCCACCACCAGCATGGCCAGCAGCAGGAAGCCCTGGAGGGCCAGCCAGTTGCCGTCGGATTTCGCCCCGTCCAGCGCACCGGTATCCTGCACCAGCCGGACGAACAGCACGCCGATGAACGCGCCGAAGATCATAATACCCTCCAGCGCCAGGTTGATGATGCCGCTGCGCTCGGCAAACACGCCCGCCAGCGCCACAATCATCAGGGGGACCGCGTAGATCAGCGTCTGCTGAATGAGGAATGTCATGCGCCCTCCCCTCCTTTCTCCTCCCCGCCGTCCGCGGCGGCGGGCGCGGGGGCTGCCAGCTCCTGGGCCTTGGGCCGCTTCTTCCGCCCGCCAAGCCACAGCTTGATCACCAGCGAGAACGCGCTCAAATACACAATGGTGGCAATGATGACGTCAGTGATATACTCGTTATAGGGGGTCAGGCTGGTGAGCTGCTGCCCCACAATGTTCAGCATGGACATAAAGCAGCCGGTGAAAATGACCCCGATGGGGTTGCTGGCCGCCAGCAGGGCCACCGGGATGCCGTTGAAGCCGGTGGCGGGCAGGGCCTGGTAGGTCAGCCAGGCGAATTCCGTATTGCCTGACAGCCAGTACAGGGCCGCGCCCGCCCCGGACAGGCCGCCTGCGATGGCCATGGACAGCACGATGTTCCGCTTGTCGTTGATCCCGGCGTACCGGGCGGCGTGGCGGTTGCTGCCGCAGGCCACCAGCTCGTAGCCCATGGTGGTCTTGGTCATAAACACGTATACCAGCACGGCGATGCCCACGGCGATGCCGAACCCCCAGTTCACCTGGGAGCCGGGGAACAGCGCGTCCAGCCCCGCCCGGGCGGTCTCCACCCCGTTGTGGGTCGTCTTATAGATATAATTGGTTTTGCCGTATTCCTCCAGATTGCGCCAGACGCTGCCGTCAAAAATCCAGGTCACCACATTGGCGGCGATCCAGTTGGTCATGATACAGGCCAGCACCTCGTTGATGTTCAGCAGGGCCTTCACCAGCCCGGGGATGGCCCCCCACAGCGCCCCCGCCAAAATGCCCGCCAGGAAGGCCAGCAGCCATACGACGGGGGAGGGCACTGAGGATGTGGGGATGCTCAGCGCCACGATCAGGGTAGCGGCGGTGCCCATGAGGTACTGCCCTGGCGCGCCGATGTTGAACAGGCCGGTCTTGAAGGCCACCGCCACCGACAGCCCGGTGAGGATGAGGGGCGTGGCCCGGAACAGCATATTGCCTACGTTGGCCGGGTTGAAGCCGAAGGTGAGCCGGCCCGCGGCGTCCCGCCCGGTGCTGACAATGCCGCCCAGCACCAGCCGCACGCCGTCCCACACGCTGCCGCCGTCCATACTGCTGCTGGCCAGGCCGGTGATGATCACGATGATGCAGCCCACCAGCAGGCCGATCACAATGGAGATCAGGGAGGACGCCACGGTTCTGGCCCCATCCCGTTCCATCAGCTGACGCCATTTTTCCTTCATGCCGGCCTGCCCCCCTTCTCCGCCCGCTTGGCGCCCGCCATGTAGAGGCCCAGCTCCTGCACGTCGGTCTGCTGCGGGTCAAATTCGCCCACGATCTCGCCCTCGTACATCACCAGGATCCGGTCGGACAGGTTCATCACCTCGTCCAGCTCCAGGCTCACCAGCAGCACGGCGCGGCCGCGGTCCCGCTCCGCCACCAGCTGGCCGTGGATGTACTCAATGGCGCCCACGTCCAGGCCCCGGGTGGGCTGGACGGCCACAATCAGCGGCTTTTCCCGGTCCAGCTCCCGGGCAATGATGGCCTTCTGCTGGTTGCCGCCGGACATGGAGCGGGCCGCCGTCACCGGCCCCTGGCCGGAGCGCACGTCGTACTGCCCGATGAGCTGCCGGGCATACTCCCGCACCGCCCCCCGGTTGATGAAGCCCCTGGTCTGGAATCGCTTCTCCTGATACCGCTGGAGCACCAGGTTCTGCTCCAGGGAGAAGTCCAGCACCAGCCCGTGCTTGTGGCGGTCCTCGGGGATGTGGCTCAGATTCCTCCCCCGGTGGCGGATGGAGGCGTGGGAGATATCCTCCCCGCACAGGGTGACCGTGCCGCCGGAGCTCTTTTCCAGCCCCGTCAGGCCGTAGACCAGCTCGGTCTGTCCGTTCCCATCGATGCCTGCGATGCAGACGATCTCCCCCGCCCGCACGTCAAAGCTTACATGGTCCACCGCGTTGCGCTTGTGGGCCCTGGAGGGCACGCAGAAATCCCGCAGGGACAGCACCGCCTCCCCGGGCTGGGCGGGCGCCTTCTTCACTTCAAGCTGGACGGAGCGGCCCACCATCATATCGGACAGGGCCTGCTTGTCCGTGTCCCTGGTGTCCACGGTGCCGATGTACCGGCCCTTGCGCAGCACCGTCACCCGGTCGGACACCGCCATGATCTCGTTGAGCTTGTGGGAGATGAACAGGATGGACTTGCCCTCCTTGGCAAACTCCTTCATAGTGGCCATCAGCTCGTCGATCTCCTGGGGGGTGAGGACGGCGGTGGGCTCGTCGAAAATCAGGATCTCGTTGTCCCGGTAGAGCATCTTGAGGATTTCCACCCGCTGCTGCATCCCCACGGTGATGTCCTCCACCTTGGCGTCCAGATCCACCTTCAGGCCGTACCGCTGGGACAGGGCCTCCACCTTGGCCCGGGCCTCCTTCTTTTGGAGGAAGCCCGCCTTCGTGGTCTCCGCGCCCAAAATGATGTTGTCCAGAACGGTGAACACCTCAATGAGCTTAAAGTGCTGGTGCACCATGCCGATGCCCAGGGCCGTGGCGTCATTGGGGTCATTGATTTTGACCTCCTGGCCGTTCTTCTTAATGACGCCCTTCTCCGGCTGGTACAGGCCGAACAACACGCTCATCAGCGTGGATTTGCCCGCACCGTTCTCCCCCAGCAGGGCGTGGATCTCCCCCCGCCGCAGCTGGAGCGTGATGTCGTCGTTGGCGATGATGCCGGGGAACTCCTTGGTGATGTGCAGCATTTCAATGACGTTTTCCGAATCCATGGCTCTCCTCCCGCCTCCCTCTCGTAAACTTCATGCCGAAAATTGTCATTCTCTTTCAGCATTATACAGCATTCCATGGGAAATGACAAGGCTTTTGTCAGCAGGATCAACAAAGGGCAAGTTGTATATTAAAGTTGGACAGTCGGATCACGCTGATCCGGCTGTTTTTCTATCGGTTTAAGAGGACACATAAAAAAGCCAAAACGGCGCAGGTAGCCCGAAATGCTTGCTATAGGCGTAATACCTCGAAGTAGTCCCGGCTGGTACAAGGCTTTCCGATATTCTTTTATGAAAGGAGGACGCAGGAAATGGCAGAAGTGGCGAAGCTGGTAGGCAAGGAAGTGAGAGAGTACAAAGGCCAGGACGGGAGGCAGCGTATATTTTGCGGGCTGCACCTGGTGCATTTGGAGGACAGTGTGCGCGGAGTGAAGGGAAGTAAAGTGGAATCGGTAAGCTGTCCTCGCAATATCGACCCGGAAGGGCTGATCATCGGCATGACATACCAGCTGGAGTATGAGGTATATGACACCAAGAACGGCAAGGCCGCCCGTTTGGTGGATATGCTGGAGGTTGAAACCTGATGGACAAGCCCTATGCAGACCTGACGGACGAAGAAATTGACGCCATAGAGGAACAGTGGCTGGAACTTGCCACCTACCTCTACGGCTGACCCTATGGTAACCAGCCTGTCGCGAGATAGCCTGTGGAGCCGCCAACTGAACAAGTTACGGAATCCCCGGGGCCGGGAACGGCTCCGGGGAACCCCCGGAAGTAATCACGGGGGTACTCATGACAGGAGGGAACCCGATGAAGTGTCAAGTGCTGATAGATTGGCTGACGTTCTCTATTAAGTCCGCCCAAAGTCCCCAGGCGGTCATTCAAAAGTATCTGGGCCTGGATCCCGCGCTGTTCCAGGAAGCGCCCTACGGCCTGATGGGCTACCAGCGCGTGCTGCGCTTCTCAGATATCCAGGTACTGTATGAGCCCCGCGAAAATGAGTATTTCCATGATATGGGCGTGTGTGTCAGTATGTCGGGCAACGGCTGCCGCGCCTTTGAAACCATGTCCCGTCTGACGATGAAAGGGGCCAAGGACACCCAGGGCACCGCCAGCACCGCTTTTCCCATCCTGTTCCAGCTTTTGGCGGCCACGGAGGACGCCAACATCTCCCGCATTGATATCGCCTGTGACGACCGGGAGGGCCATCTATGTATGGACGATTTCGTGCGGGCGGTGCAGGAAAACACCATTAACAGCCGTTTAATGAAGCGTACCCTGTACCTGGGTTATTATGGCGAGGGACGCTCCGGCACCACCGTCTACATCGGCGCGGAGTCCTCCGCCTTCCGTGTCCGCATTTACGATAAGGCCCTGGAACGTGGGGAATCCGGGCACTGGATCCGGGTGGAGCTGGTGATGCGCGGCGAGAATGCCCAGGCGTTCGGGCAGCAGCTCACCAACGCCGAAAACGTGGGCAAGCTGGCTGCCCAGGTCATCAATGACAAATTCTCCTTCATTGAGAAGGATGACAGCAATATCACCCGCTGCACCGTCTGCCCCTGGTGGCGGGCCTTTGTGGACGAGCTGGAGAGCGTTCGACTGGTAGCCAGGGAGACCGTCCAGCATTGTGTGGAGCATATCGCCAACTGGGTGGAGGCCCAGGTGGGGCCGTCTCTGTCCATCCTGCTCCAAACCATGGGCTTCCCCAAGATTTTCGAGTTGGCGGTGGACGCCGCCGACCGATTATCGGACAAGCAGCGATTTCTCATAGCGGACTACAACGCTCTATATCCCCTGCGGGCGTAGTGTGCCCATTTTAAGTCTGTAACACAATCGGTCGCTGAAGATCCGGCGCCGGCGTCCGCTTTTGTGTTACAAGCGCCGCCCGGCTTTGTGACGGCGTAATAGTACCTATCCACCCTGGACAAATCGAAAGGAGGCAAAACCATGTTTGTGGCACTGGCATCGGGAACCGAGACCACCACTGGCGGCATGACTGCCGTCATGTCCGCTATGGACACCATCGTGGAGCTGATGGGCAAGGTGTGGACGCTCATGACGTCCAACCCCTTCCTCCCTGTGATGGTGGCTACGGCCCTGATCCCGGTGGGCGTGGGCGCGTTCTGCGCCATCCGCAACGCCGCCCGGGGCTGAACCCCGAAGGGGCGGGGGCACGCCCCCCGCCCCGTTCCCCATAAGGAGGTATGGCAATGACATTGCAGGAATTTCTGCCCCAGGCGCTGGGGCTGTTTGACGATACCCTCCGGGCCATGCTGGGCGCGCCCGCCCTTTCCCTGCTCCTGGGCGTGCTGGTGTTTCTGCTGGTGGCTGGAATGCTCCGATGGCTCATGTATGTGGGGAGGCGGAAGCTGTGAAGTTTACCGTTTACAACGCCCAAGGCCGCATTCTTTATGAGGGCGAGAGTTGGCCTATGGCCCGCGCCGCGCTGGACTATGCCGTAAGGCTGGATGAAGGGTGCCCCCGGCTGGATATCAGGCCGGAAGAATAGGAGGTATTTCATGAATTACGGTTTATATGACGCTGTAGCCCGTTGGGCTGAACATACTGGCGGCTCATTGGATGAAGGGATGCTCTTTGTGGGGTTTGCCTGGTTCATCGCGATTGCTGTACTTTGTTGGGCGATCAACTTTGCCGCAGACCTGGGTTTCAATATTTATCTGGGTATGCGGGAACTGTTCCGCGCCATCCTCCGGCGCATTCGTCGCAAAAAGGACGAGGGGCCGTGATTGCTCACGGCCCCATTCTGTAACACAACCCGGCGCCCAGGATCCGCTGGGCAGCTCCCGCTTTTGTGTTACATTTTCCCGGTTCTCAACCATTTCTGGTGCGGATCCTCTTTCTTCTTTCTGCCGAAGAAAATGAATTTAATGGTGCTGATAACACCAATTACAGTAAACAGGCAGATAAGGCCGAAAATGATATAAGCCAGAACCCCATCAAGGGTGCTTTCGTAGGCTATGCCGATGATGCCCCGGTAGGTCAGACGGTCTAAAAAGTTCATCCAGTCCTCGCCCATGATAAATTTCATTGTTATCTCTCCTTTTTGTATTACAGTTTGTCCAGATCGTTGATAAACCGCTGGGTGATGGCGTGCACCTTCTTCAGGGCCTTTTCTTCTTCTTTACTGATCGCTCCATCGTCCTGTTTGGCTGCTTGCTGACAGGCTTGTTCAAAGTTTCTCGCCATAGCCTGTGCATTGAGGATCTGCGATGCTATGTACGGGTTCACGTGATTCACTCCTTTGGGGGGATTTTATGTCTTGTCTAAAGAAAATTATAACATGGCTTCTGGTTTTTGCAATCCTGATTTTTTCGTTGTGCGTGCCATCCTTTGCCACCACGGATCCCGCGCCCACTGATAGTCGAGGAAATTTCTATGATTGGGCTGTGCGCCCTGGTGGTTCTTTCGGCCCCGGTATTGGTGGTGGCCGTTTTAGTAACAGGGGAGACTATGACAAATGGGTAGAATCCCTCCCCGCCCCTGGCTACAATTCCGACGGTTCCCTTTTGATTTTTTCAGAGATTGATGGTCATGGTTATTATTTCGGGTCAACCAGTGTTTTTTCTGACTGTAGTCAACATAAAACGGCAACGTCACGTGGTTGGCATTTTGATATTAAGTTTTTATGTGATTCTGATATAGTTTCTCTATCGCTTTCTTCAGGAGAAACTTATTTTTGTATTTATTCTTTTGCTGCGCTTTATAAGTTGAAAGCCCCTTATGATGGGTTTTACGAACAATGTCGTTCTTTGCTTGCTTCTTATTCTTATACGACTGTAGATGGAGAAACAGAGTCATTTTCTGATTATTCCAGTGTTAGCTCTCGGACATATTTTACTGCTGGTTCTTCTGTTCTTTCTCGTATTGATAGTTTTGTTTTAGGTTCTGATCCGCTGAATACGAGGCTTTTTTCTGCGCAAGCCCATTTTTATCCTTATGTATTTAAATATACTCCTGCCCCATCTGTTGATTTGGATTTTGATGCCACCTATAACATCATCACCCGCCCCACTTCCATCAACGGCGGCAACTATGGCGTCATAGGCGACGACAACAACATCACCACCATCACCAATAACAATAAAATCATCAACGAGACCAACAACACCTACTACAACCCCGCCACCGGCCAGACCCAGACCATCACCGATTGGACATACAACTATGACGGCCGCATTTATAACATCACCCTGGACACCGGGGACAAGGTCAGCGTGGAGTACGGGGACGAAAATATCACCATCGTGGAAACCACCGTGAACGAGGGTGACACCATCGTCAACAACTACACCATCTACTACATGATAGACGGTTCCGGCTCTGAGGGCGAAACCCATACCCACGAATGGTACAAAACCGGGGAGCGGCAAGCCACTTGCCTGGTTCCCGCCCAGCGCACCTATACCTGTTCCATCTGCGGCGAGCAGAAAACCGAGACCGACCCCGTCTTGGGCCACTCCTGGCACGCCATCCAGACGGTAACCACGCAGTATGACGAAAGCGGCATCCTGACGCAGGAGGGGTATACCATCTATGAGTGTGAGCGATGTGGTGAACAGTACAAGTCTACAAATGATACTGGCCCGCCTCCTTCAGGTGGTGATAGCTCTGGTGAGGGTGATGATAAGGAATCTGTTTGGAACAAAATAGGTAATTTTTTCGGCATAATTTTAGAGGGCATTATTGGGATTTTTGATGCTATTCTTGGCAAGCTCCTTGACGCTCTCGTCGCTCTGTCTGAGATGCTTTTGGGTAAGGTCAAGGACGTGGTTGCGGTTGTGTTGTCAGTTTTTGAAGAAGTGCCCACTTTGTTCGGTGGATTTTTAGATTTTCTGGGTCTTGTGTTCCCCTTCCTGCCCCCGGAAATCACCCTTTTGCTCACCTTCGGCGTGATTGCCGTGGTGTTCATCGGCATCATCAAAGCGATAAGGAGGTAGCGCTATGGCAAGCGATATGGGCGCTCTGTTCAATTTTATCATGCGGCTTTTTACTTACGAGTTTACTATCTACGGCGTGACCTTCTCCATGTTCCAGGTATTCATTTTCTCCGCCGTGGCCTCCATCCTCGGCTGGTTTATTGGGAGGTTGTTTTTCGATGACTGACGAAACCTTGGCAAGCCTCGCCCCGGCCCCGGACGCCATCCCAACCCCTGAGCCTGTGTTCACGCCCGAGCCGGAACCCGTCCTCACCCCAGCGCCGGAACCCACCCCGGCCCCGGATCCTGTTCTGGAACCCGCCCCCGCTTCCCCGCCCGTGGAGGTCATTTCCGTGGACGAACTGCTGGAACGGCTCCAGGGTGAGGCGGACGAATCCCAGGAAACCCAGCCCCCGGAGGAAACGCTCCCTGCCGATCCCGGTGATACTGTGGCCGTGGAGATAGGCCCCGACACCTTGGCCACCTTGGACGGGCTTAGTGACATAAATCAGGAGCTTGTCCTGATATCCGACCAGTTGGCGGATATCCAGCTTCACCAGACCCGCCCTGTCCTCACCACGTCCTTTGAGGACTACACCGTGATGGAGGGTCTGCTTTTGCTCCTGCTGCTGTTGGCGTTCGCCGCCGCCTGCGCAAAGATTTTGAAAGGGGGATTGTCATGGCTCAAATCGTAGCCGAATTTTTCGGCGTTATTGGCGTGGATATGCTCCCGCCCGACAACTTGGCGGAACTCATCCCGTATCTGCTCACTGTCCTGGTTGGCGTGGTGCTCGTTTCCACGGTATTCCGGGTGATAGGCCGTCTGGCAGAAGCTGTCCTCGATATCCGCCGCTGGTAAGGAGGCCGCTATGCCATCAGAAAAGAAACGTATCAATTTAACCATGCCGGAGGATGTGTATAAACGTCTCCGGGCCTACATGGAAGCCAATGGCCTTTACAGTGACGCCACCGCCTGTTTGCAGTTGGTATGCTTGCGGCTCAATACGGAGGAGGCCAGCCCATGATACTGATAGTCTTTATTGTTTTGGCCTTTGCTCTGGCCCTGCTCCCCACCCTGCGCTGTGCTGTGTTCCACCCCTTTGCCATGGCCCTCTATAGTGCCAAAGACTTCTATCACTATCTCCGCCGTAAAGGCTATAACCTCTGCGGCACCGGGGAGCTGGTGGCCTACACCGGCCTCTTTGGCAAGGGTAAAACCTTGTCAGCCGTTCATAAAGTGGTGAGCGCCTACCGCCACTATGACGGCAAGCAGGTATGGTGCCCCCGCCGCAAACAGTTCGTGGCCCAGCGCATTAAGGTGATCTCCAATGTGGCCCTGGATATCCCCTACGAGAATTTCGTCAGCCTGGAACAGATCGTTCTCGCCGCCGAGCGCAACCAGGAATATGACGACGAGCACCATACCCTCACTGTCACCCTGGTGCTGGGCGATGAATTCAGCGTCCAGATGAACTCCCGGAACTTCAAAACCAACATAGACCCGCTGTTCCTGAATACGATCCTTACCTGCCGCCATTACTACATATCCCTCTACTACACCGCCCAGCGGTTTGGCCACGTGGACGCCCTGCTCCGTCAGGTCACCAGCTACGTGATAGACTGCGACAAGCTCTGGCGCTTCCAGCGCCTGAAATATTATGACGCCTGGGAGCTTGAGAACGCCACCAACACCCAGCTGATTACCCCTCTTTCCCGCCGCTGTTGGTTCGTCAAGGACAGCGATTATAACGCCTACAATACATTGGCCTGCGTGGGCAATCTTAAGAAAGCGATGAAGGAGGGCGATATGATGTCTGAGGAAGAAATTCTCAAGTTGCAGCAGAACACCC
>CATLEJ010000099.1 GCA_949916125.1 uncultured Oscillospiraceae bacterium
GGGCGGCCGGGGAGGTTGAGCTTGCCCACCCCCATGCCGATGGCCCCGGAGGACACCAAAATGAGCTGTTCCCCCTGGTTTTTCAGGTCGGACAGCACCTTCACCAGCCCCTCCACCCGGCGGATGTTCAGCCGTCCGGCGGCGTGGGCCAGGGTGGAGGTGCCGATCTTCACCACAATCCTCATTTGCTTTCCCTCGCTATCATACGAAAGTGAGGATTTATTATATCACAGGAATGGGAAAAAGGGAAGCCCCCGGCCTCCCTTTCCCGCGTTAACGCCGCTTGCGCCGGGGATACGGCCTCGGATCGTCCGTAACATCCAGCAGGTAGTCCACGCTGGTCTCAAAATACTCTGCCAGCCTGACCAGCGTTTGGTTTGGAATATTGCAGCTGCCCAGCTCATAGCCGGAATAGGTGGTCTGATGGATATTCAGCAGCTGGGCCATGTCCGCCTGGGATAAATCCTTGTCCTCCCGCAGCCCCCTCAAATGTTCATACATACCGATCACCTCGTGAGCAGTATGCGTTAAGGAAAATATCCTTATTGACTTTTAAGGATATTTTCCTTAAAATAAGCATGGCAGGGCCATACAGGCAGAGAAAGGGGGCAGAAACAATGCGCCGAACAACACAAGGCCATTCCAGAGAATCGGAGCTTTACCCTGTCGCCGGAACCACCGTCATCCATTGGCGGCCGCTGTCGCCGCCGCCGGAGGAGGACTGCTACGTTCTGCTTCGGTTTGACGATCCGGCATTGGGTGAGATTGTAATGGAAACCGCGGCATACAACCGGGGAAAATTTGAGGTGAGGACGGAGGGCGACCGGTGGGTGGAGATCCCGCGGGTCCGAATCCGCGGCTGGGCCTACCCGATCTTTGAACCCATTCCCAAAAACAGCGTCCCTGGATCAGAAGAAAGCTGATCCAGGGACGCGTTCTTTTCTGTCACACTCCGGAGTTACCGCCCTGCTCCGCACACCTCCGCGCTCATCGTTGTCACGCTGCGGCGGCTGCGCGACGGGCGCTAACTCCTCCGACTGCGGAAAAACCCATCCGGGGCCGCCGGCCCCTCCTTGGGCTTTTTCCTCCGCTCCGGAGTTACCGCCCTGCTCCGCACACCTCCGCGCTCATTTTCTCCACCGTTTCAGCATGGGGAAGAACTGGTGCATCTGGGCCTTGGCCTGCTCCTGGGTCATGCCGGGGTTGGCCTGGGCCATCATGGGGGCGCAGAAGTCGATCATCTCATCCATGGTCATCTCCCCCGCGAACTTCCCGTCCTTGTAGCAGTAGGAGCAGTAGTCCGGGCTGGGGGAGCCGTCCGCCTCGGTGCCGTGGGCGGCGCCGGGGCCCAGGGGCATCCCGCAGGACTGGCAGAATTTCATGTCTTTGTATTGTTCCATGGTTGGAACCTCCTTTGTTTGGGATGGTTCCATCATAGCACCGCAACCCTGACAGGGTATGTCATGTTCCGAGGCATGGGCCCAGTAAATTTTCCAGCCCAGGGCGGCCAGCCTCCGGCGCAGGGCGTCGGGCGAGAGCACCTCCACCGCCGCCCCGAAGCTGAGCAGGTAGCCGTACAGCCACTGGTCCTCGGGGAACACCGTCTCCACAATCAGCGAGCCGTCCTCCTGCCGGGCCACGCAGCTCTGGTCGAACTCGTCGTATACCCGGTAGGCCATATAGGGGGCGAACCGCAGGCGCGCCTCCACCCGGAACAGGGGCGGGATCTCGCCGGAATAGTCCACCTCCGGCGGGTTCAGCGGCTGGTGGAACACCTCCCCGGTGAGCTCCGGGGACAGGATGCGGGACAGGCGGAAGGTGCGGTAGCCCTCCCGATCCGGATCGTAGGCCTGCAAGTACCACCCCTGGCCCTTGAACACCAGCCGGGCGGGCAGCACCCGCCGGGGCCGGGTGGAGCCGTAGGAGCTGGCATAGTCAAAGCGGAGCACCCGCCGCTCCAGCACCGCCCGCTTCAGGAGCTGGAACTTCTCGCTGTCCGCCGTCTCCGCCCCCCAGCGGGACAGGTTCACCTGGAGCCAGTCCTCCGGCTCCCGGCGGAACAGGGCGGACAGCTTGGTGAGGGCCTGCTCCCCCTCCCCGCCGGGCAGGCTCTGGAGGGCCAGCAGGAGCTGCCGCTGCTCCTCGTCGGACAAAGCGGCCCTGTCCAGCACGTGGCCGGGGAGCAAGGCCACCCCGCCCCCGGCCCCCTGGGCGGTGTAGACGGGCACCCCGGCGGCGGACAGGGCGTCCACGTCCCGCAGCACCGTGCGCTGGGACACCTCCAGCTTTTCGGCCAGCTCGGCGGCGGTCATGCGGCCCTTCTCCAGCAGGAGGTAGACCATCTGGAATTGACGGGTGACCACGGACATGGGCAGCCCTCCCCTCTCTTTTCTCCATTGTACCATACAAAAGCAGGAAGGGGAAGCCCCGCGGGGCCTCCCCTTTTGGCCGGTATTCGATTTAATCTATTAGCGTGATGTCCTCAACATTCACACCCAGGGAGGATAGCTGCGCGACGGTCAGTTTCAGCGCATAGTCAAGGGCCGCATTTTCGTGTCCGCCATTTGCCTTCTTGATCCGTTGCAGGTCTCCGTAATGCTGAATGGTAATCGTGACTAATTCCTTGTCCGACATGGTAGCACCTCCTTCCATCCAAAAATCTGGCTGAACTGCTAAAACTATTATAGCAGAGGCGCCGGCGGATTACAAGACTAATGAGGTTCCATTCAATCCAATTCAAACTGCCCGGTGTAGAGCTGGTAGTACCGCCCCTGCTCCTCCATGAGCTGGGCGTGGCTGCCCTTCTCCATGATCTCGCCGTGCTCAATGACCACGATGCAGTCCGCGTTGCGCACGGTGGACAAACGGTGGGCGATGACGAACACCGTGCGCCCCTCCATCAGGGCGTCCATGCCCTGCTGGATATGCCGCTCGGTGCGGGTGTCGATGGAGGACGTGGCCTCGTCCAGCACCATGATGGGCGGATCCTTCACCGCCGCCCGGGCGATGGACAGCAGCTGCCGCTGGCCCTGGGACAGGTTGGCCCCGTCCCCGGTGAGCATGGTCTGGTAGCCCTCCGGCAGGCGGCGGATGAAGCCGTCGGCGTTGGCGGTCTTGGCGGCGCTGACGCACTCCTCGTCGGTGGCGTCCAGCCGGCCGTAGCGGATGTTGTCCATCACCGTGCCGGTGAACAGGTGGGTGTCCTGGAGCACCGCCCCCTGGCTCAGCCGCAGGGAGTCCTTCTCAATGTCCCGCACGTCGATGCCGTCGCAGGTGATGAGGCCCCCCTGGATCTCGTAGAAGCGGTTGATCAGGTTGGTGACGGTGGTTTTGCCCGCGCCAGTGGAGCCCACGAAGGCGATCTTCTGCCCCGGGTCGGCGTAGACGGACATATCCTTCAGCACCGGCTTGCCCTCCACGTAGGAGAAGTCCACGTGGCTCAGCCGCACCGCCCCCCGCAGCTCGGTATAGCAGAACTCCTCGCCGGGGACGTTGCGCACGGCGCCCCGGATGAGGTGGTAGCCCATGGCCCCGTCGGGGCCGGGGTACTTCCAGGCCCAGCGGTGGGAGGCCATCTCCCCCGCCGTAACAGGCGTGAGGGCCCCGTCCGGGCCGATGCGCACCCACAGGCCGGTTTTGGACTCCACGCCGGGGGGGAGCAGCTTCAGCGCGCCGTTTTCCTCGTCCGCCTGGCCCAGCTCGGCGATAGCCTCGTCCGCCCCCACCAGCACGGGGGCCAGGATGAGCCCGCAGTTCCGGGGCACCTTCCAGGCCCAGCTCTTGGGCCGGCCCTGGCCGCTGAATTTGGACAGGGAGCCGTTGGCGTCCTTCTCCACCGGCACCAGAGTGACCTGGCCCCGATCCACCTCGGGGTCGGTGTCCATGACGGCGAAGATGCGCTCCGCCCCCGCCATGGCGGACAGCAGGGAGTTCATCTGCATGGAGATCTGGTTGATGGGCTGGGTGACCTGCTGGTTGTACTTCAGGTAGGTCACCAGCGAGCCCAGGGTAAAGCCCACGTTCACGCCGGCGCTCATGGCCAGGGCGGCCCCCAGCACGGCGGTAACGGCGTAGCCGATATAGGTCAGGTTGGAGGCCACGGGCATGATGGCGGAGGAGTAGAACCCCGCCTGGCTGGCCGCCGAGCGGTACTCCTCGTTGAGGGCCTGGAACCGGGCCTTGGCCTGCTCCTCGTGGTTGAAGGCCTTGACCACCTTCATGCCCTCGATCATCTCCTGGATGTTGCCGTTCACCGCCCCCAGGGCGGCCTGCTGCTTGGAGAAATACCTCCGGCTGCGCTTGCCGAACACGGTGAACACCGCCATCACGGCCCCCAGCATCACCACCGAGGCCAGGAACAGCAGCGGGGACAGGGTGATCATCATGGCCACCACGCCCACAAAGGTGACGGCGCTGGAGATGAGCTGCACCACCGACTGCTCCAGGGCCATCTGCACGTTGTCGGCGTCGTTGGTGAAGCGGCTCATGAGCTCGCCGTGGGTGTGGGCGTCGAAGTAGCTCAGGGGCAGCTCCTGGAGCTTGTCGAACAGCTCCTTGCGCATCCGGTTGCAGCCCTTCTGGGCCAGCTGGGCCATCAGGTTGGACTGGACGTAGGAGCACACCGACGCCAGCACATAGGCGGCCATGAGCCGCAGGCAGCAGGCGGCCAGCTCAGGCCACTGGGCCTGCCCCGCCGCCCAGGCGCTGGTGATGCCGTCGATGATGGGCTTTTGCAGGTAGGTGGCCGCCACCCCCAGCAGGGCGGACGCCACCACGCTGACCAGCGCCGCGATGAGCAGGACGGGCCGGTTTGCGATATACTTCACGGTGCGCAGCATGGTGCGGCGCAGATCCTTGGGCTTGCCGTAGCCGCCGCGGGGCCCGCCATGGGGGCCGCCGGGGCCGTGAGGGCCTTTGTGCTCAGCCATTGCCGTCCCCTCCTTCCTGCTGGGAGTCGTAGATCTCGCGGTAGATTTTGCTGCTCTCCATCAGCTCGTCGTGGGTGCCCACGTCGGCCACGGTGCCCTCGTCCAGCACCACGATCTTGTCGGCGTACTGCACCGAGCTGATCCGCTGGGCGATAATGATGACGGTGGTGCCCTTCAAATTCTCCCGGAAGGACTCCCGGATCTTCCCCTCGGTGGCGGAGTCCACGGCGGAGGTGGAGTCGTCCAGAATGAGCACCGCCGGCTTTCGCACCATGGCCCGGGTGATGCAAAGGCGCTGCTTCTGCCCGCCGGACACGTTCACGCCCCCCTGCTCCAGGTAGGTGTCGAAGCCCTCGGGGAAGGACATGATGAAGTCGTAGGCCTGGGCGTCCTTCGCGGCCTGGATCAGCTCCTCCTCGGTGGCGTTCTCGTTGCCCCAGAGGAGGTTCTCCCGGATGGTGCCGGAGAACAGCACGTTGTTTTGCAGCACCATGCCGATGCGGCCCCGGAGCGCGTCCAGGGGGTAGTCCCGCACGTCCAGCCCGTCCACCAGCACCTGGCCCTTATGCACATCGTAGAACCGGGGGATCAGGTTCACCAGGGAGGACTTGCCCGTGCCGGTGCCGCCCACGATGGCCACGAACTGGCCGGGCTCCACCGTCAGGCTGATATTTTTCAGCACGTCCTCCCCGGCCCCCCCGGTCTGGTAGCGGAAGGACACGTCTTTGAACTCCACCCGGCCCTGGGGGGCGGGCAGGCTCCGCTCATCCCCGTCGGTGACGGAGGGCTGGGTGTCGATGACCTCAAACACCCGGCGGAGGGAGGCCTGGGAGCGGGTGAGCTGGAGTATGGCCATGCCAACCATCATGATGGACATGAGGATCTGCATGATATAGTCCAGCACAGTCTGGAGGTAGCCCAGGTCCATCTCCAGCCCCAGCACCATCTGGCCGCCGAAGTAGAGCACCAGCACGGTGGCGGCGGACATACAGATCATCATCACGGGCTGGATGGCCACCATGCGCAGCACCGCCCGCAGGCCGGCGGCGGTGAAGCCGTCGTTGGCGTCGATGAACTTCTCCCGCTCCCGGTCCTCCCGGACGTAGGACTTCACCACCCGCACGGCGATGAGGTTTTCCTGCACCTGCTCGTTGAGGTGATCCAGGGCCTTCTGCATCTTCTCGAACAGGGGGAAGCAGATCTTCATCAGGATCAGCAGCGCCACCGCCATGATGGGCAGGATCACCAGCACCACCAGGGCCAGGCGCGGGTTGATGGACAGGGTGAGCACCACGCTGGCGATGAGCATGGTCACCGCCCGGATGAGGATGCGCAGGCAGATCATGGACGTGTTCTGGATGTTGGTCACGTCGTTGGTCATCCGGGTGATGAGGGATGAGGAAGAAAATTTGTCGATGTCGGCAAAGGAGAAGGAGGCCACCCGCTCAAACTCCGCCCGGCGCAGGTTGGCGCCCAGGCCCTGGGCAGCGTTGGTGGCGCACTTGGCCGCCAACCCGCCGGTAATGGTGGCCGCCAGGGCCACCACCACCATCAGCGCCCCGGCCTGCCAGATGGGGGCCATGTTCTCCTTCAGGATGCCCTCGTTGATGATACGGGCCATGAGCAGGGGGATGATCATCTGGCAAACGGTCTCCACAATCACCAGGATAGGGGAACCGATGACATATCGCTCATAGCCCTTCAGGTAAGAGGCAATGCGTTTTAACAAACCGTACACTTCCTTTCAAAGGGGTCTGGGGGAGGGCCGGTTGGCGGGCCCAGGGGATCGTGGGGCGGATCCTGCCGCCTGTCCCCGCCGATCTGGTACAGGTTGGCCAGCATCCGCAGGTGGAACTGCCGCACCTGTTCCCGCTCCTCGGGGGAGAAGCCCTGGAACAGGTGGGCATCCACCTGGGAAAAGGCGTCCATCCCCTGGGCGATGGCGTCCCGCCCCTTTGGGGTGATGGAGATCCGGTTGCGCCGGGTGTCCTTTTCGTCAGTGCGGCGGGCCACATAGCCCTGCCGCTCCAGCACCTTCAGCGACGCGGCCACCGTGGGCGGCGCGCTGTGGAGCCGGTCGGCCAGCTCCTTCTGGGTGGGGGCCTGGGCGGGGTCGTCCGGGTAGGTGGACAGCTCCCACAGCAGCCGGGGGGAGCCGATGTCCCGCAGGCCCAGGGCGTTGAGGGCGGCGGTGACGGCGTTGTGGTGGGCGCGCATAAGCTGGTGGAGCAATAATCCGGATTGATCCTCCATAGGGAACCCTCCTAATCGTTCGCACGCTAATCATTAGCGTCCTTCCTATTTTAGTCCAACCGGCGGAAATGTCAATCCCCGTTCCGTGAAGAAATTGTAAACAGTTTCCCGGCGGCCCCCCACCCAGGAAAAATATTTTAAAAAGCTTAGAACGAACGTTTGACAATTCGAACACACTCTGTTATAATAGTCTGTGTGCAACCATTGCCGCCCCCGGACGGCTACCACTGGAAGGAGCTTGCATCATGGGTAAACTGACCCCCAAGCAGCAGCAGATTTATGACTATATCCTGGAATTTGCCGACGAGCACGGCTATCCCCCCTCGGTGCGGGAAATCGCCCAGGCGGTGAACCTGAAGTCGCCGGCCACCGTCCACTTCCACCTGAAGGGCCTGCGGGAGGCGGGCTATATCTCCCAGGCGGAGGGCAAAACCCGCGCCATCACCATCACCGGCGGCGTCCGGGAGCGGAAGGACCAGGTGCCGCTGGTGGGCTATGTGGCGGCGGGCAGCCCCATCCTGGCCCAGGAGAATATCGAGGAATACCTCACCTTCGACACCGGCGGGCTCACCGGGGAGCACTTTGCCCTGAAGGTGCGGGGCGAGTCCATGCTGGAGGCCGGCATCCTTCCCGGCGATGTGGTGGTGGTCCACCAGCAGCCCCTTGCCCGCAACGGCGACATTGTGGTGGCCCTGTTCGAGGACGAGGCCACCGTGAAAACCTTCCGCCGGGAGAGCAACGGCCACATCTGGCTCTACCCGGAGAACTCCAGCGGCGAGTACCAGCCCATCGACGGGGAGGGCTGCTCCATCCTTGGCCGGGTGGTGGCGGTCATCCGGCGGTACTGAGGGGACGTTTTTTCCACCAGATGAAAAGGGACGCTTCCGGCGGAAGCGTCCCTTTTTTTATGTTCCGTTTTCCGGGGCCGGTTCCGCGGGGGCGGTCTCCGGCGGATTTGTCTCCGGCGGGTTCGTCTCCGGCGGGTCTGTCTCCGCCGGACCGGGCGGATCCGGGGTCTCGTGCCCATAGGGCACAAAGCACAGGTTCATGTCCACGTCGGAGCTGATGCCCGCCACCTTCCCCTTCGATGAGTACTGCCACATCTGGAAGTTATAGATGCTGCTGGGCACGTTGCTGTATTCCGTGTACTCGGCGAACCAGAAATCATACTGGTTCAGGCGGCTCAGGTCCATCTTGTAGTAGCCGCAGAACTTGTTGAAGTAGATCATGGGCCGGTAGCCCGCCTCCTCCACCCGCCGGCAGAAGGCGGCGATGCACTGGGTGATGACCCTGCTGTCCACGCCGTAGGCCCGGGACTCCTTGCCCCCTAAGTACTCCCAGTCGCACACCACCGGGTAGGTCACGTGCTCCCGGTAGGGCTCCAGCTTGGAGATGAGCAGATCGGCCTCCTCAATGGCCTCCTCCACCGTGATGGCGTTGGAGAACAGGTAGGCCCCCACCGGCAGGCCCGCCGCGATGGCCCCCTGCATATTGCGGTCAAACCAGCCGTCCTCCACCACCGCGCCGCTGCCGTGCTTTCCATAGAACCGGTTGCCCGCCCGGATGATGGCGAAGT
This sequence comes from uncultured Oscillospiraceae bacterium, assembly GCA_949916125.1. Taxonomy (GTDB): domain Bacteria; phylum Bacillota; class Clostridia; order Oscillospirales; family Oscillospiraceae; genus Enterenecus. The sequence goes on from CATLEJ010000099.1 coordinate 8,758, forward strand.
CGACGCCGTCCCCGGCCACCGCCTCCCAGTCGATGACGCCCTTGTGGCCGGACACGTCGATGCCGTGGGCGTAGTAGCCGCCGGTGTAGCTCAGCCGGCCCCGGTCCCCCTTCACAAACTGGTCCGGGGTGTACTTGCTGGGCTCCACGGTGTCCAGCACGTCCAGCCACACGCTGTCATACCGGAACATCCCCTCTGATACGTCCACCGTCATCATCCGCCAGAGGACGGCGGACAGCTCCTCCCGGGTGACCAGCTGGTCGGGGCGGAAGGTGCGCACCCCGTCCTCGTCCAGGAAGCCCTCCATAATCCCCTTCTCGTACAGCTCCACCACATAGCCGTCGTCGCAGTCGGTATAGGGGCTCTCCCCCGCGATGTCGGTGAGGTCCAGCGCCCGGCAGGCCATGCGGGCCACCGCCAGCCGGGTGGGCCGGCCGTCCAGGTAGTCGGTATTGACGGCGTACAGCAGGCGGTTGTCCAGCGCCGGCTGCACATAGGGCGTCGCCCAGTGCTCCCCCGGCTTGGCGGTCTCCGTCACCTCCACCCCGGTGGCCAGCAGGATCAGCTTGAAGGCCTCCCCCCAGGTGACGGGGTTGGCGGGGCGGAAGGTGCCGTCCGGGTAGCCGTTCACCACCCCCTGCTCCACCAGCTCGGACACGTACTGGTACGACCAGTGGTCCTCGGGCAGGTCGCGGAACAGGGGGCCGGGCGCCGCCATGGCGGTGGTGCCGGAGCTGGTGAGCAGCAGGGCGGCCAGGAACAGGACTGCAATGCGCTTCTTCATGGGATCTCCTTTTCTCTCCGGGGGTGGTTGTCGTCGTGTTTCTTATTTTACATAATTCGACGCATTCTGGCAAGACCCGGGGAAAATTTAACAACTTTGAAAAATCTGCGCAACACCTCTTGACAGGGGCCTGGGGATATGCTATGCTCTGTCTGACAAACAAAGTTGTCAAAACGACAAAGAAGCTTGTCAGTATGACAAGAAAACTCGTCAGGAGGAATGGGACATGATTTGGAATGAGCTGGGTATCAGCGGCGGCACGGCGCTGATCGTGCTGTGCGCGCTGTACTTTGTGGTCAAGTGGGCGGTGCGCAATGGCATCCGGGAGGCCCACCAGCGGATGAACGGGGAGAAGGGCTGGCTCCGGCGGCTCTGGGAGGGCTTCGCCCAGGAGGGCGGCGCCTCGGAGGGGGAGGCCGGGTAATGCTGAAAAACCGCCTGAAGGAGCGCCGCGCCGCGTTAGGCGTGAACCAGCAGGAGCTGGGGCGGCTGGCCGGGGTGTCCCGGCAGACCATCAGCCTCATCGAGCGGGGGGACTACTCCCCGTCGGTGACGCTGGCCCTCACCCTGGCGAAAATCTGCGGGGTGACGGTGGAGGACATTTTCAGCTTGGAGGAGGAGAACCATGAACAACAATGACAATACGGCCCGGCAGGAGAACCGGAAGGCCCTGCCCAAATTCATCTTGATTGTGATATGCAGCCTGATTGTGGGCGGCGTGCTGGGTATCCTGATGGTGAAGCTGAGCCTGGAGAACTTCCAGGACGCTCTGGACGGGGCGGGGCGGTTCTTCACCGCAAAGGTGGCGCCGTGGCTGATCATCGCCCTGCCCGTGGTGGAGTTTGCCATCTGCCTGCCCATCTATTTCAGCGCGAAAAAGCGCCTTGCCGCCTGGGACGGGGAGGACGAGGCCGTTAGCG
>CATLEJ010000100.1 GCA_949916125.1 uncultured Oscillospiraceae bacterium
AGTGACCTATGCCTGCGGTCTGCTGGTGGAAAAAAGCTTGTGGAACAGGCGGAAGCTGTGGCTGGTGCTGAGCCTTGCCACGAATTTAGCCATTCTGTTTTTCTTCAAGTATTTCAATTTTGCGTCCTCCCTGCTGACCCGGGTGTTCGGCGCTTTGGGGCTGGGGCTGGAAGCGCCCCTGCTGGACGTGCTGCTGCCGGGGCTGGACGGCTTTGGGGTGATGGAGGGGCTCCGGGAGCTGGATTTGCCGGTGATCTTCCTGTCCGCCATGCAGCAGGTGGAGGACAAGGTGCGGGGCCTGCGCCTGGGGGCGGAGGACTATATCTCCAAGCCCTTCGAGCCGCTGGAGCTGCTGGCCCGGATCGAGGTGGTGCTCCGCCGCCGGGGGCGGGGGCAGGACATCCTGGAGTACGGCCCCATCCGACAGGATCTCAGCGGGCACACCGTCACCCTGAACGGGGAGCCGGTGGCCCTGTCCCCCAAGGAGTTTGATCTGCTGCGGGTGTTTTTGCAGCACCAGAACGTGGCCCTCAGCCGGGACAGGCTGCTGAGCATGGTGTGGGGCTATGAGTACGCGGGGGAGAGCCGCACGGTGGACATCCACGTCCAGCGGCTGCGCCAGAAGCTGGGACTGAACGACTGCCTGATGACCCTGCCCCGGATCGGCTACCGGCTGGAGAAGCGGTCATGAAGCTGTGGCAGAAGATCTTCCTGCCCACCCTGGCCCTGCTGGTGCTGTCCACGGCGCTGGTGTCCACCCTCCTGCTCAAGGCCAGCACCGACGCCATGTGGCGGCGGGAGGGCCGGCGGGCGGTGACCCAGCAGCAGTACCTGGCGGGGATGCTCCGGGCCGGGGTGGTGAGCCAGCGGCTCCAGCTGGGCGTGGTGCAGCTGGGGGCGGACGAGACGAAGGACACCGCCCGGCAGGTGCTGGGCCAGCAGGCGCTGGACAGCTACCTGAGGGGGATCGTGCTGCTGGACGAGGACGGCACGGCCCTCCACGACGGCCTGCCCCACGGGCTGGCTGGGGGACTGCCCGCGGCCCCGGCGGAGGAGCCGGGGGCGGCGGTGTATGAGCTGCGCCCCGGCGGCGGCGAGGGGGAGTGGTATCTGGTGTGCGCCATGCCGGTGACGCTGGAGTCCCGGAACTGCCGTTTGGGCGCGGCATACTTCGTGGGCGACCTCCAGCAGACGCTGGCGCGGCAGGCCATGGCCACGGTGGCGCTGTGTCTGGGGCTGAGCCTGGCCGGGGCGGCGGGGCTGCTGTTTCTGGTGGGTGTCCTGCTCCGGCCGCTGGCGGCGCTGGACGAAAGCGCCCGGCGGATCGCCGGGGGGAACTACGGCGAGCGCGTGGCGGTGCGGGGCCGGGACGAGCTGGCCGGGCTGGCCCGGGACATGAACGAGATGGCCCAGGCCGTGCAGGACCGGGTGGAGCAGCTGGAACAGGCGGCGGAGGAGCGGAAAATATTCGTGGCCAACCTGGCCCACGAGATGAAAACCCCGCTGACCAGCATCCTGGGCTTTGCGGACCTGCTCTACCTGCCCCGGGACGTGCCGGAGGACACCCGGGTGGAGTACGCCGGGGTGATCTCCGACGAGGCCAAGCGGCTGCGCTCCCTGTCCGCCAAGCTGCTGGAGCTGGCCACCCTGGGCAGCGCGGCGGTGCTGCTGTCCCCCGCCTCGGTCAAGGAGGTGGCGGACGAGGTGTCGGTGAGCTTAGGCCCGGTGCTGGCCCAGGGCGGGCTGGCGCTGGAATGTGACTGCGCGGATCTGGCCATCGACATGGACCGGGAGCTGTTCAAATCCCTGCTGTATAACCTGCTGGACAACGGCCGGAAGGCCAGCCCCAGAGGGGAGACGCTGCGCCTCGCCGCCCGGGAGGAAAACGGGGAGGCGGTGGTCACCGTGGAGGATCACGGCCATGGGATCCCGGCGGAGGAGCTGGAAAAGGTGCTCCAGCCCTTCTATATGGTGGACAAGAGCCGCAGCCGGAAGGCCGGGGGCGCGGGGCTGGGCCTGGCCCTGTGCCGGGAGATCGTATCCGTCCACCGGGGCACGATGGAAATTCAAAGCCGGGTGGGGCAGGGGACTGCCGTCACCCTGCGGTTCCCGGTGAGCGCGGGGCAGGGGGGAGGGGATGCGGATGCAGAGGGTTAAGTTTTTCCTGCTGACGGTGTTGATCCTGCTGTCCGGGGCGGCGCTGTCCGGGCTGGCGGCGTGGAAGGTAGTCGAGCCTCCCGCCGGGGAGGTCGTCAGCGCCGGGGAGGTGCCCATCCCCTCGGTGCTGGGGCAGACGGCGGACGAGGTGCTGTTTTATCCCTGGACGGTGTACGATATGCAGACCCTTACCCCCATTTCGGAGGATGAGCTCAGCATATACGGCCCCGATAACCTGTTCACGGCCGTTGCGGCCATCAAGGCATTAGGGGCGGAGTTTGATATGGAACAGCTGGTCAGGGCCCAGCAGGTCAGCGAGGGGCGGCGCCTGGCCGCCGCGAACAATGAGGCGCGGTATGTGAAGGACTTCCCCGCCCGGCTGGGGGACGTGCCGGTGCTGCTCAGCTACGCCCAGAGCGGCTATAGCCCCACGGCGGTGAGCTGGCTGATGCGGCCCGCCCAGGAGGCGGCCATCTCCGAAGAGCAGCAGCGGGAGGCGCTGGACAAGGTGCAAAACGATCTGGCGGGGCTGATCTGGTATAACGTAATGGCGCCGGAGCGAAATTACAGCAACGATCTGACGATTTTCCTGACGGAATTCGACGTATTGCGGGACGAAGCCCCGCTGTTCTACGAGTGGCTCAGCGAGTGGATGCAGCTGATGTATTTCCAGTACACCGGCGGCTATGGCGAATCCGCCGAGAAGCGGCAGGACGCCGGGGTCACCATCTACCCGGACGGGCAGGAGGCGTGGCAGGGGGAGCCGCCGCCTTACACGCTGGAGGAGCTTCTGGCCATGGGGCAGGGGGGGCTTGTGGACATCCAGTTTATCTCCACCCACCGGCAGATCGTGCTGCTGTTCTATCAGAACAGCGATACCAAGATCGGAGTGTATTACGACGTCCAGCTTGGGCGCTACAGCGGGCTGGGAATAAGCAGCTGACGCAATTTTTACAAGTTGGATACCGTTATTTACCGTTTGGATACGCCTTGTTGGAGACTTTGCGCCCCCTTTTGACGGAAAATGGGCTTATAGCCCGGAACCGTCAAAAGGGGGTTTTTTTATGGTATACCAGTGTGAAGCGCAGTTCCGGCCCCGGGAGCGCAGGAATTGGCGGCGGAGGGCCGGCCGCGCCCGGCGGATCAGGCGGGCGCTGCTGGCGGCGGCGGTTGTCATCGCGGCGCTGACGGGCCACGCCATATGGCGTGGGATGGCCGGAGGCCTGCCCCCCGGCCATCATCCGGGTGTCACCCTGATCCGCCAGAACCCGGAGCTTCCCAACGGCTGCGAAGTGACCAGCATGGCCATGGCCTTGGGCGCGGCGGGGTGCCCGGTGGACAAGCTGACGCTGTACGGCTGCCTGCCCCGGGAGCCCATCCTGGAGGGCGCGGGCGGGCGCTTCGGTCCCGACCCGGAAAAGGCCTACGCCGGGGACGCCGCCGACAAAACGGGGGGCTGGTACTGCTTTGAGGGGCCGGTGGTGGAGGCCGCGAACCGCTGGCTGGAGGCCCAGGGGAGCCCACTGCGGGCGGAGGCCGTCACCGGGCTGAGCCGTGTGGAACTGGAGGGGTACGCCGGGGACGGGACGCCGCTGGTGTGCTGGGTGACGCTGAACTATGGCCAGCCCCAGCGCAGCGAGAGCTACACCTGGCTTTTGCAGGACGGGACGGTGTACCACCCCTACCGCAATCTGCACTGCGTGGTGCTGGTGGGGATGGAGGACGGGCAGTATCGGGTGGCCGATCCCCTGAGCGGGGACACACAGGTGGAGGCGGACCGGTTTTGGGACAGCTTTTCCGCCATGGGCTGTCGGGCGGCGGCTGTGCGGCAGGGATAGGGCCCGCCCCGGATTTTTACAGTTTTGATACAGTTTATTGGTGACTTGGTGTGCTTTTTGGCGGACAATAGGGGAGAACCGCAGAAGCGGTCGAAAGGAGGCGCTGCTATGCGCGGAGAATACACAGGCGCGGGGCCCTCTGGGCGCGCCAGACGCAGGCGCCGCCGCCGGGGCCCGTCCGTCTGGGGGCTGCTGATGGGGGCGGTGATCCTGGCGGCGGGGGTGGTGCTGTCCAGTGCGCTTGGAGAGAAGCTGCCGGAGGAAACCGGCAGGGCGGACAAGCTGGCCGCACAGACCCGGCTGCCTGAGACGGGGGAGCCGGTGCTGTCCCTGCCGCCGGAGCTCCCGGACTGGGTGCGGCAGGACCTGCTGCCGGTGAACGAATACTCCCGGCCGGGGACGGCGCTGGAGCAGGTGAACGGGGTGGTGGTCCACTACGTGGGCAACCCCGGCACCACGGCGGAGCAGAACCGGAGCTACTTTGCCAACCTGGCCCAGACCCACGAGACGTGGGCCAGCAGCCACTTCCTCATCGGAATCGACGGCACGGTGATCCAGTGCGTGCCGCTGGATGAGATCGCGTACTGCTCCACCATCCGAAACGAGGACACCATCTCCATCGAGTGCTGCCATCCCGACGACGGGGGCGAGTTCACCGAGGAGACCATGGCCTCCCTGGTGCGGCTGCTGGACTGGCTGATCTCGACCTACCGGCTGGGGCGGGAGGACGTGATCCGCCACTATGACGTGGCGGGGAAGGAGTGCCCGCGGTACTATGTGCGCCACCCGGAGGCGTGGGAGGACATACTGGACGCGCTCACCTTTGCGTAGAAACAGGAACAGGGCGGGAGGCCAAGCCTCCCGCCCTGTTTTCTATGGTTGTCAATGATGCCAGCCGTGGCACCCGCCCCAGCCGCCGGTGGTCTGTGTGTACCACCCGCAGTTCCCGCCGCAGTACCCGGCGGCGTGGTTGGCCCCGCAGTAGACCACGCCGTTGTGGGTGTGGCGGCCGGCCTGGGTGCAGCCGTCCACCGGGCACAGGGGGACACAGGCGCCGTCGCACCAGCCGTTGGCGTGGTTGTAGCCGCAGTAGAGGACGCCGTTGTGATAGTGGCGGCCCGCCGCCTCACAGCCCTCCACGGGGCACACCGGGCACTGGTAGGTTCTGGCCTGCGCCCTCGCGCCCCGGCCGTACCCACCGTGGGCAAAGGCGGCGGGCACCAGCAGGGAGGCGGCGCACACGGCGCACAGCGCGGCGATCAGGAACTTTTTCAGAGACATGATGGTTCAACCTCCAAAAGAATTGTTGTTGATCTGCGGTTTGACTATTGCTGTCGTCATTGTAGCACGCCGCACTGTGGAATGCAATACCTTTCCCCAAATTTTTTCCCGATGGGGTTATGCGCCAGGTTCCGGCCGGGCGGGGAGGGTCACGTCGTTGATCCACCGGCCGCTGAGGAAGCGCCGGGTGGACAGCACCGCCTTCACCACATTCTCGCTCATCATGGACAGGTACACCCAGAGGATGCCCAGCTGGAACACCAGCCCGGACAGCACCGCCAGGGGCAGGGCCACCGCCCACAGGGGCGTCAGGTCGATGAGGGTGGCCATGCGCACGTCCCCGCCCCCCCGGAGCACCCCGACAATGTTGGTGCACTCATAGGAGCGCAGGGGCATCATGCAGAACATGATGGTGAGCATCATGGTGCAGATTTCTCGGGCGGCAATGGTCAGGTCGAACAGGGGGTAGAGGAAGGGGGCCACCACGAAGTACAGCACCCCCAGGAACAGCACCCCCGCCCCCAGCCCGAACAGGAAGGCCAGCACGTTGAGCAGCGCCCCCAGGGAATACACCTCGTCCTTCCGGCCCGAGCCGATGGCCTGGCCGATGAGGATGGCGGCGGTGCCCGAGATGGCGAACACCCCCACGGTGCACAGGTTGGTGATGTTGCCCGCGATGGCGTAGGCCGCCAGGATGTCCTCCGAGCCCTCCATGTGGCCCATGATGGTGGGGAACAGGGAGGTGCCCAGCCCCCAGAAGGTTTCATTGCACATCACCGGGGTGGAGAAGCGCACAAACCGCCGCACCATCTCCCCGCCGGGGCGGAACAGCAGGGCGGGATCCAGCTTGAAGCTCTTGTCCAGCACCGCCCACGCCACCGCGATGGAGCAGGACAGCACCCGGGCCAGCAGGGTGGCCAGCGCCGCGCCCTGCTCCGCCAGCCGGGGGGCCCCCAGGTTGCCGAAGATGAATACCCAGTTGAGGAAGGTGTTGCTGGCCATGGACACGCCCAGGATGATCAAACCCCGGTTGGGGTCGCCCATGGCCCGGTGTACGCCGATGTAGACCTGCACGAAACTGTCGAAGAAGTAGGACCAGCCCACGATCCGGGCGTACCGGGCGGCGGTGGCCACCACCAACCGATCGTTGCCGAACAGGCCCATGAACTGCTCGGGCAAAAAGCCCATCACCAGGGCGAACACCAGCCCGATGGCCCCGGCGGCGTACATCCCGATGCCCATCACCCGGTTGATGGCCTGCAAGTCCCCCTTGCCCCGGTATTGGCTGATGAGTACGGAGGAGCCGCTCTGGATGCCGAACATCATCAGCTGCACCACGAACACCGGGATGTTGGCCAGCGTCACCCCGGCCAGGGGGCCCTGGCCCATGGTGCCCACCATAAACGTGTCCACCAGCCCCAGGGAGTTGGTAATCAGGTTTTGCAGCAGGATGGGCAGGGCCAGAGAGAGCAGCTTGGGATAAAAACCCGGCTCCCGCCGGAATAGCTTTAACATTTGAGAGACTCCTTTCCTCGCCCCACCGGAGGGGCGGGGCGGTCTAAGATAGGGTAGTGAACAGCGTATCCGCCGCGTCCTTCAGGGCGTGGGCCAGCGTGTCCGCCTCCGCCCGGGTGGAATTCGGCGAGAAGGACAGCCGCAGCGCCCCGTCCAGCAGGGGCTTGGACAGGCCCATGGCGGCAAAGACGTGGCTGGGCTTTCCCCTGTGGCAGGCGGAGCCGGAGGAAATGCAAATCCCCTGGTCCCCCAGCACCCGCACCACCACCTCGCTCTTGTAGCCGGGGAGGGAGACGGCGCAGATGTGGGGCGCGTCCCCGGCGGAGAGGATCTCCAGCCGGGGCAGGGCCTGCTTCAGCCGCGACAGGGTGTATTCCTTGATGGCGGCGGTGCGGGCCAGACGGGTTTCGTCCGCCATGACCGCCCGGACGGCGGCCCCGAAGCCGGCGATCTGGGCCGTGGCCTCGGTGCCGGAGCGCAGGCCGTCCTCTTGCCCGCCGCCGGTGAGCAGGGGGCGCAGGCGCACGCCCTTTTTGATGTAAAGCGCCCCGACGCCCTTGGGCGCGCCGATATTGTGGCCGCTGACGGCGATGAGATCCGCCCCGAGACGGGCCAGGGGGGCGGGGGTTTTCAAGAACGCCTGCACGCCGTCGCAGTGGAACAGGACGGCGGGGTCCCGGGTCTTGACCGCCTTCACGCAGTCCGCCACGGGCAGGATGGCCCCCGTCTCGTTGTTCACCAGCATCATGGACACCAGGGCGGTGTCCGGCCGCAGGGCTTCCGCCACCTGCTCCGGGGTGATATGGCCCGACTTGTCCGGCTTCAGGCGGGTGATCTCGTACCCCTCCCGCTCCAGATCCTTGCAGGTCTCCAGCACGGCGGCGTGTTCGATGGCGGTGGTGACGATGTGCCTCCCCTTCCGGCGGTTCAGCTCCGCCCCCCGGCGGATCGCCCAGTTGTCGCCCTCGGTGCCGCAGGAGGTGAAGGTCACCTCCCCGGGGGCGCAGCCCAGGGCGGCGGCCACCGTCTCCCGGTCCTCCTTTACCTGCTGGGCGGCCTGCCGACCGTATTCATAGCGGGAGGAGGGGTTGCCGAACTGGTCCAGGGCCCGGAGCATGGCGTCCCTGGCCTCGGGGCGCACGGGGGTGGTGGCGGCGTAGTCAAAATAAATCAGCGGATTGTGTTCCATGGCGGGCTCCTTTCCACAGCGCGGGCTGAAAAGTGTTAGCTTTCATTGTAGTAGCAGTTGGAGGGAAAGTCAACCGGGAAAAGCACGGGAAATTGCGCTCCTGCGCCGGAACTCTTGACATTTCACCCAAGGGGTGATATACTGCCCCTGTCAAACCGGCGATGACGGAGAAGAAACCGCACAGCGGCGCACAGAGAGGGACGCGTTTGGTGGAAGCGTCCTGCGCAGGGCGGCGGCCGTACCACTCCCGAGCCGCCCGCGAGGAGCGGGACGTCCGCCGCACGTTACAGCGGCCACGAGCGGCAAGTTGTCACGCTGCGCCTGCTCGCGACGCGGTCTAAGGCCTCGCCTTCGGCTCGGCCGGCGCTGGACGTGTGCCACTGGCATACAGCGCCCTCCGGCTCCGCAAAAGCCGTCCGGCCCCGGAGGGGCCTCCCCGCTTTTGCTTCGCTCCGGTCTTAGCCCGCTGCTCGCGACGGCTCCGCGCTTCTTGCAAGCAGGGTGGAACCGAGGGCCGGATGTTGCGCCTCACCCCAGAACCCTCAGGGGTGAGGCGTTGAGCTGTGCCCCGAAACCAGGCGTCTGCGTGTAGGGGCGGATATGATCCGCCCGCAATTCATACGGACAGTCTGGCAAAAACGGGCGGATGATATCCGCCCCTACAACCATGTAAGGAGGCTATCGCAATGTCCGAAGAAAACAACCAGTATACCTTTGAAAACGAGACCTACCGCAAAACCTACTGGCACACCTGTTCCCACGTGCTGGCCCAGGCCATGAAGCGGCTCCACCCCGAGGTGAAGCTGGCCATCGGCCCGTCCATCGACAACGGCTTCTACTACGACTTCGACACCCCCGAGCCCTTCACCGAGGGCCAGCTGGCGGAGCTGGAGGCGGAGATGCGCAAGATCTGCAAGGAGAAGCTGAAGCTGGAGCGGTTCGAGCTGCCCCGTGAGGAAGCGGTCAAGTTCATGGAGGAGAAGGGCGAGCCCTACAAGGTGGAGCTGATCCACGACCTGCCCGAGGACGCGGTGATCTCCTTCTACAGGCAGGGTGACTTCACCGACCTGTGCGCCGGCCCCCACCTGGACTCCACCGGGCGGATCAAGGGCAACGCCATCAAGCTCACCGCCTGCAACGCCGCCTACTGGCGGGGGGACTCCAGCCGGCAGACCCTCCAGCGGATCTATGGCGTGGCCTTCCCCAAGAAGGAAGAGCTGGACGAGTACCTGGCCAAAATTGAGGAGGCCAAGAAGCGGGATCACCGCAAGTTGGGCCGCGAGCTGGGCCTGTTCATGCTCCGGGACGAGGGCCCCGGCTTCCCCTTCTTCCTGCCCAAGGGGATGGTGCTGAAAAACACCCTCATCGACTACTGGCGGCAGATCCACAAGAAGTACGGCTATGTGGAGATCTCCACCCCCATCATGCTCAACCGGCAGCTGTGGGAGCGCTCCGGCCACTGGGATCACTACAAGAACAATATGTACACCACCGTCATCGACGACGTGGACTTCGCCGTCAAGCCCATGAACTGCCCCGGCGGGATGCTGGTGTACGCCAGCGAGCCCCACTCCTACAAGGAACTGCCCCTGCGGGTGGGTGAGCTGGGCCTGGTCCACCGGCATGAGCTGTCCGGCGCCCTCCACGGGCTGTTCCGGGTGCGCTGCTTCACCCAGGACGACGCCCACGTGTTCATGACCCGGGAGCAGATGAAGGACGTGATCCAGGAGACGGTGCGGCTGTTTGACGAGGTGTACTCCACCTTCGGCCTGAGCTACACCATCGAGCTGTCCACCATGCCGGAGGACCACATTGGCACCGTGGACGAGTGGGAGCGCAACCAGGACATCCTGAAGGACGCCATCACCGGCATGGGCAAGGAGTTCGTCATCAACGAGGGGGACGGCGCGTTCTACGGCCCCAAGCTGGACTTCCACTTGGCCGACTCCCTGGGCCGGACGTGGCAGTGCGGCACCATCCAGCTGGACAGCCAGCTCCCCGAGCGGTTTGAGCTGGAGTACACCGGCGAGGACGGCCAGAAGCACCGCCCCGTCATGATCCATCGCGTGGTGCTGGGCTCTATCGAGCGGTTCATCGGCGTGATCACGGAGCACTTTGCCGGGGCCTTCCCGGTGTGGCTGGCCCCCGTGCAGGTGAAGGTACTGCCCGTCACCGACCGGGCGGAGGAGTACGCCGCCCAGGTGGCCGCCAAGCTGGATGAGCGGGGCTTCCGCTGTGAGGTGGACGGCCGCAATGAGAAGATCGGCAAGAAGATCCGGGAGGCCACCCTGGAGAAGGTGCCCTTCATGCTGGTGGTGGGCGACCGGGATATGGAGAACGGCACCGTCTCCCCCCGCCGCCGCTCCGGCGAGGACCTGGGCGCTATGAGCCTGGAGGCTTTTGCCGCC
>CATLEJ010000101.1 GCA_949916125.1 uncultured Oscillospiraceae bacterium
GGCGGAGACGGGCCCGCCCCGGGCGGACGGGGCGGACGGCATCAGGCGCCGGGCGCGGGCGGAACGGCTGGGCCGGGCGGCGGAGGCGGTGCGGCAGGCGGGCGCCGGAGACGTGCTGGGGCTGCCGACGGCGGATAGCACTGCGGCTATGGCGGGGGCTGGGGCCGGGACAGGCCCCGCGGGGGATGACAGGACGGGCCCCGCGGGGGGCGCCGGGACGGGGCTGGAGAAGCTCTACCGCCAGACGGCAAAGGCGGCGCGGCCCCCTGCCCCCGCGCCTGCCCCCGGGCAGGCCGGACGGGGCGTGCGTTCCGTGGAGATTGAGGGCGCGGCCTATTCCGCCGTGGACGAGCTGGACCGGGCGGTGCGGCGGGACAGCCGGCGGTACGACGGCGGGATGACGATTTTTTGAGCGCGGAGAAGCCGGGAGCAGCGGGCTAAGGCCGAAGTGGAGCAAAAGCAGGGAGGCCCTGGGGGGCCGGACGGCTTTTGCGGAATCGGAGGACTTAGACCGCGTCGCGGAGGCTTTGCAGCGTGACAACTGAGCGCGGAGCCGTGGCGTGCAGCAGGCTCTGCGGCGAGGAAAGGGGGCGGAGTATGATCCTTTCACCCATGCGGTTTAAAAATTTTGTGTGGCCACACAACCCGCGGGTGTATTCCATCACCTATGAGCGGAAGCTGGCGGTGCATAAAATCCCCTTTGGACGGCACTATGTGCAGAGCCTGGGGCAGGCGCGCCGGGTGCTCAAGGGAGAGGGGGAGTTTGTGGGCGAGGGGGCCTATGATACCTTTAAAAAGCTGGCCACCGTGTTCTATGAGGAGACGCCCGGGGTGCTGGTCCATCCGGTGTGGATGACGGCCACCGCCTGGTTCGCCGGGTTGGAGCTGCGGCAGGAACCGCGGCGGGATTACGTGGCCTATTCCTTTGAATTCTGGGAGGTGGTGGACGGCGGGAATACCGCGGCGCTGACCGCCGTCCAGACGGCGGCGGCGGGGGGCGGCGCGGCGGCGGAGCCCGCCGGACAGCAGGGACAGTGGCATACCGTGGCCCGGGGGGATACCCTGTGGGGGATCTCCCGGAAGTACGGGGTGGCGCTGAACCGGATCATCGAGCTGAACCCGTCCATCCGCAACCCCAACCTGATCTATCCGGGACAGAAGGTGAGAATCAAATGATCCAGTGCTGGGTGAGGCAGGGCGGCGGGAAGGAGTTCCAGCTGCCCACCGCCGTGAGCTGGCGGTTTTGCTATGGCACGGACACCCCCTGCGACAGCTTTTTCCTGCGGTGCCTGTGGGAGAAGGGGCAGGAGCGGCTGCTGTCCTCCGCCTGCCGGTTTTACGCGCAGTGGGAGGGGGAGCGGGTATTCACCGGGGTGGTGGACGAGTTCGCCGTGCTGTGCGGAAAGGACGGGCTGTACCTGGAGCTGTCCGGCCGGGGGCTGGCGGCGCTGCTGCTGGACAACGAGGCCATGCCCGCCGAATACCAGCGGGCCACCCGGGCGGACATTGTGGCAAACCATGTGACGCCCTATGGAATCCAGGCGGTGGGCGGGGCGGCCCTGCCCACCGTCAGCGGCTTTACGGTGGGCAGCGGGGAGAGCGAGTGGAGCGTGGTGCGGCGGTACGCGTGCTATTATGGCGGCGTTGTGCCCCGGTTTGACCGGCTGGGACGGCTGGTGCTGGACCGGCACAGGGACGACAGGGCGGTACGCATCGGCAGCAGGGACCGGGTGACGGGCTGGGAGTACCGGGAGGAGCGCCACGGGGTGCTCAGCCAGGTGGCGGTGCGGCGGCGGACCACCTGGGGGACCCAGTGGGCGTCCGACCCGGAATTCCGGGCCGAGGGCGGCTGTGCCCGGCGGGTAATCACGGTGCCCAACACCACCGGCACCACCGCCATGCGGTATACCGCCGATTACCAGCTTCGGGCGGCGCGGCGGGGGCGCGTGCGGATGCGCATCACCGCCGCGGGGGCGTTCCTGGCCTGGCCGGGGGAGCTGGCGGACGTGGCGCTGGACGGGGTCGGGGCCAACGGGCGCTACCGGGTGGCCCAGACGGAGGTATACTGCGGCGCGGACGGGCTGACCACGACGATGGTATTAGGGGAAGCGGACGCGATGATTTGAGAGAAGCGCGGAGCCGTCGTGAGCAGCGGGCTAAGCTCGGAGCGGAGCGAATTGGCCGGAGCCGCCGGGGGCGGCGGAGGACGATTTGCGCAGCCGGAGAGCTTAGAGCCACGTGGCGAACAGGCGGAGCGTGACAACAGGGGAGGTTTTGCAGATGTGGCTGAGCGGACAGCAGAAGCGGCCCGCGGACTACAGCGAGGGCCAGACCGGCATCGTCACCATGAGCGGGGGCGAGACGGCCGTGATGCTGGACAGCGAGCGGCGGGGGGTGGAGGTGTACTCCCCCGGCGGCTACCGCTGGACGCCCAGGAGAGGGCAGCGGGTGCTGGTGATCCAGGGCAGGGGGGAGGTCCCCTGCATCGTGGGGGCGAGGCAGGGAAGCGGAGATCCGGACCGCGTGACCATCCGGGCGGGGAGCGTGAGCGTGGGCGGCACGTCGGTGAGTTTGCAGGGCGAGGTATCGATCAACGGCGAGTCGCTGGAGCAGTACATTATCAGGGTGGTGGCGGCGCTGCTGTCGGGAACAGGAGGGGGAACATGAGCCTGCTGCTGAAAGGGCGGGATTACGCGCCGGACGGAAACGGCGGCGTGGCGGCGGTCCAGGGCGCGGAAGAGCTGCTGGAGGAGGCGCTGTTCCGGCTGACCACGCGGCGGGGGAGCTTCCCCTTCCTGCCGGAGCTGGGCAGCAGGATGCACCTGCTGCGGCGGGAAAAGCCGTCCGAATGGGACGCGCTGGCCATGCAGTTCGCCGTGGAGGCGCTGGACGGCCTGGACGGCGCGGCGGTGACCGAGGCGGCGGTGCGCCGGGACGGGGACGGCCTGCTGCTGGATGTGTCGCTGGCGTGGCAGGGCGAGGAGCTGTCTTTGACGGCTGAGCTGGAGGGATGAGATTTTGATTTGCTTGGAGGATATCTATGCCGGGCTGGCGGCGGAGTTCCAGGCCCAGACCGGCAAGACCGCCGGGAGCAGCAGCGAGCTGGCGGTGCGGTTTTACGCCGTGGCGGCCCAGATTTACGCGCTGTATGTCCAGGGGGAATGGACCCGGAGGCAGTGCTTCCCCCAGACGGCGGAGGGGGAGGACTTGGACAAGCACGCCCAGCTGCGTGGGGTGAGCCGCCGGCAGGCGGCCAAGGCCACGGGGACGGTGCGCTTTTACGTGGACCAGGCGCAGGAGACGGATACCGAGGTCCCGGCGGAGACGGTGTGCATGACCGCCGGCGGGGTGCGCTTCCTTACCACGCAGGCGGTGGTGATCCCGGCGGGGGAGCTGTACGCCGAGGCGCCTGTGGAGGCTGCACAGGCCGGGGCGTCCGGCAACGTGGGGGCGGGGACGATTGTGTATATGGCCCTGCCGCCGGTGCGGGTGGCGGCCTGCACCAATCCCGGGCCGCTGTCCAACGGGCTGGACGAAGAGGGGGACGAGGCGCTGCGGGAGCGGGTGCTGGCCACCTACCGGCGGCTGGCCAACGGGGCCAACAGCGCCTTCTACCGGCAGGCGGCCATGTCCTTCCCTGAGGTGGCGGCGGTGACGGTGCTGCCCAAAAACCGGGGGGTGGGGACGGTGGATATCGTGCCCGCCGCCCAGGGGGGCGTGCCCTCCCAGGCCCTGCTGGCGGAGCTCCAGGGCTACTTCGACCGGGTGCGGGAGATCGCCGTGGACGTAGAGGTGTCCGCCCCCACGGTGCAGACGGTGGATGTGGCGCTGAAGCTGTGGGCGAAGGAGGGCCGGGATTTTGACGATGTGTCCGATGCGGTGGAACAGACGCTGACGGACTGGTTTAACGGGGAGCGGCTGGGCCGGCCGCTGCTGCGGGCCCAGCTCATCAGCCTGATATTTGGCGTGGACGGGGTGGACAACTGCGAGGTCCTCCAGCCGGCGACCGACCTGCCGCTGAACACGGTGACGCTGCCGGTGCTGGGGGAGGTCACTGTGGCGGACGGTACGGTCCAGGAGGAGACGGACCAGGGGACGGAAAACACGGGCGGGGAGGCGGAGAACGCTGAAGTATGAGGAATATCTGGCGGCGCTGCTGCGGCCGCTGGGGGTGTATGACCTGCGGGAGGGCGCCGTCAACCGGGGGGAGCTGGCGGCCTACGGCACATGGCTGGACGAGATGGGGGATGAGCTGGACGACACCGCCCGGGAGATGAACCTGGCCACGGCCGGGGGCTTCGGGCTGGAGCGGGTGGAAGCGCTGCTGCCCTACCGGCCGGTATGCAGCACGGCGGGCCAGCGCCGGGCGGCGCTGGCGGCGCTGCTCCGGATCGGCGGGGACAGCTTCACCCTGGCGGCCATCAACGACACCCTGCGGGGGTGCGGCCTCAACGCCCGGGCTGAGGAGGGGGAGCAGCCGGGGTATGTGAAGGTGTATTTCCCCGAGGTGGCGGGCATACCCGAGGGCTTTGAGGGGCTGCGGGCCATCATCGAGGAGATCCTGCCCAGCCATGTGGACGTGACCTATGTGTTCTGGTACAACACCTGGGCTATGGCGGCCCAGCGGCATCCCACCTGGGGAGACGCGGCGGGCACGGGGCTGAGCTGGTACGGGCTGGCCACCGAAAACGACGGCGTACTGGGCTGGGAGTGAGCGGGTGTCTGCCCCGCCGGATGGGCGGGGCAGACACAATTTTTTTAAAAATCTCACAAAAAGGGGTTGACAAACCCCAACCCTTATAGTACAATACAGACAGAAAGGAAAAGGTGAGTCCAATGTATTAACGTAGAACGCACCAACCTCTTTTCGCGATTGGGGAACGCAAAGTGGGACTAAGGGTCTCAGAAAGTTCCAAACACGCTGACCGAAGCGAAGGAAGCCAGATTCAGTCTGAAGCCTACCATTGTTTGAAGAAACAGAGAGCAAATAGTTTCAGGCGCAGCCCCAACGCAAACCATCCGGCGAGACCGGAAGAAAGTGAAGGTATCCGCCCTTGGACAATCAAACCCAGAAGTAGGCCCCCAGCCGCGGAAGAGGACGGCTGGGGGCCAAGTGTTTTTAGAAGCGCGGGGCAGGCGGCTGTGAGGGAGCTTGGAACGAGGCGAGGCCGAGCGGAGGGCCCATAGGATCCGCAGACCGGGCCGAGTCGGAGCGAAAGCGACCGAGCGGTCAGCTGGCTGCGCAGCGTGACAACGCCGGGGCAAAGTATAAAACCTGGAGGGCGCGTTCGCGGGGGCCCGT
Source organism: uncultured Oscillospiraceae bacterium (assembly GCA_949916125.1). Classification (GTDB taxonomy): domain Bacteria; phylum Bacillota; class Clostridia; order Oscillospirales; family Oscillospiraceae; genus Enterenecus. The sequence continues at coordinate 5,303 of CATLEJ010000101.1, forward strand.
TTGGACGGTCTTTCCGGGGAAGAGTCCTGTCTGCCGCTAAACGGCGGTTTTTGTTTTTTACGGCCGCCTCGGGCGGCCTTGCTTTTTGCCCCGCGGCGGAAGGGCCCGATTCTTCACGAAAATTTAAGGGCGGAGCCGGTAAAAAGGCTTGCAAAATAGAAAAGAGTTTAGTATCATGAGAAGTGATACCCGGACAGGGGCTTTGAAGGGAAAGCTGTGACTATCCGAGGCGCTTTTGGGGTATGCTCCAAGCGCAGAATATATACCAGGAGTGAAAGCTATGTTTGCAAGAGATATCGGCATCGATTTGGGAACCGCCAGTGTGTTGGTCTATATTAAGGACAAGGGGATCGTGCTGCGGGAGCCGTCGGTGGTGGCGCTGGACAAAAACACCGGCAAGCTGCTCAAGGTGGGCACCGAGGCCCAGCAGATGCTGGGCAAAACCCCCGGCAATATCGTGGCCATCCGGCCCCTGCGGGAGGGCGTCATCTCCGACTACGACATGACCGAGCGGATGCTCCGGGAGTTTATCCGCAAGGTGGCCCCCGTCCGGGTATTCAAGCCCCGGGTGGTGATCTGCGTGCCCTCCGGCATCACCGAGGTGGAGGAGCGCGCCGTCATCGACGCGGGCATCCAGGCCGGCGCCCGGCGGGTGTACCTCATCGAGGAGCCCCTGGCCGCCGCCATCGGCGCGGGGGTGGACATCACCCAGCCCGACGGCCACATGGTGGTGGACATCGGCGGCGGCACCGCCGATATCGCCGTGATCTCCCTGTCCGGCATTGTGGAGTCCGCCTCCATCAAGGTGGCGGGGGATGCGTTCAGCGAGGCGGTCATCAAGTACATCCGCAAGCGGCACAACGTCCTCATCGGCGACCGCACGGCGGAGGAGCTGAAAATGACCATCGGCTGCGTGTTCCCCAGGCCGGAGGAAATCTCCATGGAGGTGAAGGGGCGCTGCCTCATGACCGGCCTGCCCCGGGTGTTCTCCGTCAACTCCAGCGAGATGATCGAGGCCTTTGAGGAGCCCTGCTCCCGGATTTTGGAGGCCGTCCACGGGGTGCTGGAGCGCACCCCCCCGGAGCTGGTGGCCGATATCTCCAGCAACGGCATCATCATGACCGGCGGCGGGTCGCTGGTGTGGGGCTTCGACAAGCTCATCGAGTCCCACACGGGCATCGAGACCTTTGTGGCCGACGACGCCATCTCCTGCGTGGCCCACGGCACAGGCAAGAGCCTGGAATGGGTGAACGAGATGCAGGACGGGACCATGAATATCTCCCGCAGCAGGCAGATGCTGTAAATTTAAACAGGCGGTCTGCCCGCGGGCTTGGACCTTGTTTCACAAAGACGGTATGGCTTCGGCTGTGCCGTCTTTTCCTGTTCCCTGGGGCGGGCGTTTGCCGGGACGGGGCGTTTTTCCATTGGGAGAGCGCGTGAGGGGAACTTAAAAGGAAATCTTTTTCCTCCATCAGGTTTTTGGCCCTTCTGCGCAAAAAAGGAGAGCCGGGACTTGCGCCCCGGCTCTGAGGATGGAGGATAGAATGAAAAAGAAAAAGCATCTCTTGCAAGTATTATCATAGCGGCGTTTCATTACAAAAGTTCGGCCACAAATGTTACAAATGTAATAAGTTTTTCCGCTGTTTTCCTCCGGCCGCGGCGGGAATGGGGTTCCCCGGGATTCGGTACCGGGGCCGGGCTCCCCGGCGGGCAGATTGCCTGTTGCTTTTCCGGAGGAAAACGTATATAATGATTGGGTTCCGGCGTATGCCGGAACCCAATCATATTTTACAGAGGAGTGACAGACATGGCAGAAGAACTGAACGTCTCCATGAGCCAGAACTTTATCCACGACTTTATCGACGAGGACATCGCTCAGGGCGGCCAGTATCAGGGCATGGCTGTCCACACCCGTTTTCCCCCCGAGCCCAACGGCTACCTGCACATCGGCCACTGCAAGGCGCTGACCATCGACTTCGGCACCGCCGAGAAGTACGGCGGGCTGTGCAACCTCCGCATGGACGACACCAACCCCTCCAAGGAGGACGTGGAGTACGTGGAGGCCATCCAGGAGGACATCCACTGGCTGGGCTTCGACTGGGGCGACCGGTTCTTCTACGCCTCCGACTACTTCGACAAGATGTACGAGTACGCCGTGGAGCTGATCAAGAAGGGGCTGGCCTACGTGTGCGAGCTGTCTCCGGAGGAGTTCAAGGAGCACCGGGGCACCATCGGCGTGCCCGCCACCTCCCCCTGGCGGGACCGGCCCGTGGAGGAGTCGCTGGATCTCTTTGAGCGGATGAAGAACGGGGAGTTCCCCAACGGCAAGTACACCCTGCGGGCCAAGATCGACCTGGCCAGCGGCAACTTCAATATGCGGGATCCGGTGATCTACCGCATCAACCACGCCCACCACCACCGGCAGGGGGACAAGTGGTGCATCTACCCCATGTACGACTTCGCCCACCCCATCGAGGACGCCTTGGAGGGCATCACCCACTCCCTGTGCTCCCTGGAGTTTGAGAACCACCGGCCGCTGTACGACTGGGTGGCGGAGCACGTGTCCATCCCCTATCACAAGCCCCGGCAGATCGAGTTTGCCCGGCTGGGCATCGACCACACCGTCATGTCCAAGCGGAAGCTGCGCCAGCTGGTGGAGGAGGGCCGGGTGTCCGGCTGGGACGACCCCCGTATGCCCACCCTGTGCGGCCTGCGCCGCCGGGGGTACACCCCCAAGTCCATCCGCAACTTCTGCGACCGGGTGGGGGTCACCAAGTCGGACAACACCATCGAGTACGCCTTCCTGGAATACTGCCTCCGGGAGGATCTGAACGACACCGCCCGCCGGGTGATGGCGGTGCTGCGGCCGGTGCGGCTGACCCTCGTCAACTACCCGGAGGGGCAGACCGAGACCTTCGAGGTGGAGAACAACCCCCTCCACCCGGAGGAGGGCACCCACACCGTCACCTTCTCCCGGAACCTGTGGGTGGAGGCGGAGGACTTCCTCACCGAGCCCGTCCCCAAGTTCAAGCGGCTGTGCCCCAACGGCCCGGAGTGCCGCCTGAAGGGGGCCTACCTCATCAAGTGCGTGGGCTGCGAGACGGACGAGACGGGGCGGGTGGTGGAGATCACCGCCCAGTACGACCCGGACAGCCGGGGGGGCAACCCCGCCGACGGCCGGAAGGTGAAGGGGGCCACCATCCACTGGGTGGACGCGGCCACCGCCGTGGACGCGGAGGTGCGGCTGTACGACAGCCTGTTCTCCGACCCCGACCCGGACGCGGCCGGCAAGGACTTTTTGGAGTGCCTGAACCCCAGCTCCCGGGAGGTGCTCACCGGGTGCAAGGTGGAGGCGGGGCTGGCGGACGCCCAGCCGTCGGAGCGGTTCCAGTTCCTGCGGCAGGGGTATTTCTGCGTGGACAGCAAGGACAGCAGGCCGGGGCATCTGGTGTTCAACCGCTCGGTGAGCTTGAAGGACAGCTATAAGCCGTAATCAGAGTCGAAAAACAGCCCGGGCGGAATCGTATTCCGTCCGGGCTTTATTCCGTCAGCGCCTCCCGCAGGTGGGCCACCGCCCGCCGCTCGATGCGGGACACCTGCACCTGGCTCACGCCTAAGACCTTGGACACCCTGTCCTGAGTCAGGTTCTTGTAGAACCGCAGCAGGATCACCATCCGCTCCCGCTCCGGCAGGCTGTCGATGGCGTGGCGCAGGGCCAGCTTTTCCACCAGCGCGTCCTCAATGCCCTCGTCGCCCAGCACCGTCTCCAGGGAGAACCCGTCCTCCCCCGTCTCCTCCTGGAGGGAGGCCACCGACAGCACCGCCGTGTCCGCCGCCGCGATCTCCTCCGGCTCCAGCCCGGTGGCGGCTGCCAGCTCGCCCACCGTGGGCTCCCGGCCCAGCCGCTGGGTCAGCTCCTGCCGCCGCTGGCGCAGGGCCATGGCCCGCTCCTTCGTCCCCCGGCTCACCTTTACCGCCCCGTCGTCCCGGAGGAAGCGCCGGATCTCCCCGGCGATCTTGGGCACGGCGTAGGTGGAGAACTGGGTGCCGTATTCCGCGTCAAACCCCCGGATGGCCTTCAGGAAGCCCAGACAGCCCAGCTGGTAGAGGTCCTCCGGGTCCACCCCCCGGCCATAGTACCGCCGGGCCACCGACCAGATCAGGCCGCTGTTGTCGATGAGCAGCCGTTCGCAGGCGTCGTTGTCCCCGGCCTGGGCGGCCTCCAGCAGGGCAGGGGCGTCCGCGCCCCTCACGCGGGTGCGCCCGCCCTGCGGGCGATCCGCTTGCGCATGGTGACGGTGGTGCCCTTCCCCGGCTGGGAGCGCACCTTCAGGCTGTCCATAAAGCTCTCCATGATGGTGAAGCCCATGCCGGAGCGCTCCTCGCCGCCGGTGGTGTACAGGGGGGTGCGGGCCTGGGCCACGTCGGGGATGCCCACGCCGGAGTCCTTCACCTGGATGTCCAGCCAGCCCTCCTCGTAGATCCGCAGGCGCATGGACACCTTGCCCAGGCGGTCGGGGTAGGCGTGGACGATGGCGTTGGTCACCGCCTCGGACACGGCGGTTTTGATGTCCGCCACCTCGTCCAGGGTGGGGTCCAGCTGGGCGGCGAAGCAGGCCGCGCACGCCCGGGCAAAGCCCTCGTTGGCGGAACGGGAGGTGAAGGTGATGGTTGCCTGATCCGTAGCTTTCATGTTATGTACTCTCCTGTTCTCAATGAAGCATTCCGCTTCGTCACCGGGCGGAAGCAGATAAATTACTGTAACGGTTCGTAGCGAATTTCAAGCTCTTTTTCGGTTCCTTTTTCTCTCGAGAAAAAGGAACTCAGTCAAATGGGATCAGCCGGCCCACCCCGGCGGCGTCCAGTACCCGGCGGGCCTGGGCGGGGATATGGGAGGCCCGCAGGGCGCCCCCGTGCCGCTCCATCTGCCGCAGGGCGCGCAGCAGCACGGCGATGCCCGAGCTGTCCATAAAGGTGACCCCGGAAAGGTCCAGCACCAGCCGGGCGGGCAGGCGCTCGGCAATGGCGTCGTCCAGCTGGGT
>CATLEJ010000102.1 GCA_949916125.1 uncultured Oscillospiraceae bacterium
CTTGGCCACCACCTTGGACACCCCCGCCTGATGGGCGTAGAGGGAGATGATCAAGTTGTCCTCGTCCCGGTCAGTGAGGGCGATGAAGGCGTCGCTGGCGGCCATGCGCTCCTCGGTGAGCAGCTCTGGGTCGGTGCCGTCCCCGTGGATGATGAGGGAGTGGGGGAATTCCTCGGCCAGTTGGCGGCAGCGGACGTCGCTGCGCTCCACCACCTTGCAGCTCATACCCAGCCGCTCCAGCTGCACCAGCAGGTAGAAGGCGATGCGGCCGCCGCCGATGATAAAGACGTCCTTGATGCGGTGGGTCTGCCGGCCCAGCAGCTTGAAAAACTGGTGGACGCCGTTGGGGGTGCCCGCCACGTAGACCCGGTCGTCCCGGGCCAGCACGGAGGAGCCGTTGGGGATGAACACGTCGTCCCCCCGCTCCACAGCGCAGAACAGGATGGGCAGGCCCTGGATTTTGGAGGCCAGCGAGGCCAGGGAACGGCCCGCCAGGAAGTCCGTCTCCTGGATGTGGAAGGAGATCATCTCCACCCGGCCCCGGGCGAAGGTGTCGATGTTGGCGGCGGAGGGGAAGCGCAGCAGCCGGGAGATCTCCACCGCCGAGGCGAATTCCGGGTTGATCAGCTGGGTGATACCCAGATCCCGCTTCAGGGTGTCCAGGTCGTTGGCGTACTCCGTCCCCCGCACCCGGGCCACCGTGTAGGGCACGCCCAAATTGTGGGCACAGTGGCAGCACAGCAGATTGATCTCATCGGAGGCGGTGGCGGCAATGAGCACGTCGCACTCCCGGGCCCCGGCCTCTAACAGCAGGTCCCGGGAGGTACAGTTTCCCTTCAGGCACATCACGTCCAGCTGGTTGGAGAGCCGCTCCAGGGTCTTGTCGGAGATGTCCAGGATGGTGACGCTGTGGCCCTCCTGGGACAGGTGCTCGGCCACGGTGCCGCCCACCTTGCCCGCCCCGGCGATGATGATATTCAAAACGATCAGCTCGATTCCTTATAATTGATTGGGGATGTATGGCGCAATTCCCGCAGGACGGCAAAAGCTGCCGGCTGCGGGAATTGGGTGTTTCGGGGGAGACCGGTGAAATGCGCCTGCGGCGGCTGGACCGGCAGACCCCCAGAGGTTTATTCCAGCACCGCCCCCCGGGCGGCGGAGGTGACCAGCTTGGCGTACCGGGCCAGATAGCCCGTCTTGATCTTCGGCTCGGGGCACACCCAGGCCGCTTTCCGGGCCGCCAGGGTATCGCTGTCCACCAGCAGCTCGATCTTGCAGGCGGGTATGTCGATGGCGATCCGGTCGCCCTCCTGGACGAAGGCGATGGGCCCGCCCTGGGCGGCCTCGGGGCACACGTGGCCGATGGAGGCTCCCCGGGTGGCCCCGGAGAACCGCCCGTCGGTGATGAGGGCCATGGACTCGCCCAGGCCCATGCCGCAGATGGCGGAGGTGGGGTTCAGCATCTCCCGCATCCCGGGACCGCCCTTGGGCCCCTCGTAGCGGATGACCACCACGTCCCCCGCCACAATTTTCCCGGCGTAGATGGCCTCGATGGCCTCATCCTCCGAGTTGAACACCCGGGCGGGGCCCTCGTGCCGCATCATCTCGGCTGACACGGCGGAGCGCTTCACCACGCAGCCCTCCGGGGCCAGGTTGCCCTTCAGCACGGCGATGCCGCCGTCGGGGGAATAGGGGTTGTCGATGGGGCGGATCAGCTCGGGGTTGCGGTTGACCACGCCCTCTAAATTCTCGGCCAGGGTTTTCCCGGTGCAGGTCATGACAGACGTGTCCAGCAGGCCCTTCTTGTTCAGCTCCGCCATGACGGCGTGGACGCCCCCCGCGCCCTCCAGATCCTCCATGTAGGTGTCCCCGGCGGGGGCCAGGTGGCACAGGTTGGGGGTTTTGCTGGAGATCTCGTTGCTCATGTCCAGATCCAGCTCAATGCCGCACTCGTGGGCGATGGCGGGCAGGTGGAGCATGGTGTTGGTGGAGCAGCCCAGGGCCATGTCCACCGTCTCGGCGTTGTGGAAGGCGGCCTCGGTCATGATGTCCCGGGGGCGGATGTCCCGCTTCACCAGCTCCATGATCTGCATCCCGGCGTGCTTGGCCAGCCGCAGCCGGGCCGACCACACGGCGGGGATGGTGCCGTTGCCCCGCAGCCCCATGCCGATGGCCTCGGTGAGGCAGTTCATGGAGTTTGCGGTGTACATCCCGGAGCAGGAGCCGCAGGTGGGGCAGGCGTTTTCCTCGTATTCCTCCACCCCGGCCTCGTTTAGCTTGCCGGCGTAGTAGCCCCCCACGGCCTCAAACATATGGCTCAGACAGGTGCGCCGGCCGTCGTTGAGCCGCCCGGCCAGCATGGGCCCGCCGGAGCAGAAGATGGTGGGGATGTTCACCCGGGCCGCCGCCATCAGCAGCCCCGGCACGTTCTTGTCGCAGTTGGGGATCATGACCAGCCCGTCGAACTGGTGTGCTATGGCCATGGCCTCGGTGGAGTCGGCAATCAAATCACGGGTCACCAGGGAGTACTTCATGCCCACGTGGCCCATGGCGATGCCGTCGCACACGGCGATGGCGGGGAACTCGATGGGGGTGCCCCCGGCGGCCCGGATGCCGGCCTTGACCGCCTCGGCGATCTTGTCCAGGTTCATGTGGCCGGGGACGATCTCGTTATAAGAGCACACCACCCCGATGAGGGGCCGCTCCAGCTCCTCCTTGGTGTAGCCTAAGGCGTAGAACAGGGAGCGGTTGGGGGCGGTGGGCACACCCTTTTTTACGTTGTCGCTGCGCATATGCAGGTCTCCTTCACGGTTTAATGGATGCCGGGGGCGTATGGGCGGCGGTCCCCCTACAGCGTCATGGTGATCCCGCCCTCGTCGGACAGGCCGTCCTTTTTGAGCATATTCTCCAGCACCTCCACATCGGAGGTAATGTCCATAGCGTCGTCCTGGAACAGCTTGTCGAGCTGCTTCTCAAACCCGGACACCACCTGGTCCATCATGTCCTCGATGCGCTTCTTGGCGGCGGAGATGTTCTGTCCCTCGATGCCCTGGGCGTCCAGCTGGGCATAGGCCCGCAGGATCTTCAGCGTGGTGGGCAGGTAGTAGTTCAGGAAGGTGCGCAGCTGGCCCTCCTTGTTGGGGTGCTCCTTCTGGTAGCGCAGGATCTTGCCGGTGATCTCCTCGATCCGGTTGATCTTGGCGCTCATCACCTCGTCGGGGATCTCGTCGTTCACCTGCCGGATCTCCCGGAGAATGTCGTCCTCCCGGACGGCGGCCTGCTGGGCCGTCTCCTCGGGGGGCTCCTCCCGGCGGGTTGGCGGGGCGTGGTAGCCCATCTCGGTGAGGAACAGCTTGCCCTCCGCCAGGTCCAGGTAGCCGGTGGGCAGGATGCCCTTGGCCAGCATATGCCGCAGGTCCCTGCACAGCTTGCCCACGGACACGTCAAAGGCGGCGGCCATGGGGGCCAGGGCCACCTCCCGGTTGGCCCCAATGTAGGCGAGATAGTTCAGATAGCGCTCGCTGCGGCGGTTTTTGCCGATGCCGGTGAACAGCATCCCCAGACCCCCCGCCAAGAACATCAGGCAGGCCAGCACGCCTATCAGCATATCGCTATAAGGATATTGGAGAAACTCAATGCCGGTGGCCACAGTACCGAGGGCGAATATGCCGGACATAATGCCGCCGCCGATGATGAGCCCAGTGCCCTCTTTGCCCTCTTTTTTAAGCTTGCGCCGCTTGTTCTCCGCCGGATCCCGGACATTCCAGGCGTCGGGCTGGGGCTTCTGCTCCCAGGGCTCGGCGCGGGCCTGGTCCTTGGCGGCGTAGCCCCGCTGCGCCTTGGGGGCGTCCTCCTGTTTGGGCTGGCCGTATTGGTAGGCGCCCGCCTGCCCCTGCCGCTTCGCGCCCTCCTGGGCCTGACGGGCGGCTGCCGCCGCGGCGTCGGCGTTCTGCTGGAAAAATTCCGCCGCCGTGTTTTTGGCCCGGCCGGCGGCGTTTTTCGCCTCCTGCTTGTAGCGGGCCTTCTGGGCGGCGTCCATGTTGACCAGCTTACGGATCAGCCAGATCACGCCGAAAATCTTCAGCCAGGAGGGGAAAAACAGCAGCACAATGCCGATGCCGATCCATTCCCCCCAGTTGTCGTCATGCCGGGGCGGCCTATGCCCTCCGGGGGAGCCCGTCCCCCGGCCAGAGCCAGAGCCGTAGCTGTATTTATACTGATAATTATGCTGCTGCTGGTTTGGGCCGGTACTGCCCTGGGATCCCTTGTCGTTGGGATCGTAACGGTATGAATCCGCCATGCCCATCCTCCCTTCCCGGAACGGCCCCCGCGGGGGCGCGCCTGTTCATAGTCAGGCAAAAGCTATTATATCTGTTTTGGGGGCCGGTGTAAATAAGGAATCTTTTAATTTTTTATAAGAGTTTTTCGGAGCGGCGTCCGGCGGCGGAAAGACGGGCTTTTCAAGGGCCGCGGGGTGTGGTATGATGCTGCTGGGAACCTGCCGGCTGAACGGGGGTTCCGCACAAGGAGGGACGCCGATGGAACGCCCGGAGCATTATGAGAGCGACCTGCTGTTTTTCTTTGACGGCAGGCCGGAGGCGCTGGCGCTGTACCGGGCGCTGGCCGAAAGGGTGGAGGCCGCGTTTCCCGGCGCGGCGGTGAAGGTGCAGAAAAGCCAGATCAGCTTTTATGGGGAGGGGCTGTTCGCCATGGCCTCCCTGCCCCGGCGGAAGCGGGACCCCGGGCTGGTGGTGAGCTTCGGGCTGGGCCGCCGGGAGCCGTCCCCGCGGGTTGGGGTGGCGGTGGAGCCGTACCCCGGCCGCTGGACCCACCATGTCACGGTCACCCGGGCCGATGAGCTGGACGATGAGCTGCTGGGATGGCTGCGGGAGGCGTGGGATTTCTGCGCGGCAAAGCGGCGGGGGCAGGGGAGGCCCTGACGCGGGGTGCGGATGGGGAAATATCGGGCGATTTGCTCTTTACTTCCGTAAAGCACCGTGATAAAATATTTTCAGCGTGACCGCCATGACATCGCCGCTTTACAGGAGGATATCATATGCAAAACGAGCTGCTCGACCGGAATGCCCTGCTGTACCGGGCCGTCCTCGCGCTGGAGACCCCGGAGGAGTGCGGGGCCTTTTTTCAGGACCTGTGCACTGTGGCGGAGCTGCGGGCCATGGCCCAGCGCCTGGAGGTGGCCCAGATGCTGGACGAGGGGCTGATCTATCACGACATCCTTGAGCGCACCGGGGCGTCCAGCGCCACCATCAGCCGGGTGAACCGGGCGCTGCAATACGGCGCCAACGGCTACAAGACCGTGCTGCCCAGGGTGAAAGAGGCATGAGGGACGCGTACACCGTGCTGGCGGGCTGCTACGACCGGCTCACGGCCGACGTGGATTACGGGAAGTGGGCGGACTATGCCCAGCGCCATTTCCGAAGGGCGAAGCGGCCCATCCGGTCGGTGGTAGAGCTGGGCTGCGGCACCGGGAGCCTGACCAGGCTGCTGGCGCAGCGGGGCTTTGCGGTGACCGCCGTAGACCTCTCGCCGGATATGCTGGCGGTGGCGGAGCAGAAGTGCAGGGGGCTGGGGGTGCAGTTTTCCTGCCAGGACATGACGAAGCTCCGCCTGCCCGGGCAGGTGGACGCGGCGGTGTCCGGGCTGGACAGTGTGAACTATGTGGTCCGGCCCGGCGGGCTGAAGCGGATGTTCCGGCGGGTTTTCCAGTATCTGGCCCCCGGCGGGCTGTTCCTCTTTGACGTGAAAACCCCCGCCGCCCTGGAGGGCGCCGACGGCCAGACCTGCCTGGATGAGGACGACGATCTCTACTGCGTGTGGCGGGCAGACTACTATCCCCGCCGCCGGGTGTGCGGCTACGGCCTGGATCTGTTTGTCCGGGCGGAGGACGGCCGCTGGGAGCGGGACGGCGAGTACCACGAGGAATACGCCTATACCATGGACGAGCTGGACGGCTTCCTGCGGGAGGCGGGGTTCCGGGACGTCAGGCAATATGGCGGCTGGACCATGCGGGCCCCGAAGGAGGGGGCCCAGCGGGTGTTTTTTGCCGCGGGAAAGGACTTGTAATACCATGGATCAAATTGTCCGCGTAATCGCGAAGGACGCCCCGGTGAAGGCCATGGCCATCTCCGCCCGGGACACCGTGGAGCGCGCCCGGGCCATCCACGACTGCTGGCCGGTGGCCTGCGCCGCCCTGGGCCGCCTGCTCATGGCCGCGTCCATGATGGGCGCCGCCATGAAGGAAAAGGACGGGGCCGTCACCCTGCGGGTGCGGGGCGGCGGCCCGCTGGGCTCCCTCACCGCCGTGTCCGACAGCGCCGGGAACGTGCGGGGCTATGTGCAGAACCCTGCCGTGGATGTGCCCCGGAAGGCCAAGGGCAAGCTGGACGTGGGCGCCGCCGTGGGGGCGGACGGCGAGCTCACCGTCATCCGGGACCTGGGGCTGAAGGAGCCCTACGTCGGCTCGGTGGAGCTGGTGGGGGGCGAGATCGCGGAGGACGTGGCCGCCTACTTTGTGGAGAGTGAGCAGGTGCCCACCGCCTGCGCCCTGGGGGTGCTGATTGCCCCGGACCAGAGCGTACAGGCCGCGGGGGGCTACTTGATCCAGCTGCTGCCCGGCGCGGACGACGGGGTGGTGACCGCCGTGGAGCAGGGCGTGGCGCGCTTAGGGGCGGTGAGCGCCCGGCTGGACGGGGGGATGGACCCGCTGGACCTGCTGCGGGAGGCGCTGGGCGGCTTCGAGCTGGAGGTGCTGGAGACGGCCCCTGTCGAGTACCGCTGCTACTGTTCGGAGGAGCGGGTAAGCCGCGCCCTCATCAGCATGGGCAGGGAGGAGCTCACGTCCCTCATTGACGAGCAGGGGGGCGCGGAGCTCACCTGCCAGTTCTGCGACAAGGTGTACCGCTATTCCGCCGACCAGCTGCGCCGCCTGCGGGACCAGTCGTCCGCGGGGTGAGGCCATGGACGGCGGAGAGGGGCGTACCGGCGCGCGGGAGGGTGTGGAGGCGGAGGCGCTTGCCGCCCTCACCCGTTACATCGACCGGTACGGCTGGAGCTTCAACCTGGCCCGGCGGCTGATCAATATGTCCTGCGGCACGGAGTATACCGAGAAACAACTGAAAGCGATGTATCGTCAAAACAACCGCCGCCCGGCTCGCTGACCGGGCGGCGGTTTTGCGTCCCCGGTCGGGTACGGGGAAATCGCCATTCTGCGGTGGGTTTTGGGGCGGCAAAATCATGCAGAATCACACAAAACGGAATTGGGGGTTTACAAAACCCGGAGCCCATGGTATAGTGTCAAAAGTTTGGGCATCTCCCAAAAATAACACATAGGAGGAGTACGCATGGAAAAGCAAGCGAAGCGGCAGGCGCCTTCACTGGCGGTCAAAATGGGGATCTCGCTCATCTGCGGTCTTGTGGTTGGGCTGCTGCTGCTGTTTCTGAGGGAATCTCTCGTCAGCGCCGGGAACGAGGCGGTCTGGAAGACCGTCAACGACCTGTTCTTCCAGGACATCACCGCACAGGGGGCGGAAAAGGCCCTCGGCATTTTCTATTTGATCGGCCAGCTCTTTATCCGTTCCCTCCAGCTTATCATCGTACCTATGGTATTTACCTCCATTACGTTGGCAATCGGACAGATTTCGGACACCAGAACCTTGGGGCGCATTTCCGCCAAAACCCTCGGCTGGTTCCTGATCTGTTCTTTTTTTGCGCTGGTCCTGGCCTGCGCGGCGGGCAGCGCCCTCTATCACGCGGGGCTGTTCAGCGCCCAGGTGGAGGGGCTGGCGGAGAGCGCCGGCTCCACCGGTGCCAACCCCATGAACGTGATCTTGAACATGGTGCCCTCCAATATCACCACCGCCTTCGGCAGCAATACGGCGGTGCTGGCCGTGGTGTTCCTGGCGGTGTGCCTGGGCCTGTCCATGAACGCGCTGGGGGAGGAAAAGACGGCAACCCTGCGTAAGCTGGTCCAGGAGCTCAACGACGTGGTGGTGGTGTTCCTCAACTATGTGGTCAACAAATTCGGGCCCTTCGCCGTCTTTGTGCTGCTGGCCCGGACCTTCGCCACCTACGGCGTGGACTACCTCAAGCCCGCCCTGGCCTATGTGGCGGCGGCGGTCATCCTGCTGCTGCTGTACCTGGTGGTGGGCTATCCCCTGATTGTGGCCGTGGGGGCGCGGAAAAGCCCCGTCATCTTCCTCAAAAAGATCAGCAAGGTGGCGGTGTTCGGATTTTCCACCTCGTCCAGCGCCGCCGCCCTGCCCCTCAACTACAAGGCGTGTACGGAGGACCTGGGCGTGGACGAGACCATCGCCTCCTTCGTCCTCCCCCTGGGCATGACCATCAACATGAATGGCACCGCCATCATGCAGGTGGTGGCCACCGTGTTCATCGCGGGGTGCGCCGGCTATCCCATGAGCCTGACCCAGCTGGTCGTCATCGCCCTGCTGGCCCTCATCGCCTCCGCGGGCACGCCCGCCGCGCCGGGGGCGGGGGCCATTGTGCTGTTCACCATCCTGTCTGGGGTGGGCTTTGTCAACGAGGGCGCGATCCTGGCCTATTCCCTGATCCTGGCCATCAACCGGCCCATTGAGATGCTGGTGACCGCCTTGAACGTGGTGGGCGACGCCGTGACCGGCATCTGCGTGGCCAAGAGCGAGGGCCTGCTGGACGACGCGAAATACGATCAGAGGTAACGGACGCAGATGGATCGGGAGGGCCCGAACCCGCGCGCACGGGTCCGGGCCCTCCCGGCCACGCTTCGGCCCGCCCCAGTTTGCGGGCCGCCGGTTTTCCCAAAAAAGTTGTGAAATTCGCTCTTGACAACTTTGGTTAGCTGTGGTAAACTACACACGCTAAAAAAAGTTAGCACGTACTAACTTTCAAAAAGGCCTCACGGCAGTGCATGGAAAGGGAGATCACACATGAAGACGCTGAAGGATGTGAAGGTGGGGGAGACCGCCGCCGTGCGCCGCCTCCATGGGGAGGGTGCGGTAAAGCGCCGCATTATGGACATGGGGATCACCAAGGGTGTGGAAATCTATGTCCGCAAGGTAGCCCCCCTGGGCGACCCCATGGAGCTCACGGTGCGGGGCTATGAGCTGTCCGTGCGCAAGGCGGATGCCGAAATGATTGAGGTGGAGGAATGAAGGGGGATTTTTTTGCCCGATAGTTAGCAAATGCTAACGAGAGGGCGGCGTCGGGACGGCAGCCCCGGACCACCCCCGCCGCCGAAATCCATCCTGCGGGAGGGGCGGGATCCCGCCCCCCGCAATGATTGACCCAATGAGAGGAGAGAAGAAACATGGACGTGAAAATCGCGCTGGCCGGCAACCCGAACTGCGGCAAGACGACGCTGTTTAACGCATTGACGGGCTCCAACCAGTATGTGGGCAACTGGCCCGGCGTCACCGTGGAGAAGAAAGAGGGCCGCCTCAAGGGGCACAAGGACGTGATCATCCAGGACCTGCCCGGCATCTATTCCCTGTCCCCCTACACGCTGGAGGAAGTGGTGGCCCGGAACTACCTGGTCAAGGAGCAGCCTGACGCCATCCTGAACATTGTGGACGGCACCAACATCGAGCGCAACCTGTACCTCACCACCCAGCTCATTGAGCTGGGCCTGCCGGTGGTGGTGGCGGTGAATATGATCGACCTGGTGCGAAAAAACGGGGATAAAATCGACCTGGACAGGCTGGGCAGCGCCCTGGGCTGCCAGGTGGTGGAGATGTCCGCCCTGAAGAACGAGGGCGGGGTGGACGCGGCGGAACAGGCGGGGGCGCTGGCCCAGGCCCGGAAAATAGGGAAGCTGCCCCATGTGTTTACCGGCAGCGTGGAGCACGCCTTGGCCCACATCGAGGAATCAATCCAGGATCGGGTGGAGCCGCAGCATCTGCGCTGGTACTCCATCAAGGTATTTGAGCGGGACGAGAAGGTGCTGGAGGAGCTGGGCATTGACGATGAGCTCCGGGCCCATCTGGAGGAGCACATCGCCGACTGCGAGCGGGAGCTGGACGACGACGCGGAGTCCATCATCACCAACCAGCGGTAT
>CATLEJ010000103.1 GCA_949916125.1 uncultured Oscillospiraceae bacterium
CGGATGGGCGGCGCGGAGCGGGCCAACCCCAGCCCGGACAGGATCCGCTCCGCCGCCTCGCCGGCGGTGACCAGCGTCTGCTCCCCGGTGGCCATGTCCTTCAGGGAGGCTTTCCCCTGGGTAATTTCATCCTCTCCCAATAACAGGATGTAGGGCACACCCAGCTTATCGGCGTAGGACAGCTTCTGCTTGAACTTCTTCTGCTCGGTGTAGAGCTGGGTGCGCACTCCCGCCTCCCGCAGGCGGGTGGCCAGGGCGATGGCGGGGGAGAGGTCGTCCGTCATGGGCAGCACCAGCGCGTCGGCGGGGGCGGTGATCACCGCGTCGTTCAGGTAGTTCTGCTCCTGGAGCACGTAGAACAGCCGGGTCAGGCCGATGGAGATGCCCACGCCGGGGAGTTGTTTGTCGGTATAATATTCCGCCAGGTTGTCATACCGTCCCCCGGAGCAGATGGAGCCGATCTCCGGGTGGTCGATCATAAAGGTCTCGTACACGGTGCCGGTGTAGTAATCCAGCCCCCGGGCGATGGTGAGGTCCACGGCAAACTTGTCCTCCGGCACCCCAAAGGCGCCTAAGTATTTTACCACGGTGTTCAGCTCGTCCAGGCCGGCGTCGAACAGCTCGTGGCGGCCCTTGTATTCCTTTAGGGCGGAAAGCACGTCGTTATTACTGCCCGTAATGGAGATAAACTTCAAAATCTCGTCCGCCTGCGCCTCGGTGAGGGCCAGCACCTCGTCGGTGAGCAGCTCTCGCACCTTGTGGGTGCCGATCTTGGGCAGCTTGTCCACCACCCGCATGATGTCCCCGGACTTGTCCGACAGGCCCAGCATGGCGTAAAACCCGCTGAGGATCTTCCGGTTGTTCACCCGGATCTGGAACCGCTCCAGCCCAAGGGCTGTAAAGGTGCGGCAGATGATGGAGGGGATTTCCGCCTCGTTGGTGATGTCCAGCTTTCCGTCGCCGATGATGTCGATGTCCGCCTGGTAGAACTCCCGGAACCGGCCCCGCTGGGCCCGCTCCCCCCGGTACACCTTGCCGATCTGGAACCGGCGGAAGGGGAAGGACAGCTCGGCGTAATGGAGGGCCACGTACTTGGCCAGGGGGACGGTGAGGTCAAAACGGAGGGACAGGTCGCTGTCCCCCTTGTTGAAGCGGTAAATCTGTTTTTCCGTCTCGCCGCCGGCCTTGGCCAGCAGCACCTCGCTGGCCTCGATGATGGGGGTGTCCAGCGGGGTGAAGCCGTACAGGGCATAGGATTGACGGAGCAGCTCGGCCATCCGGTTAAATTTCATCTGATCGGTCGGGAGCAGCTCCATAAAACCGGACAGCGTCCGGGGCTTCTGTTTGGCCATGGGTATTTCTCCTTCTCGTTGATACCACGCCGTAGGGGCGGGTATTACCCGCCCGCCTTTCCCGTAACGCAGGCGGGTATTGTGTGGGCGGATGATATCCGCCCCTACACCTTTAAGGGCTTGGTGGGCTTGATCAGCTCCCGCCAATCCAGGTCGCCCCGGGCCAGGCCGTGGATGAGCATCTCGGCGGTGGCGGCGTTGGTGGCGATGGGGACGTTGTGCTGGTCGCACAGGTTGATGATATAGTGCAGGTCCTTCTCCAGGTCGTCGGTGCTGGGGTCGTTGAAAAAGAGCACCATATCGATCTCGTCATAGGCAATCCGGGCGCCGATCTGCTGGCTGCCGCCCTGGGCGTGGGCCAGGAACAGCTGCACAGGCAGGCCGGTGGCCTCGGCCACCTGCCGCCCGGTGTTGCTGGTGGCGCAGACCGTGTGCTTGGACAGGATGCCGCAGTAGGCGATGCAGAACTGTACCATCAGTTCCTTTTTGTTGTCATGGCTCATCAGTGCGATGTTCAATGTAACCCTTCCTTTCCACGGGGAGTTTGGGAGCTTGCTCCCGGACGTATGGGGCGGTGTGATCAAGTCAGCGGATGCGCAGCAGGGGCACCCGCTGGCCTAAAATCCTCTTGGCGATGTTCAGGTAGGCGGGGGCCGCCCCTTTGTGGGTGGACAGCACCACCGGCACCCCGGCGGCGGCGGACATGGTGACGTCGGCGTCCTCGGGCACCACCCCCAGCAGGGGAAGGCCCGCCGCGTCCATGGCGTTGTCGATGGAGGTGCGCAGCTTCCGGATCAGCCTGGGCTGCACCCGGTTCATCACCAGGTGGAGCTGGGGCAGGCTGTGAAGCTCGGCCACCGCCCGCTGGGCGTCCCGCAGGGCGGCGGGGTCTACGGCGGACACCACGATGGCCCGGTCGGCCGCCGCCATGGCCAGCTGGAAGCCGTCCCCCAGGCCGGCGGGGGAGTCCATAAACACGAAGTCGAAGCAGTCCTTCGCGTCGGCCACCAGGGCGCGGAAGCGCTCCGCGTCCAGGCCGTCCGGGGTGAGGGGGGCGGTGAGCAGGTACAGCCCCTTGATCTCCGGGTGCTCCGCCGCGGCGGACAGGAGGGAGCAGCGGTACTCCATTACGTCGGAGAAATCCATCACCGCCCGGTCAGACAGGCCCAGCACCAGGTCGAGGTTGCGCAGCCCGATGTCCAGGTCGACGCACAACACCCTGTGTCCCAGGGCCGCCAGGCAGGAGGCCACCCCGGCGGTGAGGGAGGTTTTCCCCGTACCGCCTTTCCCGGACGTAATCATGACGGCGGTGCCCATGGGACGCCTCCTTCCAATGCGAGCTGTATGAAAATCATAGCACAAGTTGATGAAAATGACAACAAAATTTTGAATAAAATTTTCAATAACAGAACGTTTTGACGGTTTTTACTTCCTGTTATTACCTAAACAGGGCTTTTTTGTATTTTAGCCCACCGGCGGGGGTATTGAAACGGGGTGGGCGCAATTTTTTTGACAAAAACCACCCGGTGTGAGACGTCCGTATGGGGGATGGCGTAGTCCCGCCAACCCTCCACCGTGCCGCCCAGGGCCTGGACGGCGGGGCGGGCGGCCTCGATCTCCCGGCCGGAGTCCGTGCCCTTCATGGCCAGGAAGCACCCCCCCACCCGGACAAAGGGGAGGCACAGCTCGCTGAGCACCCGCAGGTCGGCCACGGCCCGGGCGGCAGCGAAGTCAAACTGCTCCCGGTACGCCCCGTCCCGGCCCGCCTCCTCGGCGCGGGCGTGGACGGCGCGGGCGTTGTCGAGGCCAAGGGCCTGGCAGCTTTCCGCCAGCCAGTCCACCCGCTTGCCCAGCGAGTCCAGCAGGGTGACCTCCAGCGAGGGGACCAGCGCCGCCAGCGGCACCCCGGGGAAGCCCGCCCCCGTGCCCACGTCAATGAGGGTTTTGCCCTCAAACCCGGCGCAGCCCAGCAGGGCGGCGCAGTCCAGCATATGCAGGGTGGCCACGTCCCGGGGGTCGGTGATGGCGGTGAGGTTCATCACCCGGTTTTTTTCCATCAGCAGCTCCCCATACCGCTCCAGCAGGGCGGGGGCGCCGTCGGGTACGCCGTCCAGGCCCAGCTGGGCCAGGCCGCTTTCGATGAGCGCCCGCACGGCTCACACCCCGAAGGCGGCCAGCAGGGCGGGGACGCCCAGGGCCAGCCCGAGCAGCAGCCCGGCGGCGCACAGCAGCAGGCCCAGCACGCCGCCCGGGACGCCGCCGGGGCAGATCCCCAGCTTCATCCGCCGCAGGAGGATGACCGCCAGGGTGACGGACACCGGCGCCAGGAACAGGGGGAAGGTGCCGGGCAGCTCCCGCCCGCCGGTGTAGATGGCGAAGGTGATGATAAAGGTCAGCATGAGCACGTAGGCGATGCCCATCCACGCGGCGGCGCGCTTTTCAAAAGAGGCAGGGGTGTAGCTGTTTTCGTTGGTATTTTGATTTTCTGGCATAGAATCCTCCTGTGGTGTCACGCTGCACGGGTCTCGCCTTTGGCTCGGTCGGCGCTGGGCGTGTGCCACCGGCACACAGCGCCCTCCGCGACGGCGGTTAAGCCGCCGCGGCTGCGCACGCCGTTTGCCGGCCCTCCGGGCCGCCAAGCCGTCCGCTCCGCGTCTTAACCGCCTGCTCACGGGCGCTCCGCGCTTCGGTTCTCCTTCAGCAGATCCCGGATCTCAGTAAGCAGCTTTTCCTCGTTGGAGGGTTCGGGCGGGGGAGGGGGGGCGGCTTCCTCTTTTTTCCGTGCGCCGTCCATGACCCGGTTCACAGCCTTGACAATGCAGAATACCACCAGGGCCAGGATCAGAAAGTTGATGATGGCGGAAATAAAGCTGCCATAGTTCAGGGTGTTGGGGGGCGCGTCCGCCGCCACCGCGTGGAAGGTGGGCAGGGCCACGTTCATGGCGGAGAAGTCCACCCCGCCCAGGAAGATGGAAACGATGGGCATGATGATGTCGTTGGTAAGGGAGGTGGTGATGGTGGAGAAGGCCCCGCCGATGATGACGCCCACCGCCAGCCCCAGCACGTTGCCCTTGTTGATGAATTCCTTGAATTCATGGAAAAACTGTTTCATATACGGGCTCCTTTCCTTTGGCGGCCGGTTCAGAATTCCGGGTCAAAATCGGCGGCGGTGGCCTCGTCCGCGGTGGCCTGGGCTTCGTCCGCGGCGGCTTGGAGCTCGTCGGCCACGGCCTGGGCCTCGTCCGCGACGGCCTGGAGGTCGTCGGCCACGGTCTGGAGCTCCTCCGGGTCCACGGCGGCCTCGGCGGGGTCGTCGGTGAACATCTCCGCCTCCCGCCTGGCCCCCACGATGGCGCGGCCCAAGTCGGTGAGCACGCCCTCGCCCAGGTTGATGCCGATATCGGTGCCGGTTTCGTCCTCGCCGGGGCCCACGTCCACCGAGAGCAGAAGGGACTGGTATTTCCGTTTCCCGGTTTTTTCGTCCTTCTGGAAGCGGACGGGGACAAGGGCGGCCAGGGCGGTGATGCCGAGGGCTTTCCAGAATGTTTTCATGGGAAATCTCTCCTTACATTTGTTTTGTTGTCACGCTTCGCGGCCGGCTGGGCGTTCGGTCGCTTTCGCTTCGACTCAGGCAAGACCCGAACCCGCCTTGCGGGATCTGGGCTCTTGCCTTCGCTCCGTTCCAAGCTCCCTCGCAGCCGTCAGCTCAGCGCTTCGGGATCAGCGCCTGGGTGCCGCCCATGTAGGGCTGGAGCACCGCGGGGATTTTCACCGAGCCGTCGGCCTGGAGGTTGTTCTCCAGCAGGGCGATGAGCATACGGGGGGGCGCGGCCACGGTGTTGTTCAGGGTGTGGGGCAGATAGGTGCCCCCCTCGCCCCGGACGCGCATTTTCAGGCGGCGGGCCTGGGCGTCGCCCAGGTTGGAGCAGGAGCACACCTCAAAATACTTCTTCTGCCGGGGGGACCACGCCTCGATGTCGCAGGATTTCACCTTCAGGTCGGCCAGGTCGCCGGAGCAGCACTCCAGCTGCCGCACGGGGATGTCCATGGAGCGGAACAGCTCCACGCTGTACCGCCACATCTTCTCGTACCAGGCCATGGAGTCCTCCGGCTTGCAGACCACGATCATCTCCTGCTTCTCGAACTGGTGGATGCGGTACACCCCCCGCTCCTCAATGCCGTGGGAGCCCTTCTCCTTCCGGAAGCAGGGGGAGTAGGAGGTCAGGGTCTGGGGCAGGGTGTCCTCGGGGATCATCTGGTCGATGAACTTGCCGATCATGGAGTGCTCGCTGGTGCCGATCAGGTAGAGGTCCTCCCCCTCGATCTTGTACATCATGGCGTCCATATCGGTCTGGGACATGACGCCCTCCACCACGTTGCCGTGGATCATAAAGGGGGGCACGCAGAAGGTGAAGCCCTTGCCGATCATGAAGTCCCGGGCGTAGGCCAGCACCGCCTCGTGGAGGCGGGCGATGTCCCCCATCAGGTAGTAGAACCCCGCGCCGGACACCCGGCCCGCCGCATCCATGTCCACCCCGTGAAAGGACTCCATGATCTCGGTGTGGTAGGGGATGTCGAACTCGGGCACCACGGGCTCGCCGAACCGCTCCACCTCCACGTTGGCGGAGTCGTCGGGGCCGATGGGCACGGAGGGGTCGATGATGTTGGGGATGACCAGCATGATCTTCCGGATCTCCGCCGCCAGTTCGTCCTCCAGCGTCTCCAGCTCCGCCAGCCGGTCGGCGTTGGCCTTCACCTGGGCCTTGGCCTGCTCCGCCTCCGCCATTTTTGACGGGTCCCGCTTGGCCTGCCCCATGAGCATCCCCACCTGCTTGGACAGCTTGTTGCGCTCGGAGCGCAGGTTGTTGGCCTCGGTCATGGCGTCCCGGTTGCGGCGGTCCAGCTCGATGACCTGGTCCACCAGGGGGAGCTTCTCATCCTGGAATTTCTTTTTGATGTTTTCCTTGACAATCTCCGGATTGTCCCGGACAAATTTGATGTCTAACATAGTATCACCTTTTCTCTTAAATATCACGGATGGGTTATGATGACGTTCGTAGTGCCCTCCTCTAACAAGGTCCAGTCGTTGTCGCCGTAGAGGATCACCGCGGTCAGGGTCCCGTCCTCGTTCTCCTCCAGGCGGCCACGGCGGATCAGGTCGTCCTTCAGCTGCTCCAGCAGCGTTCGGGTGGAGGGCCGGAAGGCCCCGTTTTCCAGCGCGTTCATCAACGCCTCGTCATCGTAGAAGCGGACAACATTCAGGGCGGCGGTGCTGAGATTATCGGTGGAGTACCAGAGAGTTACCCACAGCTGCATGGCGGCCGTCTGCTCCCCCGGCCCGAATTGGTCCTCCGCCAGGGAAACCCAGAGCAGGGGGTTGTCCTCGGTGGCCCGGGGGTTGGGCTCCGCGATCAGGTAGTCGGAGTGGTCCAGCACCTCCTGCCGCAGCTCCTGGAAGCGGGCCTGCTGGCCGGGGAGGGGGGGCTGCCCGTCGGTGGGCGGCGTGATCCAGTTCCAGTCGTACCAGCGGTTGAAGGATTCGATCCCGACGGCGGCCATGAGGTAGTCCCCCTCCCGGACAAAGCGCTCCAGCCAGGCCAGCATCTGGCCCTTCTCCCGGTCCAGGTCGGCGGACTCCAGCCGCATACCGATATATTCGACCTGCTGTTCCAGCTCGTCCGCCTGGTCCTCCGTCTCCTTCCGGGCGTCCTCCGTGGCCTGGAGCTGCTTCTCCAGCGCCTCCTTATCCGCCTCCAGCCCGTCGATCGCGTCCAGCAGCTCATCCCGGGAGAGGTTCATGGAGGCCCGCAGATCGCGGATGGTGTGCTCGTTGCTGCGCTGCTGGACGAAGTAGGCCAGCAGCAGCAGGACGAACGCCGCGGCAAACAGCACCAGGAGGTAGACATACACCGGGGAGTTTTTGCCCTTGCCGCGGTCCGCGGGGGTGCGGTCTGCGGGGCCGGCCCGCGGCGGCGTCTCCCCGTCCGCCGGGGGCTGGGGCGGGGGAGGGGCTTCCCCTGTCCCGGCGGGGCCGGCGCTGTCTCCCGGCCCGTCCTGGGCGTAGGCGGGGTTCTGGTCCAAAATTTCGTCTAAAATGTCCTTTTGGGGCGTATCGCTCATTCCGCCGCGCCCCCTTCCGGGGCTTGCCCGGCCCGCTCCGCCGGGGTGATCCGCCCCAGCTGGTCCAGCAGGTCGTTCAGGTCGTCCACATCGTAATACTCCAGCTCCAGCCGGCCCTTTTTCCGGCCGGCGGTGATGGTCACCTTCCGGCCCAGCCGCAGGGAGAGGTCCTTCTGGGCCGTCTCGATGTAGATGCGGTTCTCGTCGGCGGGCCTGGGCTTTTTCTCCCTGGGGGCTTCCAAAGTAAAGTGTTTGGCGGCGGCCTCCGCCTGCCGGACGCTGAGGCCCTCGTCGGCGATCTTCCGGGCAAAGGCGGTCTGGGCCTGCTCGCCCTCCACCATGAGCACCGCCCGCCCGTGGCCGGCGGTGATGACCCCCTCCACCAGCAGCTCACGCACGGCGGGGGGCAGGGCGGTGAGCCGCAGGGCGTTGGCGATGGCGGGCCGGGATTTGCCCATCCGCCGGGCCAGCTCCTCCTGGGTCAGGCCGAAGTCGGTGAGCAGGGCCAGGTAGCCCTCCGCCTCCTCCATGGGATTCAAATCCTCCCGCTGGAGGTTTTCAATGAGGCCCAGCTCCATCACCTTGCGGTCGTCCGCCTCGATGATGACCACCGGCACCTCCTTGCAGCCGGCCAGCTTGGCCGCCCGCCACCGGCGCTCCCCGGCGATGATCTGGTAGTAGCCGGTGGACAGCCGACGCACCGTCAGCGGCTGGATGATGCCGTGTTCCTCAATGGAGGCCGCCAGGTCCGCCAGGGCCTCGTCGTCAAACCGTTTTCTGGGCTGGTTGAGCCCGGGCTCCACCTGGGAGATGGGGAGGAGGACGGAGCCCGCCTCCTGGGCCTGGAGGGAGACGTCCCCCATGAGGGCGCCCAACCCCTTGCCCAAACCTTTGGCTTTTGCCATTCTGGCTTCAATCCCTTTCTTAGGGGCCGGCCCTGCGGCAAGGGGCGCGCGCAGCCTGTCCGTACAGGTCCACCGCTCTGCGGGGGAGCCTGCCGCGCGTCCCATATCCGGGGCGGCCCATTCTTTATTTTTTCACTGCAACCGGGTTCTTGGCGAGAAATTCCTTCGCCAGGGCGAGATAGGCGTCCGTCCCCCGGGAGAGGGGGTCGTACACCGTGACGGGCACGCCGTGGCTGGGGGCCTCGGACAGCCGCACGTTGCGGGGAATCACCGAGGCGTACACCTTGCCGGGGAAGTGGCGCTTGACCTCCTCCGCCACCTGGAGGGACAGGTTGGTGCGCCCGTCGTACATGGTGAGCACCACGCCCTCCAGCTCCAGCGCCGGGTTGAGGCGCTGCTTGGCCAGGCGCACCGTATACAGCAGGTCGCTCAGGCCCTCCAGGGCGTAGTATTCGCACTGCACCGGCACCAGCAGGGTGTCGGCGGCGCACAGCGCGTCCAGGGTGAGCAGCTCCAGGGAGGGGGGACAGTCCACAAAGACGAAGTCATAGCGGCCCTTGACCTCCTCGATGGCGTCCCGGAGGCGGAACTCCCGGCGCTCCAGGCCGATGAGCTCCACCGTGGCCCCGGACAGGGCCTTGTTGGCGGGGACGACGTCCGCCCATTTGGTGGGCACAATGGCCTTGGACAGGGGCGCGCCGCCCAGGATCACGTCGTAAACGCTGGGGGAACGGGTCTTGTCCAGGCCGAAGCCGGAGGTGGCGTTGCCCTGGGGGTCGAAGTCGCACACCAGCACCCGGGCCCCCTGGGTGGTGAGGGCGGCGGCCAGATTGACGCAGGACGTGGTTTTGCCCACGCCGCCCTTTTGATTGACAATGGCACTGGTTTTGCCCATGGGAGGCCCTCCTTTTACTCTGCCGCGCGGCGGCGCCCGGTGTTTCACGTGAAACACGTCGGGGCAAAGTGCGCTGCCCCTCCTTCTCCCCACGCGACCCGCTCCGCTGGGCTCGCGCGGGGGCCCCGCGGCGGTTGATGTTCATTATATCCTGTTTGGATGGGGATTGCAACTGTTTGCCGAAAGTTTTATTTGCCCTCTTGCCGGGGGTCTCGCCGTCAGCTTGGTCGGCGCTCGGCGCCCTGCCGGGGGCGTTCCTTTCTCTCACGCGAGAGAAAGTAACCAAAGAGCGCGCTTAGGGGGTGGCCACCGGTTCGGCTCCGGGCCGGAGGGCGGCCCTGCGCTCACAGGATGGCCGCCCCCTAAGAACCACCATTTTTACGGGGGAGGCCTATACGGGGGGCGGGAGGAGGCCCTTCCGGCGCGTGGGGAGCGGGACGCGTTTCTCCCCGTCTACCCGCTGCCGCTCGTGGGCGCGTCACTGAGGCCGGCTGCGGTCCACGGGCTGCGCCTGGGTGGCGGGCCGATCGCGCCGTGGCGCGCAAATCGTCTAACAGACGCAGCAGGGATGTCAGACACATAGCTTCTACCGCCCCGGCAGCCATATCGAGGGGCAGCGGAGGCGCGTTCAGGAGAGCTGCTCAGGTTGCAGTTTAGAAACAGGCAGGCCCGGTGTGGGCCGGCAAATGAAAGAGGAAGCCATTCGTCAAACGCGAAAGCCGTATCGACCGCCCACTCAACAGGGAAGCGCC
>CATLEJ010000104.1 GCA_949916125.1 uncultured Oscillospiraceae bacterium
CCGCGGAGCCGGAGCCCGCCGCCCAGGAGACCGCCCCCGCGGAGACGGACCCCGTGGCGCAGGAGACCGACCCCGCGGAGACGGAACCTGTTGCGCAGGAGACCGCCCCTGTGGAGGCGGAGCCTGCCGTGCAGGAGGAGACCGCGCTGGGCCAGTGGCTGAGCTCGCCCGGAGTGGGCGGCATCTCCTGCGGCGGCTGGGCGGGCCTGGGCCTTCTGGCCGGGCTGCTGGCGGCGGGGGCCGCGGCGGCGGTGTCGGTCTGGCTGCGCCGCCGGAAAAAAGCGCCCCGCGTCCCGGAGACGGACGCCCGGTGGGACGGCGCCCTCACCGTAGAGAAGCTCCACGAGCAGGGGGCCCGGTCCGGGCAGCAGGACTGCTTTTTTGTCTCCCCGGCGGAGGAGACCGCCGGACTGCTGGCGGTGGTGGCCGACGGCATGGGCGGCCTGTCCGACGGGGACAAGGTGAGCCAGGCGGCGGTGTCCGCCATGGCCCAGGGCTTCTACCACGCCAGGGGCACGCCCCGGCAGGTGCTGCTCCAGCTGGCCGAGCAGGCCAATTCGGCGGTGAACCGCCTCCTGGGCGAGGACGGGGCCTGCCGCAGCGGCTCCACCCTGACGGCGGGCCTCATCCGGGGCGGGGCGTTCCACTACCTGTCCATCGGGGACAGCCGGATCTGCCTCTACCGCGGGGGGGTGCTCTACCAGCTCAACCGGGAGCACGTGTACAGCAACGAGCTGTATATCCGCTATGTGAACGGCGAGGAGACCCTGGAGGGGGCGGCGAACCATCCCAAGGGGGCGGGCCTGACCAGCTTTTTGGGGATGGGCCGGCTCAAGTACATCGACCTGCCCGCCGAGCCGGTGATGGTGCGGCCGGGGGACCGGTTCATCCTGATGAGCGACGGGGTGTATAACGCCCTCACCCCCCAGGAGCTGGCTGCGGCCCTGTCCCGGGGGCCGGGGCAGACGGCCCAGGCGCTGAACGAGGCCATCCGCGCCAAGGCCTATCAGAACCAGGACAACTATACGGCGGTCATTTTGAACTGCTGACCGTTTTGAGGAGGACGCCCATGCTGGATATCGCGAGCTATACGGACATTGGGGGCCGGGCCCGGAATGAGGACACGGTCCGCTACACCGCCCGGGGGGAGGACGCGCTGTGCCTGGTGCTGGCCGACGGCCTGGGCGGCCACGGTGGCGGGGAGCTGGCCTCGTCCGCGGCGGCGGAGAGCATCTGCCAGGGTTGGGACGGGACGGCGGACGCCGAGAGGCTGAAGGCCCTGGTGCGGGAGGCCAACCGCCGGGTGCTGGCCATCCAGACGCCGCAATGCGCCATGAAGACCACGGCGGCGGTGCTGACCCTGGCGGGGCGGCGGGCCGTCTGGGCCCACGCGGGGGACTCCCGGCTGTACTACTTCCGTGACGGGGAGCTGGCCTTCCAGACCAGGGACCACAGCGCGGCGCAGCTGGGGGTGCTGCTGGGGGACATCACGGTGGACCAGATCCGGTTCCACGAGGACCGCAGCCGGGTGCTCCGGGCCCTGGGCCAGGACGACGAGCTGGCCGTGGAGACCGGCGAGCGGGAGCTGGACGGCGGCAGGCACGCCTTCCTGCTGTGCAGCGACGGCTTCTGGGAGTATGTGCTGGAGCAGGAGATGGAGGAGGACCTGGCAAAAGCCGCCGGGCCGGAGGACTGGCTGGAGCGGATGCGCTGGCGGCTGAAAAAGCGGGTCCCCGCGGACAACGACAACAATACCGCCGCCGCGGTGTGGCGGACCGAATAGAGAAAGGGGTCAAGGGAAGATGAAAAGAAAAGTCCTGGCACTGTTCACCGCGGCGGTTTTGATGATGGGGATCCTTTCGGGCTGCGGCTCCAAGAGCTTCACCGTGGATGAGGCCCGGAAGGGCGTGGCCCGGGTGGGCAAGTTCGTGACGATGGAAATCTACACCGTGGAGGACGGCAGGCTGGCGGACTATGTTACCAGCGCGGACAATCTCCTGCTGTCCACGGGGACGGCCTTCGGCGTGGGAAAGGCCGGGCAGCCCACCGACGTATTTGTGACGAACCACCACGTCATCGAGGATGTCGACGACCCCATCGTACTGAGCACGGACGCGGCAGGGAACCCGACCATGGCCGGCGTCGTCGAGGTGACCGGGATCTACATCCTGCTGGACAATTTCGCCTACAAAAACGGCGCGGGGCTGGACGCCAGCCGCGCCGTCCCCTGCAACATCATCTGCAACGAGGAGCAAAGCGGCGCGGATATCGCCATCCTGCGGGCGGCGGAGCCCGTATCGGGCCGGATCGCCCTGCCCCTCCAGGACGAGGAATCCAGCCTGAGCGTCAACGACAGCGTCACCGCCCTGGGCTACCCCGGTTCTTCCGACGACGCCACCTCGGAGGGGTCGCCGCTGGCCCAGGTGGAGGACGTCACGGTCACGTCCGGCGCGGTCTCCCGGTTTTATAACCCCAGCAGCGTCGGCGGAAACGAAGGAATTCTGGACAACAGCCGCTATATCCAGCACACGGCCATCATCAACCACGGGAACTCGGGCGGGCCCCTCATCGACAAGAACGGCGCCGTAGTGGGGGTCAATACCAATATCATCCAGGGGGAGGCATACGCGGAATCCACCGCGTCCTACGCCCTGCGCATCAAGTACGCCAAGGACGCCCTCGATTCCCTGGACATCGATTATGACGTCTACAAGGCCGGGCCCGGCGTGCTGGTCATTGCCGGCATTGCCGCCGCGGCGGTCATCGCCGTCGTCGCCATCGTGGTTGTGGTGCTGGTCCGCAAGGGCAGGCCCGCCCCGCAGCCGGCGGTGATCCCCGTGTCCGGCCCCGCCCCCGGCGGCACGGAGCTGCGCATCCAGGGGCAGAGCGGGGCCTTCGCCGGGCGGCGCTTTGCCATCAACGGCCAGGTGCGCATCGGCCGGGACCCCGCCGCCAACGACCTGGTCTATCCCGACGGCACCCCCGGCATCAGCGGGCGGCACTGCGTGGTCACCCTGGCCGGAGGGCAGGCCATGCTCACCGACCTGGACTCCAGCTACGGCACGTTCCTGGCCGGGGGGCGGAAGCTGGTCCCCAACCAGCCCACGCCGCTGCGCATCGGCGACCGGTTCTATCTCGGCGCTGAGAAGGAGAGCTTCGTCATCACCGGCAAGGGAGGCAGCCTGTCATGATCCTTGCGAATCTGGGGGAGGGGCTGTGCCCCAACTGCATGGGGATCGCCTCCGAGCCGGCCCCCGGCCAGGATACCCACTGTCCCCACTGCGGCGGCGACCTCTACCGGCAGAACCCGGCCCAGCTTCTCCCGGTGGGCACGGTGCTGGCCGGCGAGGGGCGCAGCTACCATCTGGGGGCGGTGCTGGGCCAGGGCGGCTTCGGCGTGACCTACATCGGCTGTGACGAGGGCGGCAGGCGCCGGGTGGCCGTCAAGGAGTATTTCCCCACCCGGTGCGCCAGACGGGCCGGGGACGGCCATACGGTGGAGCCCCTGGCCGGCATGGAGGAGGTCTACGCGGGGGGGCGCTACAGCTTTGTGAAGGAGGCCCGGGTGCTCTCGGAGCTGGAGGGGATGCCCTCGGTGGTCCAGGCCCTGGCCTACCTGGAGACCAACAACACCGCCTACCTGGTCATGGAATATCTGGACGGCACGCCGCTGCACCGCATGGTGGACCCCAAGGCCGGCAAGCGCATCCCGCCGGAAAAGCTGCTGCCGCCGCTGAAGAAGCTGCTGTACGACGTCAGCCTGCTCCACGACAAAAAGGTGATCCACCGGGACATCGCCCCGGACAACATTATGTGGATGCCGGACGGCTCGCTGAAGCTGCTGGACTTCGGCAGCGCCCGCTCCATGGAGGACGGCAAATCCATGACCGTCATGCTCAAGCACGGCTTTGCCCCGGTGGAGCAGTACCAGAGCCACGGCCAGGGCACCTACACCGATGTGTACGCCATGGCGGCCACCATCTATTACTGCCTCACCGCCGTGGTGCCGGCCCAGTCCACGGAGCGCCTGCTGGGCGGCGATGATCTCCGGCTCAAGCGGCCTACCGCCCTGGGCGTGGCGCTGGCCCCGGAGGAGGAAGACGCCCTGCTGTGGGGCCTGGAGGTGCTCCCCCAGGCCAGGCCGCAGACCATGGGCGAGTTTGCCCGGCGGCTGTTCCCGGACCTGGCGCCCCCGGCGCCGCCCCCGGTGCCGCCGGCCCCCGCGCCCCGGCGCGGCTTCTGGCGGCGGCTCTGGGACGCGCTGCGGGGCAGATAAGCCGGCCGGGGCAAAAGAGGGAAAACAGGACGATATTGAGTATAATATAATTGTGCAGAGAGAAGGTGAACCGGATGGAACACAATTTCTGCCCCTACTGCATGGCCCCCGTGGAGGCGGGGAAGCCCTGCGGGGCGTGCGGGCTGACCCAGGGCAGCTATACCCCGTCCCCCCACCACCTGCCGCCGGGGACCGTGCTGAAGGAGCGCTACCTGGTGGGCCGGGTGCTGGGAGAGGGGGGCTTTGGCATCACCTACATCGGCTGTGACCTCCAGCTGGAGCTGAAGGTGGCCATCAAGGAGTACTTCCCCACGGACAAGGCCAGCCGGGTGTCCCAGGCGTCCCTGGACGTGGCCAGCTTCACCGGCGCGGCAGGGGTCAATTACGACAAGGGGCTGAAAAAGTTCCTTCAGGAGGCCCGGACCATCGCCCGGATGGACAAACAGCCGGTGATCGTCAACGTCCGGGATTTCTTTGAGGTCAACCACACCGCGTATATCGTCATGGAGTATGTGGAGGGCACCACATTCAAGGACCTGGTGGAGCAGCGGGGCGGGCGCATCCCCGCCGGGGAGCTGCTCTACCTCATTGAGCCGCTGTTCTTCGCCCTGAAGGAGATGCACGGCAACGGCCTGATCCACCGGGATATCAGCCCGGAAAACCTGATGCTGGAGAAGGGCGAGGTGCGGCTGCTGGACTTCGGCTGCGCCCGGGAGGCCGCCGACGGCGGGAACACCCTGACCATCGCCCTCAAGCACGGCTACGCCCCGGTGGAGCAGTACCAGAGCAAGGGCCAGGGCCCCTGGACCGACGTGTACGCCCTGTCGGCCACCATTTACTACTGCCTCACGGGCCGGAAGCCGCCCCAGGCCATGGACCGGCTGGTGGAGGACGAGCTGATCCCGCCCCGGAAGCTGGGGGTGGACCTGACCCAGCGGCAGGAGAAGGCCCTGCTCCACGGCATGGGGGTGCCCCCCAAGCGCCGGTTCCAGAGCATGGAGGAGTTCCACACCGCGCTGTACGAGGGCTTTGTCCCCGGCGCGGTGGAAGAGCCGGACGGCGGCGGACAGGCGGCGGCCCCCGCCCCTGAGGCCGCGGCGGAGGAGCCGGACGGCGGGGAAGCCACCGTGGAGGCCGCGCCGCCCGCGGAGGAGAAGCCCGCCGGCTTCGACCTGATGGGATGGCTGAAACAGAACAAGCTGCTGGCCGGGGGGGCCGCCGCGGCGCTGGCGCTGGTCATCCTGCTGGCGGCGGTGCTGCCCAGGCTGCTGGGGCCGTCCCATGTGGACGATCCCGACCCCACCCAGACCGTGGCGGGCACGCCGGGGCCGGAGGGCACCGATTCCCCGTCCCAGACCCAGGGCCCCGCGCCCATTGACCTGACCTTCTCCCCGGACAAGGACGAGATGAAGAACGGCGAGGTACTGCTGGCCCTGCTGGCGGACGACAGCGTGGACAGCGTCACCGTTCCCGGTGACGTTGGCGTGCGGGTGGCGGTGCCCGTCACCGTCACCAAGACCCTGCGCGTTGAGGCGGGGGCGTATGCCAACTTCAACAAGGGCCTCACCGTAGGGGCCGGGGGCCAGGTACAGACCTGGGGCGGCCTGAACATCAGCGCCCTGCTGCGCACCGAGGACGGCGGCGCCGTCTCGGTGGAGTCCGGCGGCGGGTTGTCTGCCGCAATGCTCTGGCTGGAGCGGGGCGGCGACCTCGCCTACGCTCCGGACAGCAATGTGGACATCTGGGGCGGGAACACCCCGGACACCTTGGACGATTACGCCAGAACCCATTACCTGGTGTTCGTGGAGGACAATCTGCTTGCCAACGCCGTCCACGTCAGCAGCGAGGAGGAATTCGCCCGGCACAGCGAGATACACGGCACCTGTATCGTCATTGACAGCGACCTCACCCTGACCCGGTCCTACTGGGTCACCGCCTCCATCTATATCCCCGAGGGAGTGACGCTGGACGCGCCCTGCCCCAATCCGGGGCGGAGCGAGGGCAGCTGCACCCTGGAGATGTCCGAGGACACCCGCCTGGTCAACCACGGGACAATCAGGGGCCGCCTGAGCCTGCACTGCCGCAACGATGAGCGGGGACAGTCAAACCCCAGCTATTTTATCAATTACGGCACCGTGGACGCCTCCCTTTGGACGGAGCTGAGCACGATCATCAACCTGGGGGACATCACGGCCATGGAGATCATGAACCAGACCGCCCTGGCCAACCTGGGAAGCCTCACGGTAAACGGCCTGCTGGAGATGGCCGGGAACTGGTCTGACAACGCCGGAACCATCACCGTGGGCAAGGGCGGCGAGCTGGCGCTCTATGGCGGCACCGGCTGGAACAACTACGGCGAGATCACCGTGGAGGACGGCGGGAAGCTGCGGAACTACGCCCAGATCAACCTGAACGCCGGCAGCCTCACAGTACGGGGCGGCGGCGCGCTGCACAACTACGGCCTGCTGCGGGACGAGGGCGCGATCCAGACCGCCCCCGGGTCGGAGCTGGTCAACGACGGCGTGGTGGTGGACAGGGGCTATCTTGCCCTGGAAGGAATTTATTTCCAGGGCTCGGGGCGGGTCCTCTGGCTGAACCATAACAGCGACAGTACCCGCTATGTCAGCAGCGAATCGGAGCTGCGCGCCGCCCTGGCGGACGACCGCTGCGGCCTGGTGGTCTGGCACGGCTACGACCCAGACCGAAAGATCAACCTGAACGGCGGCCCCCTAAAGGTCACCAAGGGCCTGGTGCTGCAGGGCAGTCAGGACAACCGCCCGGAATTCCTCACCGGCGGGCTCACCCTGTCCGGGGAAAACGCCTTCCTGATCACCGATAACGTGGACTTCCACGGCAACGCCCTCCACATAGACGGGGGCACGGTGCTGCTGGACGGTGACACGCTGAACCCGGGCGGGGACATCGCGGTGGAGAACGGCGGCCTGCTGTTCCTGCAGGCCGAATCGTCCATGCCCGACCCCGGACAGCTGAACCTGCGAACCGGCGGCCAGTTCATCCTCTTGGGCAGCATCGAGCTGGCACAGTGCGAGCTGACTGTGGAGCAGGACAGCGCCCTGCGGATCTACGGCTCCCTGGGCTTGGGGACATCTCATGTAATCAACGACGGCGCCATTGAGTGTTACTTTGGGAACCTGTACCAGTTGGACAACACCACCACCCTGCTGAACAACGGCGAGCTGCGGCTCATCGGCTGGCAGGAGTGGATGGCCCTGGGCGACACCACCAACCACGGCGAAATTCGCGTCACCGGGCAGCGGATCGAGGGCACGCTGGTGAACGAGGAGGACGGCACCATTATCCTGGAGTGGGAGGACGAGACCCTGCGGGTCAGCGGACGCCTGGACAACCGGGGCACCATCCGGGGGGCCAGGGGCGCGTACGTCGAGACGGTGGACGGCGGCTCCTTCACCGGCAACCCTGTGATCTATGACTGAGCAAAGCCCGCCCCCGGCTGTGCCGGGGGCGGGCTTTTGTGGTCACGCTTTGCCTGCCGGGGGCGGGCGGCTCCGCGCCCCGATGCTGTCACGCTGCGCCTGTTCGCGACGCGCGGCTTCCCTCCGACTCGGGCTGGTCTGCGGGGCGCTGTGCGCCCCTCCGCTCGCCCTCGCTCCGGTCCATCCGCGCTGCTCACAACGGCTCCGCGCTTCTCACGTCAGCGTACAGCGCCTCGATGACCTGCTCCATGCGCTCGCTCATGGGCTGGTCGTCCCCGGCGGTGATGGCGTAGAGCACCAGCCAGTCGGTGGCGTTGCGGGGGTCCAGCCGGGGCATCCCGCAGTCGGCCAGGATGGCGTTGAGGCAGTACCAGTGGTCCTCCAGCCGCTCCTGGGGGGAGATGTAGTCCTCGTCCAGCTCGTGGTATTCGCCGTCCACCACGTTCTCCGTGATGACGTACAGCAGGAGCAGCAGCTTGCGGGGCACGTCCTCCCGGCGCAGGCGGATATTTTTCAGGGCGGTGGTGTTGGGCCAGTTGCGCTTGATGAGCTTCTGCACCACGGTGTAGCCGCCCCGGTCCTTGCCGGAGGGCATCTTGAGGGACAGGTACTGGGCCATCACCGCCTCCATGGAGTAGTCCGGCTCCTGGACGCCGTCCACGGTGGAGGCGGGCTTGATAAGCTGTTTTAAGTACTTGTTGAAATAGGTGTAGGCCCGCAGGTGGAGGGCGCCGAAGTGTTCCAGGTTCCGCAGGTAGCACCCGCGCAGGTCGTCTATGGTCTGCACCCGGAGGAACTCATTCTGGAGGTCGCGGGTGAGGTGCCCCCCGCTGCGGTCCGGCAGGCTGTTCAGCTGGGGCGCGGGCGGCAGGGATTCAAAAAAGGCGCGGGCCTCGCCATAGCTTTTCCCGGTGCGCAGGAACCAGGCGTATACCGTCTCCCGCCCGTCCCGGTAGTGGATGGCATAGTCAGTACACAGGCCCAGCAGGTAGCCGGCCTGCTGCTCCGAGAGGGACAGGGCGAAGGCGATGTGGAAAATATCCTCCCGGTTGGAGGGCTGGCTGCGCCCGGTGACCCAGTTGCGCACGTTCCTGGCGATGGAGTCGGGCCGCCCCTCCCGGGCGTCGGCCTGGAACGCGGCGGTCACGCGGGGGATCAGGTCCGGATGGGGATAAAACTCCCGCAGGGTATCGTGAAAGGTGCGCAGGACGATCCTGCCGCTCCAGAGATACTCCGCCGCCATGGCGGGGGTCATCTCCTGGGAGCTGAGATGGCTGTATTCCGCTTCCGAAAGCGTGGTCAGTTCTATGCCCGGCAAGGTGATACCTCCCTGCGGCGCGGCCGTGGGGGGCCGGCGCCGTACGTATTGCTGAGGGATATTATATACTGTTCCGGGCGGGCTGGCAAGACAAATAGACGGATGATCCCTGTAAAACGGCGCCATATTGGGGGCGCGCCCCCTGAAAACCAGCAGGTTTCTAAAAAAACGGCATGGCGGAGCGGCGGGCGCCCCGGTCTATTGACAGCGCCGCCCGGCCCCCGTATAATAAAAAACGCCCGTCCAATGGGGCAGGTTTGAAAACAATGTGGAGGCTTATATGAGGAAGACGAAAATTATCTGCACGCTTGGCCCCGCGGTGGACGACGTGAGGCTGATCCGCGCCCTCATTGAGGGCGGAATGGACGCGGCCCGGTTCAATTTCTCCCACGGGAGCCATCCGGAGCACCTGGAGCGCCTAAACCGGCTGAAGGCGGTCCGCGATACCATGGGGCGGCCGGTGGCCACCATTCTGGACACAAAGGGGCCGGAGATCCGCATCCGGGGCTTCGGGGAGAAGTCGGTCACCCTGGGGGCGGGGGACACCTTCACCCTCACCACCGGGGAGGTGACGGGGGATCGGTCCATGGTGTCCGTCAGCTATCCCAAGCTCCACGAGGAGCTGTCTCCCGGCCAGGAGGTCCTCATCGACGACGGCCTGGTCGCCCTGCGGGTGGAGCGTATTGAGGGCGCAAACATCGTATGCACCGTGGAAAACGGCGGCGTCCTGTCCGCCAACAAATCCATCAATATCCCCGGGGTACATATCCAGCTCCCCGCCCTGACGGAGAAGGACGTGGAGGACATCCGCTTCGGCGTGGAGAACGACTTCGACTTTGTCGCCGCCTCCTTCGTCCGGCGGGCGGCGGACGTGGAGGCCGTGCGGGCGGTGCTCCACGACTGCGGCGGCGACGATGTGCGCATCATCGCAAAGATTGAAAAC
>CATLEJ010000105.1 GCA_949916125.1 uncultured Oscillospiraceae bacterium
GGCCCCCCGGGGCGGCCGCTTCAGCGTGTCGGAAAAGCCGTTTCACCGTCCCCGTCAGGGGATGGGCAGCGTCCAATACTGCTGGTGATAGAGATCCGTGAAGCGGTAGGACGCCCGGACGTTCCCCTCCACCGGCACATTGCCGATGGTCAGCCCGTCCTGCGTCACCGTGACGGGGTCCCCCAGCAGGTAGCTGTCCTCATAGTCCCCATCATAGCTGTAGTAGTCGCACAGGAATTCCAGCGTGTCCCCGGGCAGGAGCTCATCCTGGCTCTTGGCCACGGTGTCCGTCTCCCCGTTGAGGTAGACGGACCGCACCCCCGACACGTAGCCCTGGGGGCGCTGGTCGTCAAAGGTCAGCAGCAGCTCCGCCCGCTGTCCGTTGTGGAGGACGGGCACCCGGCCGGTGATGGTGTAGCGCTCCCCCTCGTCCACCGTGGCGGTGTGGTAGTAGGCCACCGGCTGCCCGTTGACGGCCAGCCAGCTGCCGTCGTAAACCCCCAGCAGGCCGCCTTCCCCGTCAAATTCGTATACGTTGTCCAGCCCCAGGTCGATGTAGCCCTCCTCGTCGTCATAAAACAGGTTCAGCTCCAGCGCCTGCACCAGTCCCCACTGCTCCTCGCTCAGCCGCAGGACGGGGACGCCGTCCTCGCCCTCGCCCCAAGCCAGCGTCTCGGCGGCGAACCGGTGGCCGGCCAGATATTGGGCGGTCTCCTCCGCGTCCAGCCCCCGGCCGCCGGACACGCCGCCCAGCAGCTCGCCCAGGATGGAGGCGATGGCGTCCGCGCTGGTCCCGGAGCCGGAACCTCCGCCCAGCGTCCCCAGCAGGGAGGGCAGCGGAGAGGACGCGCCGCCGGAGGCCGCCTGC
The DNA here is from genome assembly GCA_949916125.1 of uncultured Oscillospiraceae bacterium. GTDB lineage: Bacteria > Bacillota > Clostridia > Oscillospirales > Oscillospiraceae > Enterenecus. The sequence goes on from CATLEJ010000105.1 coordinate 869, forward strand.
CCGGCGGTCTGGAGCGCGGCAAACTGCTGGATGCAGCGGGTGTAGTCCCCCATGTCGATCTGTTTGAAGGCCGCCGCCGCTTTGCCGGCCCCATCCGGCTTCTGGTAGGGGAAGTAGATGGACACGCCGTAGGCGTTGGTCATGTTGGACGAGGTGCGGTTATACTTCACCGCCCCCAGCAGGGCGTCCGCCAGCACCGTGCCCTCCTTGGTGCCCAGGTTCCGGGCCAGGTGGACCAGATCCACCTGGTCAATCCGGCTGGACTGGGCGAACTCCCGGGCCCCGCTGCGGGCGTTGGACACCGTCTGGTAGTCCTGCTGCTCGATCAGGCTGCTGGCCGACTTGGAGAAGCCGGACAGCGCGCCGGGGAGGGTGGCCTCCAGCTCCGCCAGGTCGATGACGGACAGGGTGGTGAGCTGGCCCGGGCACTTCTGGGCGCAGGTGTCCACAAAGCTGTCCACAATGTTCCGCCCGATCTCGATGGTGGGCATGGAGGGATCCGCGCCGAAGGCGGTGAGCCAGTCGGTATAGTACCAGCCCACCCCCGGCTCCGTCTCCTCCGAGGCGATGAGGTAGTCCGCGTAGGGGGCGAGGGTCAGGGCGGTCTCCGCCGTGGCCATGAGGCAGGCGTCGAAGCCGATGAAGTCAAACCGCACCCCCGCCTCCTTCAGGGCCCGGCCCACCCCCGCCAGCCCCATGGAGCCGCTGGCGGCAAACTTCTCGTCGTAGCCGTAGCCGCTGACCGAGCCGCCGCCGTGGTCCCAGAGGATCAGCTCGTACCGGCTGGCCGGATAGTTCTCCGCGCACCATTTGATGTACTCCGCCAGGGTGTCCGGCTTGGTCATGGACACACTGCCCAGGTCATCCCGCAGGATGGCCAGCTTGCCGTCCTTCACCTGCCAGATCTGGTTGGTGCGGCTGCTCACCAGGTTGTTTTTCCAGCCCGAGCAGCCGCCGGTATACACCAGCAGGTTGAGGTTGTCCCCCAGCCGGGCGGCCAGCATCTCCTTCAGATCGGCGGTGCCCATGCCGCTGCGGGATTCCAGGTCGGTGCCGCACATATACACCATGATGGTGGCGGTGTCCTTTCCGCCGCCCCGCAGGGCGGTATATTTCGCCCTGGCGCCGGGGGCCACGGTTTCGTCCAGCCGCCCGGTGTTGGCCTCCCCGTCCCAGCCGGAGGACACACTGCCGCCGCCCAGGCCGCCCAGCAGCGCGGACCAGTTTGTCGTGCCGCCGCCCTGGGGCTGGTGCTGGCCGGTGGAGGGCTGCCCCCCGGACTGTCCGCTCAGGAAGGCGGTGAGCCCGCCGCCCCCGCCCAGCAGCAGCGCCAGCAGCAGCACGATGAGCTTCACCCCGCCGCCCTTGGTCGGGGCGCTCCGGGGACCCGAACCCTGCCCGGAATCCCCGCCGCGTCCGGCATAGCCGCCGGACTCGCCTACAGGGCCGGTGTGCAGGCCCTCCCCCCGTTTCTGTACGGTTTTGCCCGGGCCGGTGACGGTTTTCTCCCGCCCCCTCGGTCTGTTGCGTTCCATAAATATATCTCCTCTCCTCCTGAATCCGCCGTCCCCCTGCGGGCGCTCAGAAAATCAGGACGGCTCCTTGGCGAGAACCTGTTGATAGTCCTCATAATTGCGCCGCAGCAGCGCCGGGGTGTCCAGCCCGTAGGGGCAGCGGCTGGCGCAGCTGCCGCAGTGGAGGCACCCGTCGACGCGGGCCATCATCGCCTGGCCCTCTGGGGCCAGCCAGCCCGCCGCCGGCGAGCGCCGCAGCAGCAGGGACATCCGGGCGCAGTTGGGGATGTCGATCCCGGCGGGGCAGGGCAGGCAGTACCCGCAGCCCCGGCAGAACTCCCCGGCCAGTTCCCCCCTGTCCCGGCGGATGACGGCCTCCAGCTCCGGCGTCGGCGCCGGGGGATTTTCGATGTACGACAGGAACTCGTCCAGCTCCCGCTCCCGCTGGACGCCCCAGATGGGCAGCACATTGTCGTACCGGGCCTGGAAGCTGTAAGCGGCGGCGGAATTGGAGATCAGCCCCCCGGATAGGGCCTTCATAGCGATAAAGCCCACCTCCCGGGCCCTGCACTCCTCCGCCAGCCGGATTTCCTCCGGCGAGGCCAGGTAGCTGAAGGGGAACTGCAGGGTGTCGTACAGCCCGGACTCCACCGCCTCCCGCGCCACGGCCAGCCGGTGGTTGGTGATGCCGATCCAGCGCAGCTTACCCTGTTCCCTGGCCTCCAGCATGGCCTCGTACAGGCCGGAGCCGTCCCCCGGCCGGGGGCAGAAGGCCGGGTTGTGGAACTGGAGAATGTCCACGCAGTCGGTATTCAGGTTTTTCAGGCTGGTGTGCAGGTCGTTCCAGAAGCCGTCGGCGGTCTTGGCGGCGGTTTTGGTGGCCAGCACAAACCCACTGCGCCTGCCGCTGAGGGCATAGCCGATTTTTTCCTCGCTGTCGGTGTAGGCCCGGGCGGTGTCAAAGAAATTGATGCCGTTGTCCAGCGCCTTTTGCAGCAGGTAAGCCGCTTCGTCCCGGGAGATGCGCTGGATGGGCAGCGCGCCGAAGCCGTTTTTATTGACCGTCACCCCAGTGCGGCCCAGTCTAACCTGTACCATCACAATTTCCACCTTTCCTCAGTTTTTCAGGCTGTGCAGCGGCGCGGGGATCCGCCCGCCCCTTGCCACGAACTCCTCCGCGCTCCCGGTGTGGCAGGGCATCACCGGCGCGGAGCCCAGCAGCCCGCCGAACTCCACCACGTCCCCCACCCGCTTGCCCGGCGCGGGGATAAGGCGCACGGCGGTGGTCTTCTGGTTCACCATGCCGATGGCGGCCTCGTCGGCGATGATGGCGGACAGCGTGGCGGCGGAGGTATCGCCGGGGACGGCGATCATGTCCAGCCCCACGGAGCACACGCAGGTCATGGCCTCCAGCTTGTCCAGGGTGAGCGCCCCGGACTGGGCGGCGGCGATCATGCCCTCGTCCTCGCTCACCGGGATGAAGGCACCGGACAGCCCGCCCACCGAGGATGAGGCCATCACGCCCCCCTTCTTCACCGCGTCGTTCAAGAGGGCCAGGGCGGCGGTGGTGCCGTGGGTGCCGCACACCTCCAGCCCCATCTCCTCCAGAATCCGGGCCACGCTGTCCCCGATGGCGGGGGTGGGGGCCAGGGACAGATCCACAATGCCGAAGGGCACGCCTAAGCGGGCGCTGGCCTCCCGGGCCACCAGCTGGCCCATGCGGGTCACCTGGAAGGCGGTCTTTTTGATGGTCTCCGCCACCACGTCGAAGGGCTGGCCCTTCACCCGCTGGAGGGCGTGGTGCACCACCCCGGGGCCGGACACCCCCACGTTGATCACCCGCTCGGCCTCCCCCACGCCGTGGAAGGCCCCGGCCATAAAGGGGTTGTCCTCCACCGCGTTGCAGAACACCACCAGCTTGGCGCAGCCGAAGCCGCCCTTGTCGGCGGTGCGCTCCGCGGCGGCCTTGATGGTCTCGCCCATGAGGGCCACCGCGTCCATATTGATGCCCGCCTTGGTGGAGCCCACGTTGACGGAGGAGCACACCACGTCGGTGGCGGCCAGGGCCTCCGGGATGGCGGCGATGAGCTTTTTGTCCCCCTCGGTCATGCCCTTGTGCACCAGGGCGGAGAAGCCGCCGATGAAGTTCACCCCCACCGCCTTGGCAGCCTTGTCCATGGCGGCGGCGAAGGGCACGTAGTCCGCCGTGCGGGACGCCCCGGCCACCAGGGCCATGGGGGTGACGGAGATGCGCTTGTTGACGATGGGGATGCCGAACTCGGTCTCGATGTCCTGGCCGGTTTTCACCAGCTTCTCGGCGGAGGTGGTGATCTTGTCGTAGATCTTCCGGCAGGCGGCGGCGGGATCCGGGTCGCAGCAGTCCAGCAGGTTGACGCCCATGGTGATGGTGCGCACATCCAGGTGCTGGTGGTCGATCATCTGGATGGTCTGTAAAATGTCGTTGGTGTTGATCATCGTTCTGGCTCCTCAAATGTAATCACGCCTCGCCTGTTCGCGATGGCTCGAACGCTCAAATGTAATCACGCTGCGCGCCCTCCGCGACGGCGTCTAAGCCCCTACGACTGCGCGCGCCGTTTTCCGGCCCTGCGGGCCGAAAAGCCGTCCACTCCGCTCCGGGTCTTAGCCGCCTGCTCCCAGGCGCTCCACGCTCAAATCCGGTGCATCGCGTCGAAGATATCCTCCCGCTGGATGCGGATGTCCAGGTTCCGCTCCTGGCCGGCCTGGGCCAGATCCTCCCGCAGGCGGGCGAAAGGCACCGTGGCCCCGCTGGCGTCCACCAGCATGATCATGGTGAAATACTCCTGGAGGACGGTCTGACTGATGTCCAGCACGTTGACGTTCTTCTCGCTGAGCAGGGCGCACACGGCGGCGATGATGCCCACCTGATCCCTGCCGATGACGGTGACAATGGCTCTCATAACGTTTCCTCCTCATCTGGGGTGTGATAGATAATCTCGCTGTATGCCACGCCGGTGCGGGCCAGAAGAAAGGTCCGGCGGCGGTTGGCGATCATGTCCTGGGGAAGCTCCTCCGTTGAAAACCAGGCCATGGCGCTGCACTTCTCCGGCTCTTGAACAGCGGGCTCCCCCGTCCAGTCCCTGACCTCAAAATAGAGGTCATAATAAGTGGGCTCCTTCACCCGATGGCTCAGGTGGAGAAACCGAACAGCCTCGGGCCGGGCCACAAGGCCTGTCTCCTCCAAGACCTCCCGGCAGGCCGCCTGGGAGGCGGTCTCCCCTTCCTCCACATGGCCGCTGCCCGCAAAGTCCCATTTCCCGTCCATATAGCCGGTATTGGCCCGCCGGTGAAGCAGTACCTCCTCCCGGCCCTCCCGCTCCCGCAGGATGACGGGCAAAACGGCGGCATAGCTCTTAAAATGCCGGTTCATGATTTTGCCCCCCTATTGCAGCTCGTCCAGCGTCAGGCTGAACGCCGGGAGGAACTGCTCCATAAACCAGTCCAGCTCCTCCATGTCCATCTCTTTCAGCGCCGCCAGGGTCTGCTCGGCGGCCTTTTTGAACTCGGCGTTGCCCGCCTTCCCCTCCTCCACGCACTTGATGTAGGCGGACAGCTTATCCGCCGCCTTCACGTACCGGCGCACCTGCTCGTCGCTCTCCCGCACCAGGGGGGCGTAGGCGGGGATCAGCTCCTCCGGCAGCATGGACAGCAGCTTGTCCTGGGCCGCCGCCTCCACCTGCTTGTAGGCGTCCTTCAGCGACGGGTTGTAATACTTGATGGGGGTGGGCATATCGCCGGTGATGATCTCCGGCGCGTCGTGGAACAGGGCCGCGGCGGCGATGCCGTCCGGGTTCAGATCCTTGTGAAACACGTCCCGGCCGATGACCGCCAGGGCGTGGGCCAGCACCGCCGCCTCGTAGGAGTGCTCCTGCACGTTTTCCGTCCGGGTGTTGCGCATCAGCGCCCACCGGGCGATGTACCGCATCCGGAAGATGTAGGCAAAAAAGCTGTGGCTCACGGCACATCCCGCCTTTCCGCGTTGTATTTTTTCTTCTTTTGATTGCTGATTGTGAAGGAAGCCGCCAGCCCTGCCGCCGCCAGCGCCCCCAGCGCGATGCCGGGAACCAGCCCCGGGGCGGTATACCGCAGCTCCACCTCATGGGCCCCGGCGGACAGCTCCAGCATCAAAAACGTGTCCAGCCAGCGGCCCGTCTCCGTCCGCACGCCGTCCACGTAGGCCGTCCAGCCGTCCTCGGCGGGGATGGTGGTGGCCAGCTCGCCCCCCGCCCCGCTTTGGACGGTGAGCCGCACCCGGCCGTCCTTCTCCACCGACGTGATCTGCGTGTTGTTCAGCCGCTCCGCCATGTGGCGGACGATGCCGGGCTCATACTCCCACAGCCCCCTGCCCTCATGCCATTCCCCCACGTCCCAGCTCCCGGAGTGGCGCACGGTGACCGTCCACACCTCGCCGTCGTCAGGCGTGCCCAGATAGTGGACGCTGGCCGCCTCGCTGGAGCCCAGCCACAGCAGATGCTCCCCGTTGACCAGCACCTCCCGCAGGCCGGAGGCGGACAGGTCGGCGTAGATGGGCAGGCCCCGCCCCGTGAAGGTGAACACGGTCTCCCCCGGCCGGGCCTCCGTCTCCGCGGGCATTGGGACGAATGCCCACGAGACCGTCCCCTCCAGGGCGGACACCAGCTGCACCTGCTCATGGAACGGGGTGGGCCTGCCGTCTACCGTTATCTCCGACAGGGAACCTCTGTCCTCCCCCGATTCCACCAGGAAAGCCAGGGGCAGCGTGTCCGGGGTTTTCCACAGCGTCAGCTCTCCCGCCTGGGCCAGCGGCTCATACCCGGCTGGCATATCGTCCCCGCTGACGACGTATTGTACGCCAAGCAGCGCGTCGGTGACCGGCGTGGAGCCATAGTAGGCGCACCACATCCACGTCTGGGCGAAGCCCAGTTCCTTCGTCAGGCAGTTCACGTCATAGTTATAGAGGCTGCTGTAATGGGTGATCCCCGGATAGCCGAAGGACAAGGGGCTGTTGTGGCCCCGGTCCTCCGTGGCCCCCAGGCGGAAAAACCCGTCCCCGGCGTCGGCCCGGGCCGCCTCCACCAGCGTCTCATTGGCGGCATAGTAGGCGCGGTAGGCGGCGCAGGAGTCACAGCCGAACTGCCCCATCAGCCCCGACAGAATCCCCATTGTATTCCATCCAAGCTCCAATACCGTCAGGCAAACCAGCGCCCCGGCGGCAAGCCGGGCGGGCTTCTCCCCCTTCCGCTGCCGCAGGCCCTTCAGCAGCTGCCCCAGGGCGGGGACAGCCAGATAGAGCAGGGTGAAGGACACCACAAAGGAGTACCGAAAGGGAAACCAGTTGGGCTTCTGGAACAGGTGCCATGCCTTGTCCAGGGGGGACAGCAGCAGGGACAGCACCAGCACCGCCAGCAGGGCGCCGTTGGCCAGCTTCTCCCGGCGGGAGAACCGGGGGAGGAAGAAGTACGCCGCCGCCAGCACCAGGGCGGCGGAGCCGCAGAACAGGTAGACGGCGGAGCCGTCCGAAATGGGGCGGTACTGCCCCGGCCGGAGCTGGGACAGGATATCCAGCGGGGTGCAGGCCAGCAGGCCGGGGTAGTCCACATTGCCGCCGCTGAATTTGCCGTTGAACATGGCCAGGAAGGTGGGCAGCCACAGCCACGCCGTCAGCCCCAGGGCGCAGGCCGCGCCCCCGAAAAACCGGCCCAGCGCCAGCCCCAGGTCCCTTCCCCGGGGGCGCAGGACAAACAGCCGCGCGCACAGGTACAGGGCGCAGAAAATCCCCACCATATAGGAGATATACCAGGTGGACACAAAACACACCGCCAGCGCGGCCACAAAGGGCCCCGCCCCCCGGCCCGCCAGGATCCGCTCCAGCGCCAGCAGGATCAGGGGCAGCCAGATCACCCCGTCCAGCCACATGATGCAGATGGCGTACACCGCGTTGTAGGACATCAGCCCGTAGCACACCGAGGCAAATACCACCGGCGCCCCGCCCACGGGGAACCGCCGCCGGGCGAACAGGGAAAAGCTCCACCCCGCCAGCCCGATTTTCAGCGCCGCCAGCAGCAGCAGCCCCTCCGGCATATGCTCGTTGGGCACCAGCAGCGTCAGGAACGACAGCGGGCTGGACACATAATAGGAGAACACCCCGATGTACGACGTGCCCAGCGCCTTGGACCAGGAGAAGAACAGCTCGCCGTTTTTCAGGGCACAGAAAAACTCCACGTACTGGGTGGACATATCGGAGATCAGGATGGTGTTGTCCCCGAAGGGGGCCATGCCCGCCGCCGCAAAGGCCGCCAGCATCACCAGCGCCGGGAGCAGGAAGGACAGCGCCGGAACGGCGGCGCGCTCAAGCCCGCGTCTCATGGCCGCCCCCTCCCCCGCTCTCCCGCAGCACGTAGATGGGCCGGCCCTTCACCTCCAGGTAGGTCTTGGCCAGGTACTGCCCCAGAATGCCCACGCAGAACAGCTGAATCCCCGCCAGGAACAGGATGATGCACACCAGGGAGGGCCAGCCGAAGGCGCTGCCCCCCCACACCAGCTGCCGCACAATCACAAAAACAATGGCGAAAAACGCGATCACACAAAACACCAGCCCCAGCACCGACGCGATGGCCAGCGGCGCGGTGGAGAAGGCGATGATGCCGTCCAGGGCGTAGACCATCAGCTTGAAAAACGACCACTTGCTCTCGCCGGCGGAGCGCTCCACATTCACCGTCTCCACCCACTTGGTGCGGAAGCCCACCCAGGAAAAAATTCCCTTGGAAAAGCGGTTGTACTCCGTCATCCGCAGCACCGCGTCCACCATGGGCCGGCTCATCAGGCGGAAATCCCGGGCCCCGTCCACAATCTCGGTTTTGCTCATCTTGTTGATGACCTTGTAGAACTGCCGGGCGAACCAGGAGCGGATGGGGGGCTCCCCCTTCCGGTCCACCCGGCGGACGGCGGCGCAGTCGTACTCCCCGCCGCGCACCGTATCCAGCAGCTCGGGCAGCAGCCCCGGCGGGTCCTGGAGGTCCACGTCCATCACCGCGGCGTAATCGCCCCGGGCGTGCTCCAGCCCAGCGTACATGGCGGCCTCCTTGCCGAAATTCCGGGAGAAGGACAGCCAGCGCACCGCGCTGTCCCGGGCCGCCAGCTCCTTGACCGCCTTTAGGGTTCCGTCCCGGGAGCCGTCGTCCACAAAAATGTACTCCACCCGCACATCCGCCAGCCCGACGCATACCGCCGACGCGGCGTCGTAAAACTTCTCCACGGCGGCCTCCTCGTTGTAGCACGGCACAACGATGCTCAGCAGCTCCATGGGCGCGCCTCCTTCCTCCAGACAATTCACAGGCTGATATTTTATCACGCCCGGCCCACGCTGTCAAATTCAGCCCGCCCCGAAGCGCGCGGCTCAGGGACCTTTTCCGTCCGCA
>CATLEJ010000106.1 GCA_949916125.1 uncultured Oscillospiraceae bacterium
CGAAGCCCAGGCAGTTGAAGATGATCACGGAGATGTAGGACAGGCTGTTCGCGTCAAAGGAGGGCAGGAAGCTGGCGGGGGTCATGGGGTTGACAAAGCCGTGGGTGGCCACGAAATAGACGCCCATCCCGCCGGCCAGCAGCGCCAGCAGCACCTTCACCGCGGAGCAGATGTTGAGGATGATCACGCTGTCGCATACGGGGTAGCGGGCGACGGCGGTACAGATCCAGATGAAGGCCAGCTGAATCAGCAGGGAGACGGCCAGGGGCAGCTCCACGCCGAAGGCGGTGGAGATCAGGTCGGGGCACATCACCGCCAGGGAGGCCATCCAGAGGGGGAAGTTGATGTAGTACCACCAGGAGGCCCGTCCGCCCCACCGGGTACCGGGGTAGGCCCGGCTGATCCAGTCGTACAGGCCGCCGTCCCCCTGGTAGGTGGTGCCCAGCTCGGAGGAGATCAGGCCGTAGGGGAGCAGGAAGCAGACAATCATAAACGCCCACCAGAAGAACTGGCTGTTGCCCAGGGAGGCCACCGGGGCCGCGGCCTCCGCCACAAACACGACGCAGATCACCAGCAGGATCGCGTCTATCATTTTGAATTTTTTCATGTGGGATGGGATTACCTCTCTTTCCGCTTGGTGTTCGCCCCGCGCCGCACGGTTGGGCGGCGCATCGGGGGCCGGCAGGGGCCCAGGCCGGGCGCCTTCGGCTGTGGTTCCGCTGCTGTCTGACCATACGGTACTACGGGGGCGGGAACGTTGCAATTTACTTTTCCTAAACGCGGGGCATATTTTGCGTCTGACGTTGTCTAAACTGCACATAAACCTTGAAAGAATTTTGTGGATAGCGCCCGCCCGCCTTCCGAAATCCGGAAAATATGCGGGACCACGGCGGAGCAAAACGCTCCTGCTGCCGTGATCCCGCATAGTTTTTGTCCCGTCCGGTGAAAACTGCCAGACGGGACTTGATGAAAAATTCCGAAAAGTTTACCCACAAATATATCCAAAGATATATGGCAAACCTCCGCCGCGCTCTATATATAAGGTCTGTAAAATCTGCATATCCGCCGGGGAGGGGTCCGCCGTGATTTTCCCAGTGCTACAGGTAAGCTATAATCTGCTCCTGCTCATTGCATACGCCGCCGTGGTCTCCTCCGCCTGCTGCTATGGAATCCTGAGGCGGCAGCCCCAGGCCCTCGCTTTGGCGGGGCTGTTCGCCTTCTACCTGCTGGACACCGCCATCATTTTTATGACGGAGGTGATCCCCAGCTTCAGCGGCTGGTACGACCAGGTGTTCCTCACCACCCCCGCCATTAAGACCATCCTGTACCTGGGTATGGCGTTTTTCGAGCTGTGCGTCTGGAATGCCTGGCTGGGCCGCCGGTTTTCCGCGCCCCAGGTCATAGCCCTGATCTGCCTGGGGCTGTGGTATCTGCTGCTCCCGCTGATCCCGGCGTGGGTGTGGAAGGCATACCTCTACTTTTTAGCCTACCAGGTGTTTTCCGTCTGTATCTGCCTCTTTGGGCTGCGGGCCCTGGGGCGTATGCCCGGGGATGACCATAAAACCCTGCGCCAGCTATTGTGGATCACCATCGTGGGGTCGCTGCTCATCACGCTGGAGGATTCCTTCGTCATTTTCTTCGTGGACGTCTACACCGCCTCGGTGGTCAGGATGCACAATCAGAACGTCTCGGAAAGCATCCTTCGGCTTCTCTATACGGTGATTGTGCTGCGCCTGCTGTTCCGGCAGGGACAGCAGGCCGTCCCCCGGGGAACGGCGCAGGAGGCCGCCGGGGCGCCGGAAATCCAGCCGCCGGAGGCGGAAGGGGACGGGGAGCCCGGACTGGCGGAGCCGGCAGACGCGGCGAAGGATCCCCCGGACCGCCTGAAGGCGTTTGCCCAGGCCACCGGCCTGACCGATCGGGAGCTGGAGGTCTTCGCCCTGCTGCTGGAGAACCGGTCCAACCAACAGATCAGCGAGAGCCTGTACATCTCCACGGGCACCGTAAAAGCACATATCCACAACATTTTCCAAAAGGTGGGTGTGACGCGGCGGTATGAGCTGCTGCGGAAATACGATATGTTTTCCTGAGTATGGCTGTGGACCAGGTCAATGAACCGGAGTAAACAATGGGAAAGCCCCGCCGCCGGCGGGGCTTTCGTGCGTTTTCAGTACTTGTAATCCCGGCGGCGCCCCACGCTCATGTCCCCGCGATGACCATAGCGGTTACATTGTCCCGCCCGCCGGCCTCCAGGGCCAGCCTGACCAGGCTCCGGGCCTGCCTCTCCGGGGGCTCCAGGCCATCCATGCAGGTTGTGATGGCATCCTCCCCGACCATGTCGGTCAGTCCATCGCTGCACAGCAGCAGCCGCCCATCCAACGGCAAATTCAGATGGCAGTGGTGGGGCTCTATGGAAAACTCGTCCTCGTCCATCCCCAGGAATTGGGTCAGCTGGTGGCTGGCGGAGGGAATCCTCCCACCAATTTTCTGCATCATCCGCTCCATTGTGTCATTCTGAGACAGTTGGCGCAGCTGCCCCGGCCGCCAGAGATAGGCGCGGCAGTCCCCCACATTATAGAGGTCAATCTGGCTGCCAAAGGCTACCGCCATCACGATCGCCGCCCCCATCTCAGTCTTTCGGGAGGCGGCCTCCCGCCGGATCCCGGCGCTGATCCGCAGCAGCAGATTCGTGGCGTTCTCCACATCCCTGTTCAGGCGCAGCTCGTCCGCCGATTCCGCCAGCTGTTCCACCGCCATAGCGGCGGCCACCTCCCCAAAGCTGGCGCCCCCCATCCCATCACATACCGCATAGACGCCCAGCGCCATGGGGACGCACTGCTCCAGCATAGGCAGGTTCTCCGCGCCCAAACGCTTAAAGCGGCCATTCATGAAATAGTTGTCCTCATTATTGGGGGGCCTCCCCCGCTCGCTGCATACTGCCGCGGTAAGCAGGCGGCTGTCAAGCCCAGCCATAGCGGTCCGCCAGCCGGGAAATGGTGGCCAGCGCCTGTTCCCTGGTCGTGTATCCGGCGGGGTTGAACTGCCCTCCAGACCCCCGCATGATATTCTGCTCATAGGCAAAGGCCACATAGGGAATGGCCCATGAGGAAACCTTATAGGCGTCGCTGTAGTAGGACAGGCTGTCCACCTGGGTGGGGATGCGGATCCCCTGCAGCTTGGTCACCAGGGTGCACAGCAGCTTGGCGGCCTCCTGCCGCTTCATAAAATCATTGGGGGCAAACGCCGTGTTGGAGCGGCCGTTGAGCAGGCCGACCTGATAGGCCTTCAGGATACTCTGCTCCAGCGGATGGTTCTTGATATCCTGGAAGTTGGTCTGGGTGCCGGGGTTGATGGTAGTCCTCCGCACCTGCTCATACACCGTCACAACCAGATGGGCAAATTCAGCCCTGGTAATGTTCTGGTTATACCGCTCCCACAGGGAGGGGGGGACCATGCCCGTATGATAGAGGGCAGTCAGGTCATTCACCGCCCAACGGCTCATCCCGGTTGGGGCGTTGGTCGAGTACCGGCCCAGCGTATAGCTATAGCTGTTGTCGGCAGACAGGCTCAGGTTAATATTCTGCGGCGTAGTGCCGTTGGCGTTTTTGTCGGTGCCCAGCTGGCCGTCCCGGTTCCGCCCCCAGGTGTAGACCGCGCCGCGGTTGTTGAGCAGCATATTGTGGTTCATACCGGAGGCGATCAGGATGGGGGTGCCGAAGCCGCCCGAGCTGACCGTGTCGGGTTTTGTGCGGTAGTTGCTGGTGCTGTTGCTGCCCAGCTGGCCATATTCACCATAGCCCCAGGTGTAAACCCGGTTGTCTGAGGTAAACGCCATGGAAGTTTCATTGCCCGCGGAAACCTGCACCGCTTTCTTAATGGTCAGGACCGCCTGCGGGGTGCCGCTGTTTTTTGTGGTATCGTTGCCCAGCTGGCCGCTGTTGTTGGAACCCCAGGCATAGACCTGGCCATTGTAATCCACCGCCAGCGAGTGGGAATAGCCTGCCGCGACGGATACGATATCCGACAGGCCGTTCACCTTCTGGGGGGTATCAATCCGGTTCTTGGTGCTACCCACGCCCAACTGGCCGGAGGTGTTGCTGCCCCAGGCCCACACCTGGCCGGAGTAGCTCAAGGCCAGATAATGCCCGCCGCCCGCCGACACAGCGGAAATATTTTGCAGGCCCGGCACCTGGTTGGGCGCGGACGCGCCAAAGGGCCACTGCCACACGGTCCCGTCATACTTCAGCGCCAGCAAGGTGCTCTGCCCCGCGGAGACGCTGGAGACGCCGCTCAATCCGGGAACCTTGGAGATGCCCTTCCCGCCGCCCCAGACGCTGACTGTACCGTCGAACAGCAGCGCAACGGAAAAGTCCGAACCGGCGGCCACCGAAACAGCGGAAGACAGGCCGGCGACCTTTGTAGGCTTGGTAAAGCTCCCGGCCTTAGAGGACGGGCTGACCTGCTTGGCGCTGTTGCTGCCCCAGGCCCAGACGCTGCCGTCGCTTTTCACCGCCAGGGAATGGGACACGCCGCCGGCAATCGCGGAGTAGCTGCAGTTCGTCCCGGCGGCAGACGCCGCAGGGAGCAGGCACAGGCACAATGCGAACGCAAGCACGAGGGAAAGCGCCCGTTGTTTGATTTTCATAAGCAAAAACTCCTTTATTGGCATCGTTACATTAATCGACCGTAACCGTACAGGACCCGGCTTTCCCATCGCAGGAGGCGGTGATCCGGGCGGTGCCCCGGCCCACCGCGCTCACATAGCCGCTGCCGTCCACAACCGCAACCGCGGGGTTGGAGGAACTCCAGGATACCCTCCGGTTCGTGGCGTTGGCCGGGGCGATGCTGACGCCCAGCCGGATGGTTCCCCCCTCCCCGAGCAGCACCTCCGAGGGGGACACCGACACGGTACTGACCGGGATGACAGCGGGTTGTTCCGGCGCGGGGGTCGGTACAGGGGTGGGCGCAGGGGTCGGCGCAGGCCTCTGGGTGGGCGCAGGGGTTGGCGCGGGCCTTTGGGTCGGCCTCGGCGTCTGGGCAGGCCTCTGGGTCGGCCTCGGGGTCGGCGCGGGCGTCGGTTCCGCTGTCGGCGTTTCCTCCGGTTCCGCGGAGGGCTCCGGACGCCCCTCCACATCGGCAATCCGCTCCACAAAGCTCCAGTCCTCCACCGGGACCGCCTCCGCCGACAGGACGGTCAGATTGTCCAGCCCGGACAAGGGCTCCAAAGAGGTGGCGGAAGTCCGGCTGATGTTCAAGCTGGTCAGCCCGGACAGCCCGGACAGGGGGGACAAGTCGGCGACCGCGTTCCCGCTCAAGTCCAGTTCCCGCAGGTCTTCAAAACAGGGCTGCGTCAAAAACGCGATGCTGCCGCAGCCGCAGCCGGAAATCTTCAGTGTCTCCAAAGACGGCGTATCCACGGGAAAGTCAAACTTGTCCACCGGGTGCCCGCTGAGCTCCAGGGTCTTCAAGCCGGTCAGCATCGACAGGTCGGCCAGGGTGGAGATGTGGGCTGGTGGTTCAGACGCGGAACCGGGCTCCGGCGCGGCAAGGCACAGCCTGTCCACCTCCGCCAGCATATCCAGCGTCAGATTTTCCCCATCCACACCCAATGTGCCCAGCACACCATCACGGATCAAGGGGTCCCGCCACAAAATCGGGTCCGGGGCATTCGTCGCCGGCAGGGGGGTGGTCACTAAAACAGTGGGCTCAGGCGGGACGCCGGCCGTCTCGGCAGCCGCGGGGCTCCGGCCGGCAAGGGCGGCCACGCCGATCACCCCGATGAGAACAGCGGCCCCGGCGATCCCGGCGATCACCGGCGGCTTCATTTTGATGCCGGCCAGCTTTTCCTTGACGCCGGCCAGCTTTGTTTCAACGCCGGCGCCAGCCGCGGCCGGATCGCCAGCGCCGTTTCCCGGCGCATCCTCATCCGCAGGCTCCCGCTTCTCCCGGCCCGCTTCCCCGGAAGGCCCATCCCCCGGCAGGACGCCTGTCGAGAGCAGGACGGTTTGATCCAGGCCGCGCTCCATCTTCCCGGGCAGAATCAGCTCCGTCTGATCCTCGTCTTGACCAACGGGCGGCTCAGCCCCATCTTCCTCCTTCCGCGTGTCAGGCGGGGCAGGGGGCGGGGAGGCTGGGGCAGGGGCCGGTGCCTGTCCCCTGCTCCGTCGATATTCCGACAGCGCTCTCCCCATCTCCTCCGCGCTGTTCCAACGGTCCTCGAAGCGGTAAGCACAGGCCTTCAGGATGATTTTGGACAGCTCCTCATCCGCGTCGGCGGGGGGCGGCAGCGGATCGCCCCGCAGCCGCATCTCCTGCGCGGTCATGCTCATCTCATGGGTGATGCCCTTGGGCGGCAGGGGGAGAAAAGGCCCCCGGTTTTTGTTCAGCATACGGTATAGAACCAGCCCAAGGGAGTAGAGATCCACCCGGTAATCACCGGCGCCCCCTTTGGCCACCTCCGGCGCCATATAGTTAAAGGTGCCCTTTACCGACATACTGCTTACCGTGCGCTCCATTGTCCTTGAAACGCCGAAGTCGCCCAGCTTATAATCCCCGCCGCTGTTGATAAAGATATTGCCCGGCTTGATATCCCGGTGGACGATCTTTTCCCGGCGGAGCACCGTCAGCGCGCTGCAGAGATCCTCGCCCATCTTGACCACATCCGGCACGGTCAGCCCGCCCTCTTTGATGCGGTCCTGTAAGCCGGTGAGCAGCTCCATTTTGATGAAAATATCATAGCCCATGCCGGAGTCCTTGGGGCGTATGTAATGATCCTCATAAGAGACAATATTGGTATTGCCCTTCAGCTTGTAGCACAGGTCGATTTCCGAACGCAGGGTCTTCAGGACGTCATCATAATAGGTTTTTAACGTCTCATTGTCGGTCACAATGCCCTCGGCGTACAGGCTTTTTTCCTCACCCGGCTCACTTGGGAGGGAGAGGTGCTTGACTGCGCAGTAGTACTCCTGATCCAGGTCTTTCTTGACCATTTTATATACCCTACCAAAGGAGCCATGCCCCAGCAGCTCCGCCGAGTACCATTCGCCCCAAAGCGGCTCAAAGGCTTTGATATCCTGCACGGTTTCTCTCCCCTTCAATAAAGGCATAAAATAGTGGCAAATTCAAAAACATAGTACCACTTCCCCCGCTAAATGTCAAGGATTCACAACACCCCCGCCCTGTTGACCCGTCCCTTGGGGCCAGGGCGGCGGCGCTGAATTTCAGAAAGCGGAAAGCCCCCGCCGCTGGGCGGGGGCTGTCAGGATTATAATGCCGCCCGACAGAACTTCGGGAGTTTTGCGCGCAGCTCGGGCGGAAGCGCTCAGAGGAATCCCACAATCAAGTTCTCCGTGCCCTCATACTTCTTGGTGATCTCGGTTAACGCGCTGTCCAGCTGCCGCACCTGGTCCGCCAAAAGGCCGATCTTCAATTTATCCTGCTTCAATTTGTCACGCAGCTCGGCAGTGGCCGCCGTCCTTTGCGCAAAGGCCAGATTGTTTGCAATGTCCTCCACATCAGCCCCACTTTGATCGAGCAGCCTGGAAATATGTTGAAGCCCTTCTGCCGCCGTACGCATTTTGTGCGGCTCGACATAGGTTCTGCCATGTGCCCTCACCCCGGAATTGGGGGTAAATTCGGTGGAAACAGGCGCGACCCTGATATCACCGCCACGATCCCGGATCGTTATGTCCTGCATATCGCGATAGACCATCCCGGCGAATCCCAGCAGGTTTTTCAGCTGCTGAACCGTCAGCCTGACGCCGTACTTGTCCTCAACCCAGTCGAGGATCCATTTCAGCACCCCATCAGGGAGGATCCCGGCCACTCCGGTGACCCAGCGGTAAAGCCTGTCAAAATCCACACGGCCGATGATAAAGATGTCCGCGTCGAAATTCAGGATACCGTCCACCATGTCCACATACCGGGTAAAGTCCCCCATCCCAAAGTTGTCCAGAACGCTGTTGATTTGCTTTGCAAACTCCGGATGGGCCTGTTCATACTCGATCGTATAGGCCAAAACATACGCCAGCTCGTCGGAGTACTTGGAGTCGCTGAGCAGGTCCACAAAAAAATTCAGGTTTTCCTCCGAACTCCAATTCTTAAGGGAAAAGGCCCTGTTCACGATCTCATTGATGCACGCCAGGGTCTCCGTCTGCTGGCCCTCGGGCATAGAGCGGATGAGGTTGTTCAGGAATTCATCCAGGGCTTTCATCTCCGGGGCCTGTCCATCCGGGTTGACATGGATGGTAAAGCCCCCGTTTTTGTCAAAATCCATGAAGGTATTCGGGCAGTGGTTTTCCAGGAAGCCGCCGCTGCCGTAATCGCAGCCCTTGTAGTAAGTAGTTTTCCCCACGTCGTTGAGCAGGAGATTGACATAGTCGTAATCAACATTATGGTTTTCAATGACGGACTGGCGGCCGGCAATCTGCTGCGCGTACTTGTTAATAAACTCATCAGAGAAGCCCTGCCCGTCAAAGGAAACGCAGTGGTCCACCGTATCGTCCAGCAGCGTGATATATTTTGCCTTGTTCCCCCCCTTGGAGTGCCCGCTCAGAGTAACCTCATATTGATCCAGCCCGTTCTGACGGTAGGCATTTTGATACCACTCCAGGGCGTTTCCCTGATGGGGGGTGTCGGTGACATTCCCGCCCGCGAAATTGTCGCTCCATTCGGCCGCGCTCTCAGTGCCCTTGAATACGACAACGGCGTCGCCGGTGGCGCTGCTGGTGAAAATTGCGCTGCGCCCGCCTCCCCCGGCCGAATCCACGTGCGTTTCCGCAATGCGCATCCCCATCAGCGTATCGTCCTGCCGGGCGGCCTCAATGATATTCCGCCAGTCCTTCCCGTTCATAAAGCTGCCGTATTCCCGGGTATCATCGATCTGGGACAAGTCGATCCTGTTCAGCCATTCCCCGACGCTTTTGCCCGCAAACTCATCCGGCCTGCGCAGCGGGCTGTTTTCGTCGGGCTCCATGTACATCAGGTTGTTCAGCAGCAAAACCTGTTCTGTGGAAAGCGCCATACCGCGATCATCCCCCTCAAGCGTCAAAACAGTTGAATACGGCGTATTCCCAATCGGAACGCCCGGACTCCAGCACCAGGATATCCGGCGGAAGCTCCTGGACGAAATACATGGTATACGCGCCGTAGAAGCCCGCCTGGGTCAAAACAGCCTGTACCTCCTTTGCGGCGGCGTCATGGTCGTCGCATACGAAAAACAGATCCGTATCCCGTGTGAGCTTGGGAAAGAGCCTGAACAGATCGTCCGCAGTTGCGCCCTCGCCCAGCTCCACACCCACCGGAGAAGGGAATCGGGTATAAGACCTCCCAATGCGGCCGCCCGACGCCAGCGCTTCCTCTACCTTTTTGTCATATTCCTCCCGGAGAAGGCCGCCGTAGAAGGTGTCCGTACAAATATACTCCCCGTCAGAGGGCCGGACGTACAGCGTGTATTCCCCCGGTACGCCGCCTTGGAACAAAATGGTTGCCCGGCCGCTGAACTTTGTAGCCGCCTCAAAAGTGAGCACCTCAAAGCTCTGGCTGGGGTACTTTTCTGCCAGATACGACATCCCCGCGCGCAGCTGCCCAAGCGCCTGCGCCTGGTAGTCGAACAGGAGGCCCTCCCGGATTCGGTCCGTATCCTGATAATTCTGGCATAAGAGTTCCATTTCCTTATCG
>CATLEJ010000107.1 GCA_949916125.1 uncultured Oscillospiraceae bacterium
TTTGAATGCTCGGCGGAAGTGAATTCCGCCTGCGCAATTCTCCGCCGCTGCGCGGCTGCGAATTTACGGCGCAAAGGCGCCGCCGGCCAGAAGGCCGGTTTATGCCGCTTTGTGGCAGTGCCAACCGCGACCCGCTGCGCTGGGCTCTCGGGTGGGGCCGCCCTGCGGGCGGCTATCGCATCAAATTCCGGATAGCGATTTTCCCACATTACGCCAAAAAGAAAGACACGCTGTAAGCGTGTCTTTCTTTTTGGGTTTCGCTTCCGCTGGTCGCTCCACCCATTTGATTTGAATGCTCGGCGGAAGTGAATTCCGCCTGCGCAGTTCTCCGCCGCTGCGCGGCTGCGAATTTACGGCGCACGCCCAAAGGACGCCACGGCCACGGCCCCCATCCCCTTATCTGGGGCAGGATCGACTGTTTACAATTTGTTCACGCTTTTCCCGGGGAATTTCAGGGCTGATTCAGCTTCGCGTGGTAAAGTAGCCGGTGGAAAGGACGTGACGTCATGCCCCAATACCGGCACGAGTGGAAGCACGAGATCAGCCTGTCCGACCGCATTGCCATCCGGCAGCGGCTGCGCCTCATCGCCAGGCCGGACGAGCATACGGAAGGCGGGCGGTATCTGGTTCGGAGCCTGTATTTTGACAACCCGGCCGACAAGGCCCTCCGGGAGAAGCTGGACGGGGTGGACCGCCGGGAGAAGTTCCGTATCCGGTACTACAACGGGGATCCCTCCCTCATCCACCTGGAGAAAAAGAGCAAACGCAGCGGCCTTGGGACCAAGGCCATGGCGGAGCTGTCCGCCGCGGAGGCCCAGGCCATCGTGGACGGCGACCTGGAATGGATGCCGGCCAGCGGCAGGCCGCTGGTGCAGGAGCTGTACCACAAAATGCGTACCCAGCTCCTGCGGCCCCGCACCATCGTGGACTACACCCGGGAGCCCTTCGTCTACCCGCCGGGGAATGTCCGGGTGACGCTGGACTACGACATCCGCACAGGGCTGCAATGCACGGATTTTTTGAACCCCAGCCGCGCCACCATTCCCGCGGGGGAGCCGGTCACCATCCTGGAGGTAAAATGGGACGCCTTTTTGCCGGATATCATCCGGGACGCGGTGCAGCTGGAGGGGCGGCGGACGGCGGCGTTTTCAAAGTACGCACAGTGCCGCATTTATGGTTAAGGAGGAACACTTTATGGCTGTATTAAAACTCGCAGTGAACTTCCAGGATATTTTTAAGTCCAGCTTCCTGGAAAACGTGGCCAGCGTCAGCCTGCTGGACATGACGCTGGCGCTGATCCTCGCCTTCGGCATCGGGATGTTTATCTTCCTGGTCTACAAAAAGACCTTCTCCGGCGTGATGTACTCCTCCAGCTTCGGCGTGACGCTGGTGGCGCTGACCATGGTCACCACCATGGTGATCCTGGCCGTCACCAGCAACGTGGTGCTGTCCCTGGGCATGGTGGGCGCCCTGTCCATCGTCCGCTTCCGCGCCGCCATCAAAGAGCCGCTGGACATCGCGTTCCTGTTCTGGTCCATTGCCGTGGGCATCGTGCTGGCGGCGGGGATCATCCCCCTGGCCGTCATCGGCAGCCTGGCCATCGGCATAATCCTGCTGGTCTTCGTCAACAAAAAATCCTTTGTAAACCCGTACATCCTGGTGCTCCAGTGCCGGGACCCGCAGGCGGAGCGCCAGGCGGAGGAGTTCCTGAACGCCAGCACCCGGCGCTGCGTGGTCAAGAGCAAGACGGTGCAGCAGGGGTTCATCGAGCTGAACCTGGAAATCCGGCTGCGGGACGACAGCACCGAGTTCGTCAACACCCTGGCCGCCCAGGAGGGCGTACACAGCGCCGTGCTGGTGAGCTACAACGGCGACTACATGGGGTGAGGCCATGTCCACCCACAAGCATATCGACCGGATCTGCGCGGCGGCCGCGGCGCTGTCCCTGCTGATCACCCTGCTGTTTCTGAACGGGGAGGCCCTGGGCATACAGCCCGCCTCCCGGGCCATGGGGTATGAGGCAAAGCTGTTTGACACGTCAAGGGTACATACCATTGAGATCGTGATGGACGATTGGGACGGCTTTTTGGAAACCTGTGAAAACGAGGAATACGCCGCCTGCTCGGTGGTCATCGACAACGAGGCGTATAAAAACGTGGGCCTGCGGGCCAAGGGGAACACCTCCCTGTCCACCGTGTCCCAGATGGGCAGCGACCGCTACAGCTTCAAAATCGAATTCGACCACTATGACAGCGGCAAGGCCTATTACGGCCTGGATAAGCTGTGCCTGAACAACCTGATCCAGGACAACACCATGATGAAGGACTACCTCACCTACCGGCTGATGGCGTCCTTCGGGGTGAACGCCCCGCTGTGCAGCTACGTGTGGATCACCGTCAACGGCCAGGACTGGGGGCTGTACCTGGCGGTGGAGGGGGTGGAGGACGCCTTCCTCCAGCGAAACTACGGCCGGGACCACGGCCAGCTCTATAAGCCGGACAGCATGAGCTTCGGCGGCGGCCGGGGCAACGGCAGGGACTTCGACATGGACGACTTCCTGAACCGTGACAGCGGGGAACAGGACGGCGGCCGGCCCGGCCTTATGCAGCCGCCGGAGCAGCGGGGGGATGCGCCGGACGGCCCCGACCCGTCCTCCCGGTTCGACGGGCAGCCCCCCGGGCGGGGCGGCGATACGCCGCCGGAGGGCTTTGACCCCTCCGCAATGTTTGGGGACGGCGAAAACGGCGGGCGCGGGGACGGCTTTGGCGGGATGTCCGGCGGCATGGGCTCCGGCGACGTGAAGCTCCAATACACCGACGACGACCCGGACAGCTACTCCAACATTTTTGACAGCGCCAAAACCGATGTGACCGGCGCGGACCAGGCCCGGCTCATCCGGGCGCTGAAGGCGCTGGGCGAGGGGGACCCGGAAAGCGCCCTGGATGTGGACCAGGTGCTGCGCTACCTTGTCGTCCACAACTTCGTGGTCAACGGCGACAGCTATACCGGGTCCATGGTCCACAACTACTATCTCTACGAGGAGGACGGGCGGCTGTCCATGCTCCCCTGGGACTACAACCTGGCCTTCGGCACCTTCCAGGGCAGCGACGCGTCCTCCGCGGTAAACGACCCCATCGATACCCCCCTGTCCGTCACCGGGGACGGCAGCCGGCCCATGGCGGACTGGATTTTGGCCGACGAGGAATACACCCGGCTCTACCACCAGTATTTCCAGCGGTTCCTGGACAGCGCGGACTGCGCCGCCCTCATCGGGGAGGCGTATGCCCTCATCGCCCCCTACGTGGAGCGCGACCCCACCGCGTTCTGCACCTGTGAGGAATTCGAGGCGGGTGTGGCGGCGCTCAAAACCTTCTGTGAACTCCGCGTCCGGAGCGTATCCGGCCAGCTGGACGGCTCCATCCCCGCCACGGAGGAGGGGCAGTCTGCCGACCGGTCCGGCCTGGTGGACGCCTCCGACCTTAATCTGTCCGATATGGGAACCATGGGCGGCGGGGGCGGCCCTGGCGGGGGCGGCGGCTTCCCCGGCGGCTCCTTCGGCGGCTTTCCCGGCGGCGAAGGCTTCACCCCGCCCGGCGGGGACCCCGGGTCACCGGAATAAATACGGCCCCTCCCGGATTGGGAGGGGCCGTTCCGCTGTTCTGATCAGATCACCCGCAGACGGATGATGCCGGGCAGGGCCCGGATGTCCTCGATGATGTGCCCCTCCACGGGGGAGCCCACGTCCACCATGGTGTAGGCGTACTCGCCCTTGGACTTGTTGGTCATGTTCTCCACGTTCACCCCGTCCTTGGACAGCTGGGTGGTGATATTGGCCAGCACCGCGGGGACGTTGCGGTGGATCACGCACAGGCGCTGGACGCCGGAGCGCTCCATCACCACGTTGGGGAAGTTGACGGAGTTCTTGATGTTGCCGTTCTCCAGGAAATCCCGCAGCTCGTTGGCGGCCATGACGGCGCAGTTGTCCTCGCTCTCGGGGGTGGAGGCCCCCAGGTGGGGCAGCGCCACCACATGGGGGGCGGCCACCAGCCTGTTATTGGGGAAGTCGGTGGCGTAGCAGGCCACCTTGCCGCTCTCCAGGGCGGCGATGAGGTCGTCGTCGTTCACCAGCCCGCCCCGGGCCAGGTTGATCAGGCGCACCCCGTCCTTCATCTTGGCGATGGCGGCGGCGTTGATGGTGTCCTTGGTGGACTCCATATAGGGCAGGTGGAGGGTCACGTAGTCGGAGTTGGCGTACAGCGCGTCCAGCTCCTTGACCACCTTGATGTGGCGGTCCAGCCGCAGGGCGGCGTCCACCGACAGGTAGGGGTCGTAGCCGTACACCTCCATGCCCAGGGACAGGGCCACGTTGGCCACCAGCGCGCCGATGGCCCCCAGGCCCACCACGCCCAGGGTCTTGCGGTAGAGCTCGGGGCCCACAAAGGCGGACTTGCCCTTCTCCACCACGTCGGCCACCTCCACGCCGGAGGCGGCCTGGGCCTTCACCCATTCCGCGCCGCCCACCACGTCCCGGGAGGCCAGCAGCAGGGCGCAGATCACCAGCTCCTTGACGGCGTTGGCGTTGGCGCCGGGGGTGTTGAACACCACGATGCCCGCCTCGGAGCACTTGTCGGTGGGGATGTTGTTCACCCCGGCCCCGGCCCGGGCAATGCCCCACAGGGTGTCGGGGAAGGGGTAGTCGTGGAGCTTGGCGGAGCGGACCAGGATGCCGTCCTCGTTTTCCACGCCGTCACCCACGGCATAGCTGTCCGCGGGCAGGCGCTCCAGGCCCACCGCGGCGATTTTGTTCATGGTTTTGATGTTGAACATGGTTTGTTCACCTCATAAAGTTTTGATGTCACAGTAGAACAGGATATCCTTCTTGTGCGCTTGGGAGGTTCCCCCGTACACGCGGGTATCCAAGCCGCCGATCTCGAAGCCCGCTTTCAAATAGAACCGGCAGGCCCCGAGGTTGTTGTCCTGCCCCTGTGTGTAGAGGCCCTTGTAGCCCTGCTGCGTGGCCACCTCTTTGCATTTCTCGATCAGCAGCCTGCCCACGCCCTTCCCCCGGCGGTCCGGATCCACCTTCAAGTCGTACAGGTACATATAGCGCAGGAATGCCTGTTGGAGAATCGCCAGGCCCACGCATTTTTCACCGTCATAGGCCCCCACGAAAACAGAGTTTTTTGACATCTCGTCATAGTTGTAGTTTTCGTCAGGGAAACACATCTCCGTCACATTTTCTTCGGGGAACAGCAGCTCGGTGTGATCCCACCTGCCGTTGTTATAAGACGGCAGCAGCAGGCCGAACAGCTTAAAGGGGTGGTTTTTGAGGTTGATATCGGCCTGATGGGCCTCGTCGATGATCCTTGCGGTTATCATTGTGCCCTCCCGCCAGTCAGCAGCAATCCCAGTTGTAGCACACGCGGGAGAAGTCCCGGCGCTTCAGCGCCTCCCGGCTGATGAAGAAGTTACACACGCCGCAGTCGCCCCACAGCACCAGATCGCCGCCGCCCTGCTCCTTGGTCAGCATATCGCTGTCCAGCTGGAACAGCAGCACATCCAGATCGGCGATTTCATTGTCGGCGCCGGCGCGGGGATCCTCCTGGGTAAAGTAGGGGTAGCCGCCCAGCTGGTGATAGGGGGCCTTCCCCTCCGGCGGGGGGAACTCGCCGTCGATCTTTGTCGCCCGGTAGTAGTCCCACTGGGTCTTGAACTGCGTGCCGTGGCCCTCATTCCACTTCGCGAGGAACTGATCCCAGGCTCGGAAGTCCTGGCTGCTGATGTGCTGGATTTCCGCCGGGGCGAACCGGATGCCGTAAGCGCCGAACAGGGGGGTATCGTACCTCGCGTCCCCCTCCGGCAGGGGGGCCTGCGCCTTTTTCGCCAGCACCTCCGCCGCCGTCACGGCGGGGTCTGCCGTCTCGTGGTACAGCACCCGGAAGCCTGTCTGGGCGGTGGGGTCGTCGAAGTCCATGCCGAACACATCGTCCAGCCCAAAGAAAAACTGCAAAAGCCCCCTGTGGGGGAAGTCGGGCAGGCCCTCCAGCGCGGCGCAGTCCACCTGGGCCAGCAGCTCCATGCCCGTCCCCTTGGAATCCAGCGGCCACGCCATGTCTGGGGGCAGGTAGGGTGTGCCGCCCACCTTGCTCTCGAAGATCCCCGGCTCCCCGCCCCGCTCCAGGGTGAAGCGCAGGACGGGCTCGGTGTTCCGCTCCACAATCTCCCCGGCGATCTGCCGGGCCAGCTCCAGCTCGCTCATGTCAGTTGGCCTTGTCGAAGGCGCGGATGAAGTCCGCCAGCTTCTCCACGCCCTCCACGGGCATGGCGTTGTAGATGGACGCCCGCATCCCGCCCACGTTGCGGTGGCCCTTCAGGTTGGTGAAGCCCGCCTCGGTGGCCTCCTTGACAAACTTGGCGTCCAGCTCCTCGCTCATCGAGCGGAAGGTGACGTTCATATCCGACCGGCTGGCCTTCTCCGCCGCGCAGGTGAACAGCTTGGAGTCGTCCAGCACGCTGTAAAGGAGCTGAGCCTTACTGTGCTTGATCTTCTCCATGCCCTCTACGCCGCCCTGGCCGTCCAGCCACTCCAGCACCAGCCCCAGCATATAGATGCACCAGCAGGGGGGGGTGTTGTACATGGAGTCCTTGTCGATCATGGTCTTGTAGTTCATCATCAGGGGGGTATAGGGCAGCTCGTGGCCCGCCAGATCCTCCCGGACGATGGCGATGGTGAGGCCCGCCGGGGCCAGGTTCTTCTGGGCCCCGCCGAAGATGATGCCGTACTTGGACACGTCCACCGGCCGGGACAGGAAGTCGGACGACATATCGCACACGATGGGCACGTCCCCGGTGTCGGGCACGTACTGCCACTCGGTGCCGTAGATGGTGTTGTTGGCGCAGTAGTAGAAGTAGCTGGCCTCGGGGTCCAGCTTGAGCTGGTCCTGCTGGGGAATGTAGGTGTGGTTTTTGTCCTCGCTGGAGGCGGCCAGGTTGATCTGGCCGTACTTCTTGGCCTCCTTATAGGCGATGTTGGCGAAGTTGCCGGTGACGGCGTAGTCCGCCTTGCCGGTCTTTCCGATGAGGTTCAGGGGCACCATGGAGAACTGGCCGGAGGCCCCGCCCTGCAAAAACAGCACTTTATAGTTGTCGGGCACGTGGAACAGCCGGATGAAGTTGGCCTTGGTGTCGTCGAAGATCTTCTGGAACACCTTGGAGCGGTGGCTCATCTCCATCACGGACATACCGGAGCCCTGATAGTTGGTGATCTCGCTCCCCGCCCGCTCCAGTACCGCTAAGGGCAGCATGGACGGGCCCGCCGAAAAGTTGTAAACGCGCTGAGTTCCCATGGTGATATCCTCCTTATCAATGCGCTGAATTTACTGCTTTAGCGTATTGTATCTATTATATGATTTCTCCTGTCCATCTGTCAACTAAAATATGGGCCAAAAAAGCCCCCGCCGCCCGCCCCTGTGCCGTGAAAAAAAGCAACGGGCGGCCTTTTTGCGCCCCCGGATACTATTCCGCGCCGCCGCCGCATATACATCAGCCAGTGAGGGCGCAGCGCCCTGCACAGTTCAGTGGGGAGTGTTGTCAGTGAAGGGTAACATGGAGGAGCGCGCACAGGAGCTGGCGCTTTACATCATCGAGAACAAAGCCACTGTCCGCGCCGCCGCCAGCCGGTTTGGCATCAGCAAGTCTACGGTACATAAGGACCTGAGCGAACGCCTGCCCGCCATCAACCGGGGGCTGTACCGGCAGGTCAAGGAGATTCTCAACGAGAACAAGGCCGAACGCCATATACGCGGGGGAATTGCCACCAGAAAAAAGTACAAGGGGGAATAAGGGGGCGGGCCTTCCCGGGGAGGGTCCGCCCCTCTCCTGTCCCGGAATCCGAACCCTTGCGCCCCCGCCCGGGTTGTGCTATCATATGGGCAAACCCGGACGGACAGGCCGTGCGGGAACAGACACGGGAAAGGAGCGGTACAGGATGACACACAAAAGAATGCTCAGCGCCCTGCTGGCGGCGGCCATGGCCTTCGGCCTGCTGTGCCACCCGGCTGCGGCGGCGTCGCCCAGCGAGGTGACGGACGTGCTGGACGGGGGGACCATATGGACCGATGCAATCAAAAACGAACGGGAGGAAACCAGCGTCACCGTCAAGCTGCGGTACCACGACTGGGGCGACGACCGCACCGTCACGCCCCAGGCGGAGCCCGCGGAGCTGACGTTTCTGCGCTTATCCCACCTCCCCCTGGGCGTCACCCTGACCGTGGGGCCGGACTTTGCCTTTGACAACCTGCTGGCATATTCCGACCCGGACGGCGACGGGGTGTATGAGGAGCGGCTGATCCGCTCGTCGTGGACTGGCGGCGAGGACGACGGATACTATGAGGACGAGGTGGTCCCCCTGCCGGAGCAGGGGCCGCTGGTGGGCAGCGACAGCGTTGACTATTACAACTACTACGAGTGGAGCCAGGGGAAGAACGCGCTGTTCTCCACCGGCTACCCCTACGGCTACCGCACCCTCACCACCGATTACCTGGTGGAGCTGTTCGGCCCCAATACCCTCATCCATATCTGCGAGGAAACCGGGGCCGCGGGCTACTGGTGGCTGCTCACCGGCCATCCCCGCGGCGAGGACCTGGGGGACGACTCGATCGAGAACTACCGGGTGGCGGTGGCGGACAGCGGCCACCTGACCAGTGTCTGGGCAAAGGACATCGTGGGCCGGGCCGGCGACAGCGGCCTGATCCCCTTCTTGGTGGAGTACAACCACCGCTATGACCTGCGGGGGCCCGTCACCCGCGCCGAGTTCGCCGCCATCGCGGTGTCGCTGTACGAGGCCATGACCGGGCAGATCTACCAGTGTACCGGGGAGAGCCCCTTCGCCGATGTGGACCCGGACAACGACAACTACTTCTGGATCCTCGCCGCCTACGAGCTGAAGATCGTGAACGGCATGACCCCCGCCACCTTCGAGCCGGACAGGCTGGTCAGCCGCCAGGACGCGGCGCTGATGCTGGCCCGGGTCTATGAGCGGCTGGGGGGCAAGATCCCCTCCGTGTCCGCCACCTCCTTCGTGGACGACGCCCACATCAGGAGCTACGCCCGCGGCGCCGTGGCCTTCCTGTCCGCCAACGACATCCTCAACGGCGTGGGCGGCAACCGCTTCGACCCCAAGGGCACCGCCACCGTGGAGCAGGCCCTGAAAATTGCCCTGGAAATGCTCGACAAGCTGGGCTGACCCGCCCATGGAAAATGCGCCCGGAGGCTTTCGCCTCCGGGCGCGTTTTGCTTTTATAGTTGACACAGTTGAAAAGAAGTAACTGCTTCTTTTCAACTTGTGCGGCGATCACTCGCCGCACAGGCCGCTTTGCGGCCTTGCGTCAGACTTCATAGTCAGCGCACGGGCTTTGCCCGACAGCGGCTCTGCCGCTGTTTGAAAATCGGTAGTTACCGATTTTCAAGTGTGCTGACTATACCCCAGCAGGGCCAGGGCCTGTTCCCCGGCGGACCGGGCGGGCAGCACCGTCAGCCCCGACAGCAGCGACTGGCCGTCCAGGTCGGCGCTGAGGTCCTCCACGGTGGAGAACGTCCCCGCGTCCAGCCCCGACAGCGCCGGGCACTCCCCCCACAGCGCCGCCCGGTCCCCGTCCACCTGGTCCCCGTAGGCG
>CATLEJ010000108.1 GCA_949916125.1 uncultured Oscillospiraceae bacterium
GATCTCGGCGGTCTCGCCGTCCCGGATCTCGCCCACGGCGAGGATGTCCGGGTCCTGCCGCAGCACGGAGCGCAGCACATTGGCGAACGTCAGCCCTGTCTTTTCGTTGATCTGCACCTGGCACGTCCCGTCGATATAGTACTCCACCGGGTCCTCCAGGGACACCAGGTTGACCTCCTCACTTTTCAGCCTCTGGATCATGGTATACAGCGTGGATGTCTTACCCGAGCCGGTGGGGCCCACCATAAGGATCACACCCTCGGTGGTGTTGTCCAGCAAATGGAGGAACCGCTCCCGGTTGTCCCCGCGCAGGCCGATGCCGTCCAGGCTGGACAGCTCCGGCGTCTTGCGCAGCAGACGGACCACCACTTTTTCCCCATGGGTGGTGGGCAGGGTGGAGATACGCAGATCCAGCGTCTCCTGTTGGACGGTGACGTTGGCCCGGCCGTCCTGGGGGATCTGCTTCTGGGCAATATCCATCCGGGCCATGATCTTCATGCGGGAGATCACCGAGTTTTGCAGCTCCCGGGGCACCTGGATGATATGGCGCAGCGCGCCGTCTATCCGCATCCGGATGGACATCTGGCCCTCCCCGGGCTCCATGTGGATATCGCTGGCCCCCTCGGTATAGGCCCGGTCGATAATGGAATTCACCAGGCGGATGGCCGGGGCGGCGTCCGCCTCGTCCTCGTCCACCGTCAAGTTCTGGGCGCCGGCGGCGGCCAGGGCCGACGCGCCGTACTGCCCGCCGATCAGGTCCCGCTGCATCTCCTCGATGGCCCGCATGGCTCCCTGGTTGCTGTACAGGTTCTGCACCGCCCGCTCCACGGCGGCGGTGGTGGCGATCAGCGGGATCACCCGCCGGCGGGTGATGGCCCGCACTTCCTCTATCGCCACAAAGTTCAACGGGTCCGCCATGGCCAGGTGTACGTCCGTGCGGGTGGCCTTCACGGGCACCACCATATGCTTCTTTGCCACATTTTTCGGAAGAATCTGCGCCATCTCCGAGGGGATGGACAGGGAGTTCAAATCCACGAACTCCACACCCAGCTGGTTCATCAGAGTGTCGATCAGCTGCTTTTCCGTAATAAATCCGTGCTTTTGCAGCACCGTGCCCAATCGCTCGCCGCTGTCGGCCTGGAGCTCCAAGGCCTTTTTGAGCTGCTGTTCGGTAATGGCGCCGCTCTCGATCAGGATGTCGCCAAGGCGGTTATATTTCATGGACTCTCCCCCTGTCAGTCCGGGTTCAGGCACCGGACCGTAAAATTTGTACCAGCGGAAATCGTCCCCTCCGCCTGCGTTACCTTCAGCTCTACGGTGAACAGGCCACCTGTGTATTCAACTGTCAGCCCCGGGCCCTCCGGGTCTGAAGCGTCCGGAATCTCATAGGCCCCATGGTAATAGGCGCCGTCGGGCACCATTTGATAATCGCCGGCATAGAGCTTCCCGTCCTGCACCCGTATTTCCGTGTAGTCCAGGTCTTCATAATTATAGCGGTGGCTGTGGAACTGAATGGAGTCATCCCCCTGCGGTTTAACGTCCCTTGCATAGCGCAGCTCATCTGTCAGGGCGTCCGTCAGTGTGGACAGCAGCAGCTCCGCCTCCGACTGGGCCGTGACGTCCCGGTAGCTTCTCATGGCCAAGTTCAGCCCCGTGTTGATGAGCAGCCCCAGCAGGATCAGGATGACCACCGCGCACAGCATCTCCACCAGGGTAAAGCCCCGGCTGTCCCTCA
Organism: uncultured Oscillospiraceae bacterium; assembly: GCA_949916125.1. Classification (GTDB taxonomy): domain Bacteria; phylum Bacillota; class Clostridia; order Oscillospirales; family Oscillospiraceae; genus Enterenecus. Next base: position 1,736 of record CATLEJ010000108.1, read on the forward strand.
TCCGTGCGCCCATCAGGAGCCCTCCTTTTTATAGGAGTACATATCCTCCCCGCCATAGAGGCCAACTGTGATGGAATCCGTTTTGCCGTTTCCCGTCACGGTTACCGTCACAGCCCCCCCTGCGGGCTGGAGCAGCTTATCCTGCTGCTTTTCCGCCGCCGACAGGGCGTCGTAAAACGCATCGTCAGACTTTTGGGCGTTTTTGTCCATCTCCACCGAGGCCATGCAGCAGGTGAACAGCATCGCCGCCGACAGCGCCGCGATCAAGATGGCGGCCAGCAGCTCCACCAGGGTCTCCCCCCGGCTCTCCCTCAGCTTACGGCCCATGAGAATTCCCCTCCTGCCTCGTGATCTGGCTCAGCCTCCATTTTGCCACACACACATGGTTGCCTGGGCTGACATTATACTCCGCCTTCGGCGGATTGTCGCAAACCAGCACGGCATACATGGCGTAGTCAGGATGATCCTTCAGCGAGGCGGACAGGTAAAGGCAATATTTATAGATGCCGTCCTTTTCCAAGCGTACCGTTACCACCGTTTCCGCGCTCAGCCCCGGCTGATCCGGCTGGTCGATCTTCAACACCAGTGTGCGCCCATCAACCAGCGGCTCCTGGGTCTGTACGTCTGTGTCTTTGACAAATGAATAATGATCGGCTGTAGTGTCTGCCGGCTCGTTCTTGATTGCGTCCTGCCAAAAGAGCCATTCCAGCTCGGGCAAAAGCGGCAGAGTGTTCGTCAGGCTGCTGGTTGAATAATCTCCCTTTTTCTGCGTAAACGTGTGCTGATAATAATCCAGTTCCAATTTTTCGGGTTCACCTGGCCCCGCCACGTTCTTGTTAACTGGCGTAACGTTATAATCATACTTTGCCATATACGTCGCGCCCGTCAGTTCGCCGCAGATCAGCCGCATGGCCGAGGACAAGGTCAGGTATTTCTGCTGCTCTTCCCGGTTGCTGCGGCTTTTACCCGTGTTGGACGCCGCCGCCATCAGCACCGTCGCCCCCACCATGGCGCACAGCAGGAAGAACAGCAGCGCCACCAAAATTGACGCCCCGCTTTGACTTCCCAGCTTTTCCTTTATTCGCCGCATGGAGCGTCCTCCTTCCTCTCACATTCCGCTGCGCCGGGCCCATACGTGCTTTCCCTTCCGTCCTCGTCCGGGAAGCCACCTGCCTGGACGCCTCCAACCCTGCGGAGGCGTCCAGGCCGGGCCCCTCGGCCTGCCCCAGCTCCGGTGCAGCCGTGTCATCCGGTGTAACCGGGGGCTCCGGTGCAGCCGTTCCCTCCGGCTCAACCGGGGGCTCCGGCTCAGGCTGGGGAATCGGCACGGTCACCATTACGATGTGGTCGCCGCCCACTTGCTTACCATCTTTGTCAAACAGCTGCATCCTGAGCGAAGCGTTAACCTCTGTCAGACCGTCGAACTTACCCAGCAAAATCCAGTTTTCGGCGGGGTTTCCGTAGTATACATCCGCGCCGGAATTGATCGCCCTGCCGTCTGTAACCACAACTTTGTAGCCCGCTGCCACCATATCCTCGGGCAGGCTGAACGTGTACTTCAGCGTTCCATCCGTCTGTTTCACCGGCTCGCCGACCACCGGCTTCACTACGCGGTGCGTGACGGAGTTCACCGTGGAATACTCCTTATCCTTATAACTGTACCGCAGGATAATGCTCAGGCTCGTGCTCCCCTCGGCGGCGCCGGACCTCACGTTCAGCCACAGGCTGTCGTCATCCCGCTTCTCAAGCTGGGTCTCCTCCAGCAGTGCGCTGTAGCCGAGGCTGCTCCCTTCGATATTCAGCGCAAGGCCCTCAAACGCTGCCAGATCCACAGTATCCCCGTCCTCATTGGTGAGCCGCAGGGGCACACTGGTCTCGCTGTCGGTGAGCAGATACACCGGGTTATACTCCGGGTGCAGCTCCAGAACGGCGGTAACGCGGACAGAGATCGACAGCGGATAGGTCACGCCGTCCACCGTATACGACACCTCAACGCTGGTAACGCCCTCGCCGATTCCGGTGACGGACAGCTCGCCATTCTGCGTAATCTCCGCCGTGGCAATGGCCTCATTGTTGGAGGTCACGACCCAGGTTCCGCCTTTCGCTACGCCCTCGCTCAGCGTCAGCGTTTCCGTCTCCCCCTGTTCCTTCGTGCTGAACAGGCTGCGCTGGATGGGCTCGGCGCCCTTGTCGCGCTCGATGCCGTTCAGCGGCCAGTTGCCGTAGTGGACGTGGATTTTGCCGCCCTCACGGGTCAGGATGGTGGGGAAGGGATAGCGCAGGCCGCCCAGATAATCCGCCGAACTGTAACTGTACTTGCCGGGGATATCGAAGCCCTCCTCGGTCTTGTCGGTGACGGGGGCGAAGGCATCCAGTCTCTTCAGCACAGCTCCAGTTTCATCTTTCACCTTCAGCTGGTCATAGGTAACAGCCATAAGGCTATTCCAGTCATTGACTGATATCTTCGTAAGATCCGTGGGATCCGTAGTCAACCCCGTGACTGTATTTCCGCTGATGCCCGTAGCCCAGCCTCTGAATGTAACCCATTTACTGTCACTTGTGGGAGGGTTATTATTTATGGAACCGTCACCAGCGGTGTTAATTGTAAATATGGGCATACAATTTAAAGCTGTAGTTCTATATATACACCAGTAATCCTTCCCGTTAATATTGATTTTCAAAGAATCTTTAGAACTGTGGTATGTATAGTCCTCCTTACCAGCATTGTAACTAAGCAAAAATTCCTTACCCACATTCTCTGTCGTAAGGGAAATTCTGCGCTCAACAAAAGCTCCACCATCCGCATCAGGGCCGCCTACCCTCAAAGGGTTTCCATCCGCTCTCAAAACAACTTCTTGTACTGAATCTCTGGTCAGATCAAGGTCTGTCCTTAAACGAAATGTTCCACCATTTCCATCATTATAAGGCATAGTCATTGTAACCCCATCTGGGTTATTTTTCATGACCTCGCTCTTTAGATAGTAACAGTTCTTGGCCGTATAAACGCTGGTACCATCTCCCGGGCCGCCTATCGCATACAACGCCCTGATATGTGTACTAACCGCTCCCCCATTTGCTGTGGGATCCGAATTTGACGCTGCGTCCCCCGTTGTTGTATAAACCACCGTATCTTCATCCGGCAATGCAACGTAAGAATAACAATCCGTTAGCTGCATCCGGCCCGTACTGCCGCCTTGGCCTCCTCCTCCAATCTGAATATCTTTAGCGCCTTTTACGATTAAAGGCTTGAAGTAGCCGCCGCCGACAATTCCTCCAAGGAAAATACCGTTTTGTTTCTTTACAATCACGCCATTTGCAACCTCAATGTTTCCGCCGGCGTAGCAGTTTGTAATCTCGTTCTGACACACGCCGGTCAGGCCAGCCACACGGAGGTTGTCGTTGCCAAATGTGCTTTCAGCATCGCCCTTGAGAATCTTGATGTCGGTCACAGCAGAGCAGTTTTTCAGCGCCATATCCGATGCGCCCAGAAGCCCGCCCACCGTGCTGCCGCCGCCCACATCGTTGGTGCTACCCTTATCTCGTCTGTTATAGGTCTTGTACTCAATGGTGTACCCTGAGGCAGAACAGTTTTCCACCGCACTGCCCTTGTATCCGTCTGCGCCTTGTTGGGCCGACGCGATTCCAGCCAGAGTTCCCATAGAATACCAGGCGCTGTCCATGTTGTTACCAATTTTATTGGTGATCTTCCCTTGTCCATCCGAACTGTAGAGCACGATATTTTTCAGCGAACCGTTAAACACCACCCCGAACAACCCCGCCACGGAGGAGGTCTGCCCCTGGATGTTGACGTTTTCGATTACATAGTCATCCCCATCAAAGGAGCCACAAAACCATCCGTACAGTTGATCATGACCGCCGTTATTGCCGCAGGCATAATACTCCGCGATGGGCGTGTAAATCCCGCTGTTCCCGTGGATATCATGGGTCTGTTTCCAAACATAGTCTCTGCTGTTGTCTTTATAGGATAGATAAGGGAATTGGCTGTAGTTCTGATTCCCGTTTATCACCGTCTTGGTATCCCGGTTCGTGCTGTTCCAGTTGATGGCGGACAGCTGGCCCATGGCCCGCACTTCGTAGGGGTTGCCACCCTTGCCCGGCGTCACGGTCAGTTCGCCCTCGGGCTTTTCCCACCCGGCGGGCAGCATATCCACCTTCACCGCCAGCGCGTCCGCGAAGTGGGGGTTGACCTCAAAGGTGACCGCAACGTCGCCCTCCGCGCCTTCCTGTTTCAGCGTCACCGTGCCGTTGGGCGCGCTGCCCTTTACCCCCGTGGCATACAGGCCGTCCTTCATCCCATTTTTAAAGTTCCCCGCCTCATTGGGGTTGGGGTTGGGCACAAAGGTGTGGTAGGAGTGGAACGTGTACCCCGGCATCAGCGCCTTCAGCTCCACGTCCACAACCCCATCAGAGGCGATGCTGGACGCCCACTGGCTGCCTGCCCCGCCTTGGTTGGAGAACATGATGCCCTCCGCGCTCATGGCTACTTCCGTACTTTCCTCAGAGTAGTACCCATACCCATAGTCCGTCACGACGCTGCCGGTGCTGCGGTCGGTATCCTCCAGGATATACCGCTTCTTTACCGTCCCCGTCCCTTTCTCCGGGACCGCCGACAGCAGGCTGACATGATAGGATTCCTTCCCGTTCAGCACCAGCTTTTCCCAGTAGTACACGCCCATCTCGCCCAGCTTCACCGGCTCGGGCCACCGGCCATAGTGGACAGGCTTCCCGTCGGCGTCCACCACGCCGGTGGGGTAGGGAAACACGTCAGCACCGGCGGCTATCTGTTTCATCTTCAGCTGCGTCAAATAAGTCCCGTTCGTCAGCGCCGCGTACTTGGTGGACAGGGCCTTGGCCGTGGTATAGCTGGCGTTATAGGCGCTGTCACGGTACTCAAAATTCCCCTCGTTCAGGTAGAACGTGTTATCCTGGGAACCCTCCGCCGCGCCGCAGAAGCCATAGGTCACCACGCTGCTGCCGCGGGACTGCAGGCGGACCGCGGCGTAGCTGCTGCGGATTGTCCCCCGGTTATAGCCCGCGAAGCCGCACACCCGGGCCTCCGACCGCTGGTCCACCTCGGCGGTCACATACCCCACGGCATAAGAGGAGTCAATGAACGCGCCCACATAGTTCTGGCCCACAAGCCCCCCGGCGAAGGACTCGGAATAGGTATTGTTTTCCGAGCTGAGCCGGGCCGTCTCAGCCGCGCAGCCGCGGATAATCCCCTGGTTCTGTCCCGCCAGGCCGCCCATGTAAATCGTCGTGTCCACCGCCACGCCGTACAGGTTCACGTCGTACACGGCGCAGTTGACGACCTCCCCGGAGGCGATGCCGCCCACCAGCGCGCCCACATAAACCTCCGTTTTCCCCTGGATGGCAACGCGCAGCGGCTTATCCGGGTTCATACGGTAGACGATGTTGTACAGCCCGCCCGTGGACACCCCGAACAGCCCCGCGTAGGAACGGCCGCTGTCGGTGGGCACCTCAAACGTTACGCCTTCAATCACATGGCATCCGCCATAGTACCTCCCGTTAAACTCCCGTCCCTGCCTGCCGATGGGGTCCTGGGTCCGCTCCTTTTCCCCCCAGTTGTAGCCTGAATATTTTGCATAGCTCAGGTCCAGCTCCTGCATGAATTCAAACAGGCGTCCCTGCGTCCCGGCGTCGGTGTGATAGTATTCCTGGTGCTTGCTCAGCTCGTTTAAATGCCGGGGGGTGCGGATGGACACGGTCATCCGGCCCGCCGCCATCGCGGACATGGACGCCTTGAACTCATCAAGCGCCACGCCGTCCTGCTTCATGACCGCCGTTTTGGCAAAGTGGGGGTTATAGGCCGCGGTGTAGCCGTCGCTCCCCTTGTTATCCCCAATCCAGAAGTTGAGGTACTGGTAAAAATCCTGGTCCGCGTAGTCGGTGGTAATCAGCTCATCCGGAAGCGGCGCAAGGTAATAAGTTTTGCCCTCATGGGTTACCTTATACTTCTCAAGCTCCGCCTTGCTGTATGTCCGATCCACCGATATGGTTGTATTGCCCTTCCCGGTCTGTTCAAAGATGATTTTTACCTCATCCTTCAAATCCTCCTCCTGGAGCACTATGGCATAGCCGTCCACGGGGACCACGGCGTCGTCGCGCAGGCAGGCCACCCCGCCGCCGTAGAAGCCGTATGCGCTGTCCTGGCCCTGGTATTGCTCAAAATACACCAGGCTAGCCTTGACAAACTCCGTGTTCCAGTCCCCGTAATGGGGCAGCCCGGCCAGCCCCGGGAAGGGGTACACCGTCAGCGCCATGCCGTCCCGGAGATTATAGGGGTGGCTCTGGTCGGAGCCCTTGCGCTCAAACGCCTCTCCCATTTGGGTGAGGAAATCCGTCTTGACCATGTTCTCGTAGGATTTTCCTGGTTGTGTATTGCCGATAAACAGGTAGTAGCAGTTGTTGCTGTTTTCGGTCACGCCGGGGGCCAGGGGTTCAATGTTAACCGTTTCCTCATAGCGCATGGCGGAATAGGCGTTTTCCGCCGACACTGTGTTGCCAGTTGTTGTGTTCCACAACCCGGCGGCATACTTACTTGCCTTGTTGACAAAGCCGGCGGTGTATACATTTTCCACGGATACAGGGGCGTCGGCATCGGCTTCCCCGATCAGCCCCGCGGCGGTAGGCGCGGTGAGGTAGCAGTCCGCATAGGAATTCTTCACACTGACCCCATCATGTTCCAAGCGGCCAATCAGTCCGCCCGCAATATCCCTGCCCTGCACCAAGGTGGCCGCAAGGCAGTTCTCCAGCGTACCGCCGGACAGGCTGCCCACCAGCCCGCCGGCGCAGCTGCCCACAATCTGGTATTCCAGCTTGTCGTCGTCATCCTTCAGCAGCGCGTCAAGGCTGTTCTGGCCGTCCGGCTCCCAGTAGACCCAGCAGTTCACAAAGGAGGCGTCGGAAGCGACGCCCACCAACGCGCCGGCGGCAAACTGTTTCCCATCCTCCTTATTTCCTGTTTTTACGGAGGTATTGATCAGACAAACATTCTCAAATTTCCACGGTTTCTTCCACGGTTTCGTTTTTTCGCCCGACACGCTGGAAAACAGGCCGCCATTTCTACCGGCCGCGCTGTTCGGCGTCTCCACTTTCAGCCCTTTGATAAAGTGCGTGACAACCTCCGCCCCTTCCGGATAAGATCCCCGGAAAGAGCTGAGCTCAATGTTCACAATCGGCACAAACTTGTAGTCCGTGAAGATACTTTTCCCGCAGTCGATGTCCGCAACCTGCACCGCCGCCGTTTTGCCGCTCACCCCGGAAAAATCTTTGTCCAGGTTTTGCAGGTGCCGGAGATTGGCAATATAGGCGGTCCTCTCCCCGTTCTCCCTGCCCTCGTTGCTGGCAAACAGGGTATTATCCGTATCGCTTTTTGTGCGGCTTGTCACGTTATCCTGGCGCACTCTGGCGGACGCGGTAAAATCCCCGCCAAGCGTCAGCCCGCTGAATACAGTTTTAGACTGCGTGCCGTCCTGCTTTAGCGTGTCCAGCACCCAGGTATAGATATAGGTCGTCATGCCATACCCGGCAGGCTCCGTGTTGATCTCCGCCTTGTTCCATCCGGTCCCTGCCGCCGTCGTGTTCAGGTCAATCCTTCGACTCTGGTAGGTCAGCCACGCCTCCAGCGTCGCGGGGTTGCTCGTGTTCTTCACCGTGTATTTGACGCAGACCTTCAGTTCCTCGCCGTTTATAATCTCCACAATGGGCTCATACAGCGGCGTGGACGAGCCGCTGTCCACCGAGGCGCTGCCAAAGTAACCCATCATCTTATCCCCGTCCAGCCGCTGGCTCCGGGACGCACCCCGCCACTCGGTATAAAAGTTGTCCGGGTCGCTGCCATCTTCCAGGATGCCGCCGTCTTCCGCGTAGAACACATCTGTGACACTGGCG
>CATLEJ010000109.1 GCA_949916125.1 uncultured Oscillospiraceae bacterium
CGACGGCAGCATGACCGTGGGCAAGAAGTACCGGGGGGCCTTTGACAAGGTGCTGTCCGACTACGTGCTGGATCAGCTCACCGGGAAGGACGTGAACCAGGATCGGGTTTTCGTGGTGCACACCCGCTGCGATCCCGCCATACCCGAGGCGGTGTGCTCCATGGTGCGGCAGTTTGGATTTCATGAGGTGCTTACCGCCGTGGCGGGCTCCACCATCTCCTGTCACTGCGGGCCCAATACGCTGGGCGTCATTTTTCTCAGGAAATAACGTAATACTGTTTCTTGATAAAAAGGTTAAAACCTTTTTATCGCGGCGCGCCAAGAAAAGTATTGACAACATTCTTGACGGCTTCGCCGCCGGGCCGCGGAACGCGGCCCCATACAACGGTTTCACCGTTTTATGAAGAATTATATGAAAAAACCAGTTCCGCGGGAGGAGCAGCGCGCAAGGCTGCCCCTCCCACGTTTTTGCGCGAAAGGGCCGGGGCCGAAAACAGGCGGATACAGTGCCCGGGCGGCGCCCGAAGTCCCGAAGGCAAACTTGTCATAGACCGGACAGTCTGATATAATAAGCCATATTGCACAGGCTGCGAGCCTGTGGTCAAAGGAGGCGAGTCCATGCTGTCCCGTCAACGGCTGTTCTGGCGGCTTCATCCCTACGACCTGCCCGGCTCCGACCGGATTTTCCTGCGGGCCTGCCGGGACAACTGCGCCTACCACATCCGCCGCTGCCCAGGCTACGCCGCCATCTGTGAGCGCCTGGGCTTTTCCCCCGGGCAGCTTCAAACCCCGGAGGATTTGGCCAAGATTCCCGTGATCCCAACCCTCTTTTTCAAGCGGAAGACCCTGTTTTCCATGCCCCGGCGGCGCATGGCCATGGAGGTCACCTCGTCGGGCACCAGCGGGAAATACAGCCGCATCGGGTTCGACTGGGGCTCCATCCTGGCGGAGGCCCCCATGGTGGTCAACTTGGGCTTCCGCCACCACCTGGTCTCGGCCAGGCCCGCCCACTGCGTCATCCTGGGCTATAAGCCCCACAAATCCAACCACACCGGGGTCACCCGGACCATGTTCGGCCTGTCCCACTTCTCCCCGCCGCTGGGCCGGACCTACGCCCTCCAAATGGTGGACGGGGGCTATGTGCCGGACCTCGACGCCGTGGCGGCGGCCCTGAAGCGGCTGGAGCGCGCCCATTTCCCCACAAGGGTCATCGGCTTTCCCTCCTACCTGTGGTTTGGGCTGAAGCGGATGGAGGAGCTCGGCCTCCAGGTCAAGCTGCCCCGGGGCTCCCGCGTGATCCTGGCGGGGGGCTGGAAGCAGCACTCCGCCCAGGAGGTGGACAAGGGCACCCTCTACGCCCTGGCGGACCGGGTGCTGGGCATCCCGGAGGAGAACATCAACGAGCTGTTCGGGGCGGTGGAGCACCCTGTGTTCTACAACACCTGCCGGCGGCACCATTTCCACATCCCCGCCTATGGCCGGGTCATCATCCGGGACCCGGACACGCTGGAGCCCCTTCCCATGGGCCGGGTGGGCCTGGTCAACCTGATCTCGCCCCTGATGTGCGCCACCCCCACCCTCAGCGTCATGACCGACGACCTGGGGTATCTGACGCCGGGGAGGGACTGCGGATGCGGCATCCAGAGCCCCTACCTCACGATTCTGGGCCGGGTGGGGATGAGCGGCATCCAGACCTGCGCCGCCGGGGCCGCCGAGCTCTTGGGAAAGGGGGAAGCGTTTTGATCTTTGCCAATGGGGGCCTGCTGCCCGACTCGGAGCGGCGGGCCGTCCTGGACGGGCTGGAGGCCCGGTTGAACGATGTCCGCGCCGGCCCGCCCCTGAGGGCGGAGACGGTGATCGCCGCTGTGGACGCGCTGGGGAAACGGCTGGAGGCCGGGGAGTTCGCCCCCCTGCTGACCCAATTTCTGCCCGCCGGAGTGGGGTTGGAGGAGTTGCTGCCCCTGCTGCGCCGGGAGGCGCTGGAGGCCAAGCTGGCGGCCGAGCTGGGCCCGGATCCCTTCGGCGTCAGGGACCGCCCCCGGACCGCCGCCCATGTCCTGCCCCAGGGCGTGCTGTTCCACATCGCGCCGGGCAATATGCCGGGGCTTCCGGTTTACACCGTGCTGGAGGGGCTGCTCACCGGCAACATCAATCTGCTCAAGCTGCCCCACGGCGACAAGGGGCTGTCCCTGGCCGCCCTGCGGCTGCTGACGGAGCAGGAGCCCCGGCTTGCCCCTTACATCTACGCCTTCGACCTGCCCTCCGGCCGGCGGGAGGACATGAAAGCCCTGGCGGACCTGGCCGACGCCCTGGTGACCTGGGGCGGGGACGGGGCTATCGAAGCCGCCCGCGCCCTGGCGGGGCCCGGGTGCAGGCTGATCGAGTGGGGCCACCGCCTCAGCTTTGCCTACGTGTCCGGCTATGAGGACCGGGAGGGGGAGCTGTCCGCCCTGGCGGGCCACATTGTGGAGACCGGCCAGCGGCTGTGTTCCTCCTGCCAAGTGATTTTCCTGGATTCGGAGGACCGGGAGGCGGGGCTGGCCTTCTGCCGGGAGTTTCTGCCCCATCTGGAGCGGGCGGCGGCCGGACGCTCCGGCGCGGGGGCGGGCGCCGCGGCCTCCCTCAGCGGCCACACCGCCCTGCTGGAGCGCATTGTGGACGGCCGGGAGGCGGGGGAGGCCCTGTTCCGCGGCCGGGGCTGTTCGGTGGTCTTCCGGCCGGACCGGGAGCTGGAGCTGTCCCCCATGGAGGGGAACGTGCTGGTGAAGCTGCTCCCCCGGCAGGCGCTGCTGCCCACCCTCCGCCGGCAGAAGGGGCGGCTCCAGACGGCGGGGCTGATCTGCGAGCCCGGACGGCGGGGGGAATTGGTCGGCCTCCTGGCACGGGCGGGCCTCACCCGCATCACCCGGGCGGGGACCATGTCCGCCGCCTTCCCCGGCGAGGCCCATGACGGGGAATACCCCCTGCGCCGCTACCTGCGGGTGGTGGATGTGGAGCGCTGACCGCTGTTTCCGTCCCCCAGGGAGCCTGCCGGAGACTGTCCCGGCAGGCTCCGTTCCATTTCCCCGTCGGTGAGGAATTCGGTCATCACGTGCCGGTACCGTTTGGGCATATGGGTGGACTGGCATTTGGGGTTCAGCCGCCCCTCGATGGCGATGGTGTCAAAGTAGGTCCGCCACATGGCCCGGTAGGCCCGTTCCTCCGCGCCGGCGGGGCCCATGCGGAAGTCCTCCGCGGGCAGGAGCCTCCACCGCCCCCGGTCGGAGAGAAAAACCTCGTGGTGGGTGCGGTCGTAGAGGACGATCCGCTCCCCGGAGTACCGCGCGGCAAAGTGGGAGGCCAGCAGGGGAAGCACCCGGTTTTTGGGTTCGATCTCCCCCACCAGCACGCCGTCCAGCTCGGAAAAGCGGATAAACCCCTTCAGGTGGTCCCACTCGGTCCACATTTTGGTCAGCGCCAGGTTTACGTCGGCCATCACCGGGTCGCTGAGGTCCAGCCGCACCCGGTCCCCCTCCTGAAGCCCCCGGCGGATGAGGGTGAACAGGGCCAGCTCCTTCTCGGGCAGGCAGGTCAGAAACCCACGGGTGACCAGCTTTTGAAAGGCGGGGGAGACCCGTCGGGCCAGGGCGGCGTAAAGCCGTTTGGCCCGCCCCCTGTCCGCCGCCAGGCTGCGTTCCTCCCAGAAGGTGGGGCTGTCCTCCGGCAGCAGGAAGGCGGCGGGGTCCGTCCGGCTCTCCAGCGCGTCCCAGACGCAGGTCAAAAATCCGGCGAAGGTGCCGTCATACCGGTATGCCGTCATATCAGCCCGCCCCCCCGTCGAACAGGGAGAGCTGTTGCCAGCTCTCGCCGCCCCCCAGCGCCGCCTGTTCCAGCCCCGCGAGGCGGCGGTAGACGCTCTCCGGGCTGAACCGCAGGCCGGGCAGCATCCGGCCGGAGCAGGTGATGAAGTACTGCGCCCGCTTCATCACGATGCCCAGCCGCTTCACCCCCTCGAAGGAGAGGGGGCCGTACCGCCGGGCGGCCACGATCCGCTCTGCCCCCCGCATCCCGATGCCGGGCACCCGCAGAATGGCCTCGTAGTCCGCCCGGTTCAGCTCCACCGGGAAAAACTCCGGGTGGCGCAGGGCCCAGTCGCTTTTCGGGTCCAGGGCCGCGTCGAAGTTGGGATGCCCCTCGTCCAGGATTTCCCCGGCAGTGAAGCCGTAGAACCGCAGCAGCCAGTCCGCCTGGTACAGCCGGTGCTCCCGCAGCAGGGGTGGCTTGAACCCCACGGGGGCGGGCAGGCTTTTGTGGTTGGACACCGGCATATAGGCGGAGAAAAACACCCGCTTCAGGCGGTACTTCCGATAGAGCCCCTCCGTCAGGGCCAGGATGTGCCGGTCGCTCTCGGGGGTGGCCCCCACAATCATCTGGGTGGACTGGCCCGCCGGGGCGAACCGGGGGGCGTGGCGGTAGAGCTTCAGCTCCGCCTTGGACTGGGCCGCCCTGTCCCGGATCCGGGCCATGGGCTCGAGGATGGAGGCCCTGCTCTTGTCGGGGGCCAGCAGCCGGAGGGAGGACTCGGAGGGCAGCTCGATGTTGACGCTCAGCCGGTCCGCCAGCAGCCCCAGCTCATAGGTGAGGCCGGGGTCCGCCCCCGGGATGGCCTTGGCGTGGATGTAGCCGTTGAAGCGGTACTCCGTCCGCAGCAGGCGCAGGGCCTCGATCATCCGCTCAGTGGTGTAGTCCGGGCTTTTCAGCACCGCCGAGGACAAAAACAGGCCCTCAATGTAATTCCTGCGGTAAAATTGGATGGTGAGCTCCGCCAGCTCCCGGGGGGTGAAGGCGGTGCGGGGCACGTCGTTGGAGCGGCGGTTGACACAGTAGGCGCAGTCGTAGCAGCAGCAGTTGGTGTAGAGCACCTTCAAAAGGGACACGCACCGCCCGTCGGCGGAGAAGGTGTGGCAGCAGCCGGAATTGGAGGCGGTGCCGATGGTCCCCGGCCTCCCGCCGCGGGTGACGCCGCTGGAGGTGCAGGCGGCGTCGTATTTGGCGGCGTCGGCTAAAATGGCCAGCTTGTCCATGACCTCCATGGGGATTCTCCTTTCGGCGGGCGGCGTCCTGATAGGGCGATATCAAACATTTGTGCTATTATTATAGTACAACCGCTCGATTTGTCAAGGGCCAATTTTAAAAGCCGTATCGGTTCCCGCGCTTCGGCGGCCGGTACGGCTTTTTGAAAAGAAACCGCCGGGCCGGCCCACATGGGGGCGGTCCGGCGGTCTTATGGATGCCGTCAGGCGTTAAACACGTATTGGTCGAGGCGGCGGAACGCTTCCTCCACCCGGGACAGGGGCAGGGCCAGGTTCACCCGGATGTGGCAGGGGCCGTGGAACATCCGCCCGTCCTGCCAGGCCACCCCCACGTCCCAGCCCATCCGCTCCAGCTCGTCGATGGTTGTGCCGTGGGCGGCGCACCAGTCTGTGCAGTCCAGGAACAGCATATAGGTGCCCTGGGGCCTGGACACTTTTACGCCCTGGAAATGCCGGGCGATATAATCGCAGGCGAAGTCCACGTTGCCGGTGAGCACCTGCCGCAGCTCGTCCAGCCACTCCTGCCCCTCTGGGGAGTAGGCGGCGGTGAGGGCGTGCATGGACAGCACGTTCATGCTGTTGTAGTGGCTCAGGGAGGATTCCCTGACCACCCGCTCCCGAAGCCAGGGGTTGTAGATGATGTGGTAGCTGCCCACCAGCCCCGCCAGGTTAAAGGTCTTGGAGGGGGCGTACAGGGCCACGGTGCGCTGCCGGGCGTCGTCGCTGACGCTCTGGGTGGGGATATGCTTGTATCCCTCCAGCGTCAGGTCAGACCAGATCTCGTCGGACACCACGTATACGTCGTGCTTGCGGAACAGCTCCATGGCCCGCTCCAGCTCCCACCGCTCCCACACTCGGCCGCAGGGGTTGTGGGGGGAGCAGAACACGGCGGCGTGGATGTGGTGGTCCACGATTTTCTTCTCCATGTCGGCAAAGTCCATCCGCCACACGTTGTCCTTGTCCAGTATTAGGGGGCTGTGCACAATGCGATAGCCGTTGTCGGTGAGGCTGCCGGTGAAGCCGATATAGGTGGGGGAGTGGAGCAGCACCTTGTCCCCCCTGGAGCACAGCACGTTCAGCGCGGAGATCACCCCGCCCAGCACGCCGTTTTCATAGCCGATGTGTTCTTTTGCCAGCCCGGTGACGCCGTTGCGGGTCTCCTGCCAGCGGATAATGGAGGCATAGTACCCGTCCGTGGGGGAGAAGTAGCCATATGCCGGATGTCCAGCCCGCTCTGCGATGGCGGCGGGGATGGTGGGGACGGTGGGGAAGTTCATATCCGCCACCCACATGGGGATGGCGTCGAAGCCCTCTCGGGGGGCGCCGGGGCGGCCAGGCAGGCCGATGCCGTCCACAGCGATGGCGTCCCGGCCATGGCGGTCCATCGTGGAGGTAAAGTCGTATTTCATATTGGGGATGATTCCTTTCGTTGTGGGATTACAGCAGGTGGAAGGTGACGATGAGCCCGGAGAACACGATGGACACGGTGGACACCAGCTTGATCAGGATGTTCAGCGCGGGGCCGGAGGTGTCCTTGAAGGGGTCGCCCACGGTGTCGCCGATGACGGCGGCCTTGTGGCACTCGGAGCCCTTGCCGCCGTGGTGGCCGGACTCGATGTACTTCTTGGCGTTGTCCCAGGCGCCGCCGGCGTTGGACATGAACACCGCCACGGCGAACCCGGTGACGGACACCCCGCCCAGCAGGCCCACCACGCCCTCCACGCCCAGAATCAGGCCGGTGACGATGGGCACAATGATGGCCAGCAGGGAGGGCTTCACCATCTCCCGCAGGGCCCCCTTGGTACACAGGGCCACGCAGGAGGCGTAATCCGGGTCGGCGGAGCCGTCCATGATGCCGGCAATCTCCCGGAACTGGCGGCGCACCTCCACCACGATGGACTGGGCGGCCCGCTGCACCGCGCTCATGGTGAAGGCGGCGAACACGAAGGTGAGCATGGCCCCGATGAACAGCCCCACCAGCACCGCCGGGTTGGTGAGGGACAGGTCGATGGCCTCCGCCTTGGCGGACACGATGTCCACATAGCTCACCAGCAGGGCCAGGGCGGTGAGGGCGGCGGAGCCGATGGCGAAGCCCTTGCCGGTGGCAGCGGTGGTGTTGCCCAGGGAGTCCAGGGCGTCGGTGCGCTCCCGCACCTCCTCGCCCAGGCCGGACATCTCGGCAATGCCGCCGGCGTTGTCCGCCACGGGGCCGTAGGCGTCGGTGGCCAGAGTAATGCCCAGGGTGGACAGCATCCCCACCGCGGCGATGCCGATGCCGTACAGCCCCTGGGAGAAGCTGGCGGCGTAGTGATCAGACGCGGTGGCCAGGGAGCCGCCCGCGGCGATGAAGGACACGATGACCGCCACGCCCACAATGAGGATGGGGGCGATGGTGGACAGCATCCCCAGGGACAGCCCGCCGATGATGGTGGTGGCGGCGCCGGTCTCGGTGGCGTCGGCCAGCCCGCGGGTGGGCTTATAGGTGTCGGAGGTGTAGTACTCGGTGAAGTAGCCGATGGCGCAGCCGCCGATGAGCCCGCACAGGATGGCGATGTACACGCCCCAGCTGCCCAGCAGGAAGTAAGTCAGCGGGGCGGCGGCGATGGCGGCCAGAATGGCGGCGGTGTAGGTGCCCTTGCGGAGGGTGCCCAGCAGCTCCCGCTGGGTGGCCCCCTCCTTGGTCTTGATGAGGAAGGAGCCCAGGATGGAGCACACGATGCCCACGGCGGCCAGAAGTATGGGCAGCAGCATGGCCTCCCAGGCCTTGCCCGCGCCGGAGTAGGCCGCCACCCCCAGGGCGAAGGTGGCCAGGATGGAGCCCACATAGGACTCGTACAGGTCGGCCCCCATGCCGGCCACGTCGCCCACGTTGTCGCCCACGTTGTCGGCGATGGTGGCGGGGTTCCGGGGGTCGTCCTCCGGTATGCCCGCCTCCACCTTGCCCACCAGGTCGGCGCCCACGTCGGCGGCCTTGGTGAAGATGCCGCCGCCCACCCGGGCGAACAGGGCCATGAAGGAGGCCCCCATGCCGAACATCACCATAGTCTGGGCGATCTGGGGGGCGTCATAGCCCGCGATGTACTTCAGGATGTGGAACCAGATGGACACGTCCAGCAGGCCCAGCCCCACCACTGTGAAGCCCATGACCGAGCCGGCGGAGAAGGCCACGTTCAGCCCCCGGTTCAGGCTCTCGGAGGCGGCCTGGGCGGTGCGGGCGTTGGCGGAGGTGGCCACCTTCATGCCCACAAAGCCCGCCAGGGCGGAGTACACCCCGCCGGTGAGGAAGGCGAAGGGGATGAACCAGTTGCCCAGCAGCCTGCGCCAGCACAGGATCAGCAGAACGACAAAGACCACCAGGAACACTTTAAACACAGTGGCGTACTGGTGGCGCAGGTAGGCGTTGGCCCCCTCCCGGATGGCGGAGGCGATCTTCTTCATGGCGTCGCTGCCCTCGGAAAAGGACAGCACCCGCTTGGCCTGAAAGATGGCGAACAGCAGGGCGAGAATCCCTGCCGCCAGGCCCAGCCAGAATAATTGCTGCGTACCCAAAACGGCATCGCTCCTCTCTTGGCCGCCGGCGGCACAGGCCGGACGGCGTTCTTCTGCTTGTTATTTTACACAACCTCAATGGGATTTGCAAGATAAAAATGCGTCTTTTCACCCAAAAGATGAAAAGACGCATACAAAAGAACGATATTTTTTTCACAAACCCATCAGGAACGCTTCCAGGCGCTGCGGCTGAACAGCACGAGTATGGGGAACATCTCCAGCCGCCCCAGCACCATCAGGAAGGACAGCACCAGCTTGCTCAGCACGGAAAAGGCGGCGAAGTTCCCCGCCGGGCCCACCAGCTCCAGCCCCGGCCCCACGTTGCTGATGCAGGTGATGACGGCGGTGAGGGTGGTGCCGAAGGAGAAGTTGTCCAGCCCCACCACGATGGCCATGCCGAACACCAGGAACAGGTTGATGATAAAGTAGCACTGGGTGGTGTGGAGGGTGGCCTCGGGCAGGGGGGCCCCGTCCAGCCGCACCACCGACACGGCCCGGGGATGGATGATGGAGCGCACCTCCCGGGCGGCGGAGCGGATCAGGATCAGGATCCGGCTGCACTTGATGCCGCCGCCGGTGGAGCCGGCGCAGGCCCCGATGAAGGTGAGCACCACCAGCAGCACCTTGGAGAACTCGGGCCACAGGTCGTAGTTGGCGGAGGAGAAGCCGGTGGTGGACACGATGGACGCCACCTGGAAGGCGGCGTACCGCACGCACTCTCCCACGCCGTTGTAGATGTCCCGAATGTTCCAAGCGATGGCGGCGGTGGACAGGGCCACCATGATCAGGAAGAACCGCAGCTCGTCGCTTTTCAGGGCCTGCTTGGCCTTGCCGGTGAGGATGAGGAAGTAGACGGCGAAGTTCACCGAGAACAGCAGCATAAAGACGGTGATGATGATCTCCACCGCCGGATTGCCGAAGGCCCCCACCGAGGCGTTCCGGTCGGAAAAGCCGCCGGTGCCGGCGGTGGACATGGCGTGGGTGACGGCGTCGTACCAGTTGAGGCCG
>CATLEJ010000110.1 GCA_949916125.1 uncultured Oscillospiraceae bacterium
CACCCACACAGCGGATCAGCCCCGCCTTGATATCGTCCACGCCGCCATAGGGGTCGCGGAGATTTCCCTGCAGATCCATGGCGATGGCGTTCATGGTGAAATCCCGGCGGGCCAGATCCTCATCCAAGTTGGGAACGAAACGCACAAAATCCGGGCGGCGGCTGTCGGAATAGGGTCCCTCCGTGCGATAGGTGGTGATCTCGTAGGGCTCGTCTTCCTCCAGCACGGTGACAGTGCCGTGTTTCAGGCCGGTCTTGATAACCCGCCGGTCCGCAAAGCACTGCTCCGTCTCCTCCGGCAGAGCGGAGGTGCAGATATCCCAGTCGTGGGGTTCCACGCCCCGCAGCAGATCCCGGACACAACCGCCCACCAGATAGGCATCAAAGCCCGCGCCGTCCAGCGTTTGTAGGATGCGCCGCACCCCGGCGGAAAGTTTCATTTTCACGCTCTTTTCCATTTCAGCTCGGCGTAGGTGGCCGCCTCCCTCTCGTCCATATACGACAGCACCCCGGAGACATCCAGAGCCTCCAGCGCGTCATACAGTTTCCACATCATATTCCAATAGCTGCCGTCCGCGTGGGGCCAATCCAGAAAGGCCTTTAACGTTTTTTCCGCCCGCTCCCATTCCCCCATCCCCAGCAGAAAGCCCAGGCTTCTGATGGAGTCCACGCCCTCCGGCCAGTCCACCGGGCAAATTTCCAGCCCCCGCTCTCGCAGCAGCCGGAGAGCTGACTGAGCGTCTGTCATCCCTTCGAAAAACGGCAGCAAGTAGTTTCCCACCGCCCCGGCGCAAACTTGTGCGCACTGCCCCAGGTCGATGTGGAACGGGTTGGCGCAGGGCCCCTCATAGGCCAGCACACCAGGGGCTGTCTCCACCATGCGCAGGCCCAGCCATTCGTTTGTGCCGTTGATGAGCTGGTAGATTTCGTCGCCTTCGATCAGCTCGGCGCTGCTGTCATAGACGGAGGTGACGCGAAAGCGCACAGTAAAATCGAAGCGGAGCCAGAACAGGCAAAACTGCTGGACTATATCGTTGACGATCCGGTAATAAAACCGCCCGCGGCGGCGAAATCCCAGCGGCTTTACCATGGGATCTATCGCGGCCTTTGCCGCTTTGTAAAATTCAGAAGCCCGCATGACGCACCGCCTTTCCACCATTATGAGAATCTTACCCGTTGTCAGGAACTAAGTCAAGCAAAATATCCTGCCGCCCGATCTTCATGGCTTCAATAGCGCACGGCTAAATTTTTTTCAGCGTCTCAGCGCTGTTGATTTTCGTTTCATACTCCAGGTGAGCGTATAGGTCAGCCGTCGTTTCCAGTGTGCTGTGCCCCAGCCACTGTTGAACCTCGATCAGCGGCGTCCGATTCTGAATCAGCAGAGAGGCGCAGGTATGACGTAAATCGTGCAGCCTCACCTCCCGCAGCCCGTGATCCCGCAGAAACTTTTTAAAGCACTGGCTGTAATAGTTTGGAGAAATGGGTTGGTTGTTCGGGTTGACACACACATAGTCCTCCGGCAACAGTGGCTTGACGCTGCCCTGGCGCTCTTGCTCCGTCAGCAGCACAGCTTTGATTTGATCCGTCATGGGGAGTGTGCGGCAGCTTGACTTCCGCTTGAGGATATCCCGTCCCACCGCTGTCTCTCGTCCATCCATTTCCTGATGAATGCGGGTATGCTGAATTAAAATGGTTTCGTTATCGAAGTCCACGCTTTTCCACTGCAAGCCCAGTACCTCACTCCGGCGCAGGCCATAAAAGAGAGACAGTAGCACCGGCAGCCATAGCCAATGCCCGCGGAGCTTTTCCAGCAGCTCGTTCGCCTCTTTCACAGAATAGTAACTTGGAATATACTCCGCCTTAGTTGGCCGTTCCACAAGTTCTGCGACATTTCGATCCACCAAATCCAGCCGCACAGCATCCCGCAGCGCCTTGTGGATGTTGGCATGATAGTGAATCACGGTATTAGCCGAAAGGCCCTGGGTTTGGAGGTGCGTATAGTACCGCTCCAAATCAGCGGGCCTCAACTTGGCCAGCGTAATGCCCCGCTCACGGAAGTAGGGACAGATTCCCTGCTCAATATTATATTTATAGCCATGGTAGGTAGTGGGTGATACCTTCGGCTTCATCTTCTCCAGCCATTGAAGCATATAGTCGGCAAACAGCAGCCCGCTGCTTTCCCGGTTGTCAGCGTACTGCTGCCGGGTCTGGAGCAGCATCTCCTCTGCGCGGTGTTTGTTGCCTTGCACAGGCAGATGGGTAGCAATCCACTTTGATTTTCGCCTCCCTTGCTCATCGTACAAATTCAAAACCATGTACCAGTAGCCCTTCTTCTGCTGTAAGTGACCGGCAACCATAAAAAGCCATTCCTTTCATTTTGTATTTATAATAAAAAGAAGTGCGGCCTTACTCTGCACTTCTTTGTGAATTCTATGTTCTGTTTTGTATACTTTATTTGGAATCGGTAGACGCAGCGGACTCAAAATCCACTGCGAAGGCCCAGAACCCAGCTCGAGTCCGGCACGTGATTCGGCGGCAGTTTACCTGCCGCTTTTTTATGAGCAGTTACGCCTGTCATTTCAAACAGCTTGTCCCCTAAAAGTGTCCTTTTGGCACCGCGCCCCACGTGGTGGAGCCCCAATGCCCCGGTGCGGTGGAGCGTTACATAGACCTGAGCGGCCACTATGACCGGGCGGGCCTCCAGCCGCTGAAGGAGGAGCTGATTGCCGCGGCGGCGGAGTACCGGGGGCACTATAAGCGGGTTTATCGTTGTCTGGGCGCGGCGGGGGAGCTGCGCCGGGATATGAACGAGCTGCTGGTTACCCAGGCGGTCCAGCAGAGGCTGGCCAAACGGGCGGCGGGCATCATCAGCCGGGAGCTGAAAAAAACGGGGACGGGCAGCACCCAGGCGGAACAGCGGTTCCTCACGGCGGTCACCCATAAGGGGGTTGTGGCCCTGTGGGACACGGTGGACGCCCAGGCCGGCCGAGTCTATGAGCTGGCGGACAGCTACGGTCTGGCCCACCACCTGCTCAATCCGATCCTCACCGCGGCCCTGGCCGCAGGGCACCGGACAATTGCCTGCCCCGACCCCATGGCCCCCGACCGGCTGGCCCACGTGATCCTTCCGGAGCTCTCCCTGGCCTTCGTCTCATCCGCCCCGAAGACGCCGTGGCCCCACCGGGCCTACCGCCGGCTGCGGTTGGACGCCATGGTGGACGCCGACACCTACCGCACCGCCAAGCCCCGGCTGCGCTTTACCCGGCGGGTGGCCGCCGCCCTGCTGGAGGAGGGGGTGGCGGGCCTCGGGCAGGCCAAGGCCGCCCATGACCGGCTGGAGCAGCTCTATAACCCGTATGTGGACTTTGACGGGGTGATGGAACAGGCAGACCGCACGGCGGACGAGATCCTCGCGCTGGAGCGCCTGTGACGAAACAAAAGGGCGGGACGCCGGTGGCGTCCCGCCTATTTTTACAGCCGATGGAACAGTTTACAGCCTTTCCGGTCTTGGCAGACCCTGCATCCCGCACGGAAAGGGGGGCGTCCGGGCATGGATGCGGGCCTTTACAGCTTTCGAGCAGTTACAGCTTTTCGAGCGTTTACAACCTTTAGGACAGTTTACAGCCAGTCGGACAGAACATCTCGAAACGTAATGGGCGTTACGCCGTTACGCAGCAGAAGGTCACAGAGCTCATCGATACGGGCGGCGCTGCACGTAATGTGGGGCGCAGACGCCTCGGCTCCGCCCTGCTCCGCGACCTTGACGCCGTAGCTCTCGCAGGAATAGGGACCAACGTCCATTTCGTCAATTAAAATAGAGTAGTCATAGCTGCGGATCGCGCCGGTTTCGTCAGGAAGCGCCACGGTCTGCAAGAACAGTTCTCGCACTTGGGTTCACCTCTCTTTCCACTCCATTATCACCGGGATGCCGCCTGGGCGCAAGGGGAAGAAACCGCAGAATTCGACAAAATTCGACACGGGTACAAGATGTGGAAGTTTACAAGGAGTATTCAACACCAATGGTTGTTGCCCCACATATTTCCAAAAGAAAATTATGTAAAAATGCACAAAAAATTGGGAATGGGTAATTTACCCATTCCCAATTTTTGGCTTGAAAATTCCAGGGCTCCCACCGCCGTCTGGCCGCCGGCAGACCGGCCCCAACAGGCGCGGAAAATACCGAAAACGGCCGAAACAGGCTGTGCCCCGATCCACCGGATGTTTAAACTCTCCGGAATAGGTCAGCCGCCCAAGTAGGCCCGCTTTACCGCCTCGTCGCGGAGCAGCTCGCCGCCGGTGCCGGTGGCCACGATCTTGCCTGTCTCCAGCACATAGCCTCGGTCGGCCACCGACAGGGCCATCCGGGCGTTCTGCTCCACCAGCAGGATGGTGGTGCCCCGCTCATGCAGCCGCTTGATGATGTCGAAGATCTGCTCCACCAGGATGGGGGCCAGGCCCATGGAGGGCTCGTCCAGCATCAGCAGTTTGGGGTTGGACATGAGGCCCCGGCCCATGGCCAGCATCTGCTGCTCGCCGCCGGACAGGGTGCCCGCAATCTGCTTCCGGCGCTCCTTCAGCCGGGGGAACTGGTCATAGACCCGCTCCAGGTTGGGATCGATGGTGGAGCGGGGCTGGGTATAGGCCCCCATCTCCAGGTTTTCCTCCACCGTCATCTGGAGGAAGACCCGCCGTCCCTCGGGGACATGGGCCATACCGAGCTCCACGATCTTGTGGGCGGGGATGGAGCCCAGGTTCTTGTCCAGAAACTCGATGGAGCCGGTGCGGGAGCGCAGCAGGCCGCACACCGTGTTCAGGATGGTGGACTTGCCCGCGCCGTTGGCCCCGATGAGGGTGACGATCTCGCCGTCGTTCACCTCAAAGGACACGCCCTTGATGGCGTGGATGGCGCCATAGTACACGTTGATGTCGTTTACCTTCAGCATATCAGTCCGTGCCCCCTTCCTGCTGCTTGCCCAGGTAGGCCTCGATCACCGTGGGGTTGGACTGGATCTCCTCCGCCGTCCCCTTGGCGATGATCTGGCCGAAGTTCAGCACGCAGATGCCCTCGCAGATGCCCATGACCAGGCTCATGTCGTGCTCGATGAGCATGATGGCGATCTGGAAGGTGTCCCGGATCTTCACGATGTTCTCCATCAGCTCGGCGGTCTCGGAGGGGTTCATGCCCGCCGCCGGCTCATCCAGCAGCAGCAGGGACGGGTTGGTGGCCAGCGCCCGGACGATCTCCAGCCGCCGCTGCGCCCCGTAGGGCAGGCTCCCCGCCTGGTGGTCCGCCAGGTCCTCCATATTGAATATGCTCAGCAGTTCCAGCGCCCGCTCGTGGGCGGCCTTTTCCTGCCGCCAGTATTTGGGCAGGCGGAGGATGCCGGAGAACATGGAGTACTTCTCCTGGTTGTGCAGGCCGATCTTCACGTTGTCCTCTACGGACAGGTTGTTGAACAGACGGATGTTCTGGAAGGTGCGGGCGATGCCCATGCGGTTGATCTGGGCAGGGGTCTTGCCGTGGGTGTCCAGCCCGTCCAGCAGGATGGTGCCCCGTGTGGGCTGGTACACCTTGGTGAGCAGGTTGAACACGGTGGTTTTGCCCGCCCCGTTGGGGCCGATGAGGCCCGCGATCTCGGTGCGGCCCACGGTGATGTTAAACTCGTTCACGGCAGTAAGGCCGCCGAAGTCGATGCCTAAGTGGCTGCACTCCAGGATGGGGGTTTTGTCCAAGTCCCGCTCCGGGATGATGGACACGCTGGGTACGGGCACCATTTTGCCCTTTTCAAACTGCTTTTTTTCAGCCATTGTCCGCGGCCCCCTTTCGCCTGGGGATCAGACGGCCCAGCAGGGCCTTCAGGTTGTCGTTGTTGGTGGCCAGCATCACGAGGATCAGCACGATGGCGTATACCAGCATCCGGTAGTCCTCAAAGCCGCGCATGGCCTCGGGCAGGATGGTGAGGAAGGCGGCGGCGATGATGGAGCCCCACATATTGCCCAGCCCGCCCAGCACCACGAACACCAGCACCAGGATGGACTGGTTGTAATCGAACTTGACGGGGGCCACGGAGGAGTAGTTCAGCCCGTACAGGGCCCCGGCCGCCCCCGCCAGCGCCGCGGCGGTGACAAACGCCATCAGGCGGTATTTGGTGACGTTGATGCCCACGCTCTCGGCGGCGATGCGGTTGTCCCGCACGGCCATGATGGCCCGGCCGGAGCGGCTGTTGACCAGATTGAGGATCACAAACAGGGAGATGAGGACCAGCACAAAGCCCGCGGTAAAGCTGGAAATTTTCGTGACGGATACCGTCCCCTTGGGGCCGGAGATGATGGGGGTTCCATTTGTCATGTGGAGCTCGGGGTCCAGAAAGTTGAAGTGGAGGCCCCCGCCGTCCACCCCCGCGTACACACACTGGAGGATGTTCACGATGATCTGGCCAAAAGCGAGGGTGACGATGGCCAGATAGTCCCCCTGAAGGCGCAGGGCGGGCACGCCCACGATGACGCCTGCCACGGCGGCCAGCGCCGCGCCCGCTACCATGGCGATGGCCAGGCGGAGGGCGGGGGAGCCCACCATGCCCTCAAGGCTCACCGCCGCTACCGCGCCGGAAAAGGCGCCTACGCTCATAAAGCCCGCGTGGCCCAGGCTCAGCTCGCCGGAGACGCCCACCACCAGGTTCAGCGACAGGGCCATGACGATATAGCAGCAGATGGGCACCAGCTGGCCCTGGGTGGAGCGGGACAGCATCCCCCGGCCCAGCAGCGCCTGGATGACCAGATAGGCCGCAATCACCAGCGCGTAGGTGAAAATGCTGGTTTTGGTGGTCTGTTTCATATTTTTCAGCTTGCTCATCCCGTCCACCTCAGACTTTCTCGGGCACATATTTGCCCAGCAGGCCGGAGGGCCGCACCAGCAGCACCACAATCAGCACCCCGAACACGATGGCCAGGGACAGCTCGGAGGAGAGGTAGCTGTTAGTAAACACCTCGATGATGCCCAGCAGGATGCCCCCCAGCAGCGCCCCGGGGATGGAGCCGATCCCGCCGAACACGGCGGCGGTAAACGCCTTGATGCCCGGCATGGCCCCGGTGGTGGGGATCAGGGTGTTGTAGGACGAGCACAGCAGCACCCCCGCAATCGCCGCCAGCGCGGAGCCGATGGCGAAGGTCATGGAGATGGTGCGGTTGACGTTGATGCCCATGAGCTGGGCCGCGCCCTTGTCCTCGGAGCAGGCCCGCATGGCCTTGCCCATTTTGGTGGTGGTGGTAAACAGGGTCAGGGCGACCATGATGATGATGCAGGCCGCCACGGTGACCAGCGCCGCCACGGTGATGGTGAGCTGCCCGTTGAACAGCTTGATAGAACCGGAGCCCACCACGGAGGTAAACACCTTGGTGTTGGACGTCCAGATGAGCTGGGCGGCGTTCTGGAGGAAGTAGCTCACGCCGATGGCGGTGATCAGCACCGCCAGGGAGCCCGCCTGGCGCAGGGGCTTATAGGCCAGCCCCTCGATCACCACACCGAGGGCGGTGCATACCACGATGGCGAAGATCACGCTGACCCAGGCGGGGAGGGCCAGGTAGCTGGTGGTACAGAAGGAGATGTACGCGCCCACCATAATCACGTCCCCGTGGGCGAAATTCAGCATTTTGGCGATGCCGTATACCATCGTGTAGCCCAGGGCGATGATGGCGTACACGCTGCCCAGGCTGATGCCGCTGACCAGGTTGGTTAGGAATGTCATCATAGGCCAAAGCACCTCGTTCTCTCTCAAAGATTTGCCGTGGAATGAGGGAAAAGGGGGCTGCCGTGGGGCAGCCCCCTTTTTGCGTTTGCAAGGGGCGGCGCTTTACTGGTTCACGTAAGCGCCGTTGACAATCTGCACGATCAGGGGGTCCTTGGCCACCTCGCCGTTGGTTCCCCACTGCATCCCGCTGCCGGTCAGGCCGTCCACGGAGAAGCCGGAGTCGGTGAATACGGCGATCAGGGCCTCGCACACCTCGGCGTAGCCCATGCCGTCGGTGATGTTGGCCTTCTTGCAGGCCTCATACAGGGCGTACATACAGTCGTAGCCGTCGGCGGCGAACTGGTTGGGCTCGGTGCCGGTGGCGGCCTTGTACTTCTCGATGAAGCTCTTGGCGGCGTCGCTGGTGGTGTCAAAGGGGGTGAGGACGTACACATTCTCGGCCAGGCTGGTGTCGAAGCCCTCCAGGGTGAGGATGCCGTCCAGGCCGTCGCAGCCGAAGTAGGAGAATTCATAGCCCTTCTGGCTGGCCTGGATCAGGATGTTGGAGGCGGGGGTGTAGTAGATGGGCAGGAAGATCATCTCGGCGCCCTTGTTGTAGGCGTCGGTGATCTGGGCGGAGAAGTCGGTGGTGGTGTCCTCGGGGAAGGTGGTGGTGCTGACGATCTCCAGGCCCAGGCCCTCGGCGGCCTCCTTGAAGCCCTGATAGATGCCGGTGGAGTAGTCGTCGCTGTTGTTATAGATCACGGCGACCTTGGTGGCCAGCTTGTGCTCCGAGATGAAGTTGGCGGCGGTCTTGCCCTGGTTGGGGTCGGTGAAGCACAGCTGGAACACGTTGTCGTGCCCGTCGGTGACGGTGGTGGACGAGGCGGAGGGGGTGAGCTGGAACACACGGTCATTGTAGCTCTCGGCGGCCACGGCGGCGCAGGAGCCGGAGGTGGTGCAGCCGTAGAGGATCTGCATCCCCCAGTCCATCAGGTTGTTGTAGGCGTTGACGCCCTTCTCGCCGTTGGCCTCGTCGTCCTGGCTGTTCAGCTCAAACTGGATGCCGCCCAGGGCGTTGATCTCCTCGATGGCAATTTCGGCGCCCTGGCGGGTGGCGATGCCGTACTGGGCGTTGGGGCCGGTCAGGGGGCCGATGCCGCCGATCTTAATGGTGACGCCCTCGCCAGTGCCGCCCACGTCGCCGGTCTCGGCGGGCTGGGTGGCCTGAGAGCCCGGGTCGGAGGCCGGGGGGTTGGTGGAGTCGGCGCTGCTGGAGCAGCCGGCCAGCAGGCCGAAGCACATGGCGCCCGCCAGGAGCAGGGCCGCAAGGTTTTTCTTCTTCATTCTGGTTCCTCCTCTATGTCATACTGACGATCCAAAAGAACTTGTATTCACAGCCGGCAGCCCCGGCTGTGAATGCAGGTTCAAACATCGAAGGGGGCACGATTGCGCCCCCCAGATTGTTGACAATTATATACTTGGAGTTTTGGGTTGTCAACTGTGATTTTCGACAAGGAGAAGATTTGACATTTGGCCGTTGTACGCCAATCTGACGGATATCTGTACTCAGAGCACAAACCCGCCGTTGGGGGAGAGCACCTGCCCGGTGAAGAAGGACGCCTCGTCGGAGGCCAGAAAGGCGATGGCGGCGGCGGCCTCCGCCGGGGCGCCAATGCGGCACAGGGGGGTCTGGTCCGCCAGGGCGGCCAGGTCGTCCGGGGCGAGATGGGCGTTCATTTCCGTGTCAATCACCCCGGGGGCCACGCAGTTTACCCGGATATTGGAAGGGCCAAGCTCCTGGGCCAGGGCTTTGGTGTAGGCGATCACCGCCCCCTTTGTGGCGGAGTA
>CATLEJ010000111.1 GCA_949916125.1 uncultured Oscillospiraceae bacterium
CTTGGCCGCCGCCACATAGGCGTTCCCCGGCCCCACCAGCTTATCCACCCGGGGGATGAAGCCCGCGCCGTAGGTCACCGCCGCCACCGCCTGGGCCCCACCCACGGCGATAACCCGATCCACCCCGGCGATTCTCGCCGCCGCCAGCACCGCGTCGCTGAGGTTTTCCGTGGGGGGCGTGATCATGACGATCTCCCCCACCCCCGCCACCTTGGCGGGGACGGCGTTCATCAGCACCGAGCTGGGGTAGGCGGCGGTGCCGCCGGGGACGTAGATCCCCACCCGGCCCAGCCCCCGGACGATCCGGCCCACCCGGCCCCCATCGGGGGAGTCCCACTCCGCCGAACGGGCCAGCAGCTTCTCGTTGTAGTCCCGGATGTTCCGGGCGGCGTGCTCCAGGGCGGCGATGAGCTCAGGCGGGCAGGCCGCGTACGCCTCGTCCAGCCGCTCCCGCCCGATCTCATAGGGCGCCTTGTGATCGAACTGGCGGGAGTACCGCTCCACCGCGGGCAGGCCCTCCTGCCGCACGTTTTCCATGATGGCCTTGACGGCCAGCTCAATGTCCGCGTTTTTCTCCGCCGCCCGGGCCCGCATGGCGTCCAGCTGGCGGCGCTCGGCGGAGCCGTCCGCCTTGATAATCGTTATCATGCCCGTCCCTCCAGTTCCCGCTCCACGCGGGACAAAAAGTCCGTAATCTCATTCTTATACAGCTTCATGGATGCGGTATTCACAATGAGCCGCGCCGACACCTGGGCCACGTCCTCAATGGGCTCCAGCCCGTTCTCCTTCAGGGTGGCCCCCGTCTCCACGATGTCCACAATTCCGTCGGCCAAGTCCAGAATGGGGGCCAGCTCCACGCTGCCCTCAATTTTGATGATGTCCACGTCCATCCCCTTGCCCTCGAAAAAGGCCCGGGTGACGTTGGGATATTTGGACGCCACCCGCCGGGTCTTGTAGGTGCCGTAGAAGTCCGTCCCCTTCTTCACCGCCAGGGCGAACCGGCACCGGCCGAAGCCCAGATCCAGCACCTCGTAAAAGGCCCCACCCTTCTCCAGAATGGTGTCCTTGCCCACCACGCCTAAATCGCATACCCCGTGCTCCACGTAGGTGATCACGTCGGGCGCTTTCGCCAGCACCACGTCCAGCGGGTAGTTGGGCAGGGCGTGGATGAGCCGCCGGCCCGGGTTCCGCACCGGGGCGCAGTCCAGCCCCGCCCCCTCGAACAGCTCCACCGACTTGTCCTGCAAACGCCCCTTGGTCAGGGCGATCCTCAGCCGTCCGCTCATACCGTCAGCCGCCTCTCCGCTCCATTTTCCAGCACAAGCACCTCTTTGGCCCCCTTTTCCCGGGCAAGGCTCAGGGTGCTGTCCAGCGTCCGGCAGGGGGACAGCTCGCAGCTTCCCGCCGGCCTGCCGTCCACCTCCGCCAGCGCCCGGGCCAGCTGGCCGGGGCCGTAGTGGATCACCGTCTCCAGCCGGGGCGTCTCCACGGTGAGGCAGGCCCCCACCGCGTCCACGTCCACGGCGAAGCCGGTGGCCTCCGCCTTCCGGCCAAACTGCTCCATCAGGCCGTCGTACCGGCCCCCGGACAGCACCGGGGCCCCCGCCCCCTGGGCGTAACCCCGGAACACCACGCCGGTGTAGTAGTCCAGCTGGTGCACCAGCCCCAGGTCGAAGCGGACGCAGTCCCCGCAGCCGGCGGCGGCCAGCTCGGCGTACAGCCGCCGCAGGTAGTCCAGGCTCTCGCAGGGGCCGGCCAGCTTCTCCGCCTCGTCCAGCACCTCCGGCCCGCCGAACAGGTAGGGCAGGCGGCGCAGGGCGGCGCAGGCGTCCCCGTCCCGGTAGGGCTCCAGCAGGTCGTTGAGCAGGGCGAAGTTCTTGCCCTCGATGGCGGAGCGCAGCCGCTCCTGCTCCTCCCCCGGCATCCTCATCCGGCCCGCCAGCGCCCGGTAGAACCCGGCGTGGCCCAGTTCAATGTGGAACTGCCCCAGGCCGCAGCAGCGCAGGGCGTCCACCGCCAGGGCCACCATCTCCAGGTCGGCCTTCTCCCCCACCGCGCCGATCATCTCCACGCCGCACTGGGCCATCTCCCGGCTGCCTCCCGCGTGGGCCAGCCGGTCGCGGAACACCGTCTGGTCATAGTACAGCCGCTGGGGCAGGGGCAGATGCTTCAATTTTGTGGCCGCCACCCGGGCGATGGGGGCGGTGCAGTCGGGCCGCATCACCATGATCCGCCCGGAGCGGTCAATGATCTTCAGCATGGCCTCCTGGGGGATGGGGTTGCCCGACTGGACGAACAGGTCGTAAAACTCCACCTCGGGGGTGATGACCTCGGTATAGCTCCGGCGGCGGAACAGCTCCACCAGGGCGGACTGCACCCGGCGGCGCTCCAGGCACTCAGAGAACAGCCTGTCACGGGTGCCCTCGGGGGTGTTGATGTGGATGTTCATGGGGTTTGCCTCCAAATTCTTTAGCTCGCTAATGTGATAAATCATACCACATCCCCGCCGCGGTGTCAACCCCTTCTTATGCGGTCAAATCAGCCAATCCGTTTCAAGGTTTAAGCCCCATCAAAACAGGCTGAACTGGCTGCTGTCCGGCAGATCCCCGAAGGCCCCCGCCTCCTTGAGCTGCTCCAGATGGGTGGAGGACACCTTGGAGCAGGCCAGGGCAAATTCCTCAATGGACAGGAAATCTTTCCCCTGCCGCTTTTCCACGATGTCATCCCCCACCGTCTCGCCCAGGCCCGCTATCGAGGTGAAGGGCGGAATCAGCGCCCCCTTCTCCTCATCCACAATAAATTTTGTGGACAAAGAGCGGCAGATATCCATACGGGCAAAGCGGAGCCCCCGTAGGTAGAACTCGTAGCACACCTCCAGCGTGGTGAGCATATCTTCCTCCACCGCCGACGGCCTGTCCTTCTTCTCCTTGGCGTTTTTCTTGGCGTTGATCTCCACCATCTTCCGTTTCACCACGTCCATGCCCCGGCACATATACTTCTCGTCGAAGGCCTTGGCCCGGATGGAGAAATAGGCGGCGTAGAAAGCCAGCGGCCGGTGCACCTTGAACCAGGCGATGCGGAAGGCCATCATCACGTAGGCCACCGCGTGGGCCTTGGGGAACAGGTAGGCGATCTTCTTGCAGGACTCGATGTACCACTCGGGCACGCCATGTTCCTTCATCTCGTCCTCCGCTCCGTCGGGCAGGCCCCGGCCCTTGCGCACCGCCTCCATGATCTTGAAGGCTCGGGTGTCCTTGAAGCCCTTGGAGATGAGGAACAGCATGATGTCGTCCCGGCAGCCGATGGCCTCGTTGACCTTGGCGGTGCCGGAGGTGATCAGATCCTTGGCGTTGCCCAGCCACACGTCAGTGCCGTGGGAGAAGCCGGACAGCCGGATCAGGATGTCGAACTGGTTGGGGTGGGTGTCCTCCAGCATCCCCCGGACAAAGGAGGTGCCGAACTCCGGGATGGCCACCGCCCCAGTGGGACCCAGCACGGGGTCGTCGGTAAAGCCCAGCTTCTCCGAGGTGGTGAACAGGCTCATGGTGTCCGGATCGTCCAGGGGGATCTTCTGGGCGTTCTCCCCGGTGAGGTCCTCCAGCATCCGGATCATGGACGGGTCGTCGTGGCCCAGCATATCCAGCTTTAAGAGGTTGGACTCCATGGAATGGTATTCAAAATGGGTGGTAATGATGTCGGAGTCCTTGTCGTCCGCCGGGTGCTGCACCGGGCAGAAGTCATAGATCTCCTTATCCTGGGGGATGACCACCATGCCGCCGGGGTGCTGGCCCGTGGTGCGCTTCACCCCCATGCAGCCCCGGGCCAGCCGCAGCACCTCCGCAAAGGGCACGTTTTCCCGCCCCGCTTGTTCCAGATACTTGCGCACGTAGCCGATGGCGGTCTTTTCCGCCACGGTGCCGATGGTGCCCGCCCGGAACACGTGCTCCTGGCCGAACAGCTCAAAGGTATATTTGTGGGCGCTGGACTGGTACTCGCCGGAGAAGTTCAGGTCGATGTCGGGCACCTTGTCGCCGCCAAAGCCCAGGAAGGTCTCGAAGGGGATATTGAAGCCGTCCTTCTCATAGTCCGCGCCGCACACCGGGCATTTCATGTCCGGCATATCCGCCCCGCAGCCGTAGGGGTGGGCGGGATCCTGGGCGTAGTCGAAGTCGGCGTGCTTGCAGTTGGGGCAGCGGTAATGGGCGGGCAGGGAATTCACCTCGGTGATTCCCGACATGAACGCCACCAGCGACGAGCCCACCGACCCCCGGGAGCCTACCAGGTAGCCGTGCTCCAACGAGTTCTGCACCAGCTTCTGGGCGGACATATAGATCACGTCGTACTGGCAGCCAATGATATCCTTCAGCTCGGCATTGATGCGGTCCACCACAATCTGGGGCGGCTCGTCGCCGTAAAGCCGGTGGGCCTTCCCCCACACCAGGTCCTTCAGCTCCCCGTCGGAGTTTTCCAGCTTGGGGGCAAACAGCCCGTCGGGCAGGGGCCGCACGTTGTCGCACCAGCCCGCCACCAGATTGGGGTTGTCCACCACCACCTCATGGGCCTTCTCCTTCCCCAGATAGGAGAATTCCTCCAGCATCTCATCGGTGGTACGGAAGTACAGGGGATTGTCGCTGTCCGCGTCCTCAAACTCCTTGGCCGCCAGCAGGATGTGGCGGTAGATTTCCTCCTCGGGCTCCATGAAGTGGACGTCCCCCGTGGCGCACACCGGCTTGCCCAGCCGCTCCCCCAGGGCGACCACCCGGCGGTTGAACGCCCGCAGATCCTCCAGGTCCCGGGCAATCCGCCTGCCCTCCTTATCGGGGCGGAGCATATAAGCGTTATTGCTCAGGGGCTGGATTTCCAAGTAGTCGTACCAGGAGGCGATCCGTTCCAGCTCCCGGTCCTCCCTGCCCGCCGCCACAGCGCGGAACATCTCCCCCGCCTCGCAGGCGGAGCCGATGATCAGCCCCTCCCGGTTTTCCTCGATCAGCGATTTGGGCATGATGGGGTAGCGGCTGAAGTGCTCCAGGTGGGATTTTGACACCAGCTTGTAGAGGTTGCGCAGGCCAATCTGATTTTTCGCCAGCAGGACCAGATGGTAGGCGGAGCGCCGCCCGCGGCCCCCCCGCTTCTTTCCGGCAAACAGCCGGTTGATCTGGGCCGCACGCTCCACCCCCTGCTCCCGCAGCAGGGGGACCAGCGCCGACAGGATCAGGCCGCAGGTCTCCGCGTCGTCATAGGCCCGGTGGTGCTGGAAGGGCGGCAGGCCCAGGGCGCTGGCCACCGTGTCCAGCTTGTGGTTGGCCAGCCTGGGGCACAGGTACTGGGCCAGGATCATGGTATCGAAATACAGCGGGTCGAACCGCCGCCCCGACCGGCGGCAGTACTCCCGGATAAACCCGGTGTCAAAGGCGGCGTTGTGGGCGCACAGGGGGGCGTCGCCCGCCCAGTCCAAAAAGGCGTCCACCGCCTTCTCCGGGGCGGGCGCGCCCTTCAAAAGCTCGTCGGTGATCCCGGTGAGAGACACAGTCTTGGCGCTGAGCGGATGCCCGGGGTGGGCAAAGGAGGCGAACTTGTCCACCACCTCCCCGTCCCGGATGCGCACCGCGCCGATCTCAATAATGGCGTCCACACGCTGGTCCAGCCCGGTAGTCTCCAGGTCGAAGGCGATAAACTCCCCGTCCAGCGGCAGATCCCCCGGCCCGTGAACGGCGGCCTGCTCGTCCATATCGTTCTGGTAATAGGCCTCCACGCCATAGAGGATTTTGATCTTCTCCCCCCGGCCGGAGGCGCTGTAGGCGTCCGGAAAGGACTGCACCACCCCGTGGTCGGTGATGGCAATGGCGGGGTGGCCCCACTCAATGGCCCGCTTTACCACAGCTTTGGTGTCACACAGCGCGTCCATCATGGACATTTTGGTATGTAAATGCAGCTCCACCCGTTTGTCCGGGGCGGTGTCCTTCCGGCCCTCTGGCTTGGGCACTTCGTTGATGCCGTAGGGCTCCAGCACCAGGTCGCCGTTGTCAAACCGCCCCAGGGTGAGCCGCCCCTGCACCTGAAGCCGCTGGCCCTTTTTCACCTGGTCGATGATGGGCTTGGCCTCTTCCCCCTCCATAAACCGGGTCACCCGGATGGAGCCGGTGAGGTCGGTGACGTCGAAGCACACCACCCACGCCTTGCGCCGGGGCAGCTCCCGGTGCTCCACATTGAACACCTCGCCCTCCACCAATACGCTGCCCATATCCAGGGCGAGCTTCCCCATGGGGATGGGCTGCTTTTTCCCGTTGATCTTGCCGTAGATCTGCTTGACCCGTTTTTTCCCGCCGCCCGGCGCGGGATTGGCGGAGCGCAGCACCTTGCGGCGCGCGGCTTCCATCTGGGCCTCCAATCCCGCAGGAGGTTTTCCCTCCGACGCCGGCGTATTCTCAGGCGGGGAGGGCTCCGCCTCCCCGGGGCGCTCCGGCGGCGCGGGCGGACAGGCGGGCTGTTCCGCCGCCTGAGCCGGGGCGGACTGCTCCGGCGGCGCGGCCTCGTCCACTGAAACAGTGGCCGCGCTGAGGCCAAAGGCCTGTCTCAGGCAATCCGCCGCCTGGGCCAGAATTTCCTGGGAGACAACGGCCCCGCTGGCCGCCACCTCCATGGCCCGCCGGGCCCGGTTCACCCGCACCCGGACGGGATAGTCCCCCAAAACAGCCAAAACCCCTTCCGGGAAGGGGCAGTTGGCAAAGGTCTGTTGAAAGGTCGGCATAGTTCTGTCTCGCTCCTTATCTCTTGTCCCGCTCAATGGAGTAGTTGGCGGTGTCGATCACACCCTGGTTGTTCTGGTGCGACTTTTCACGGATCCCCTCGAACTTCATGCCGCACTTGCGCATCACGCCGCCGGAGTGGGGATTGTTCACGTCATGGCGGGCCACAATCCGCTCCACGCCCACCCGGTCAAACAGGAAATCAAGCACTGCCCCCAGCGCCTCGGACATGATCCCCCGGCGCCACCAGCGTCTGCCCATGCAGTAGCCGATCTCCGGAACCGCCCCGTCCTCAGGCCAGTGGCACACGTCGATGTTCCCGATGGGCTGGGGGCCGTTTTCTTTCAGGGTGATCGCCCACCGGTAGCAGTCGTCCTGTCCGTATTGGGCCACCCAATCTTTCAGGACACCCTCCGTCACCGACACATCGGCGTGAGTGGGCCAGGTCAGGTATTTTGTCACCTCGTCGTCGGACGCCCAGTTGGCGAACATAGCGGGCGCGTCGGACAGCTCGAACCGCCGCAGGATCAGCCGATCCGTCTCTATGTACTGCGTTCCGATGTGGTTCATATTGCTCTCCTCACAGCTCCTCGATCAGCTTCATCAGCCCCGGCACCAGTTCCTCCTCCGGCACCTTGGCCACGATCTCCCCGTGTTTGAACAGCACGCCCTCGCCGCGGCCCCCGGCCAGCCCCACGTCGGCGTGCCGGGCCTCGCCGGGGCCGTTGACGATACACCCCATCACCGCCACGGTGATGGGCTTGTCCACGCCCTTGAGCAGCTCCTCCACCCGCTCCGCCATGGGGATCAGGTCGATCTGCGTCCGCCCGCAGGTGGGGCAGGAGATGAGCTCCGGCCCCTCGGTGCGCAGGCCGACAGCCTTCAAAATCCGCCGGGCGGCGTACACCTCCTCCACCGGGTCGGCGGTGAGGCTCACCCGCAGGGTGTCGCCAATCCCCAGCGCCAGCAGCCCGCCGATGCCCGCCGCCGCCTTCAGCTCGCCCAGCTCCCGGGTGCCCGCCTCGGTGACGCCCAGGTGCAGGGGGTAGTCGTACCGCTCCGCCATCAGCTGGTAGGCCCCCATGGTGGCGGGCACGGAGGACGCCTTCAGCGACACGCAGATATCCTCAAAGCCGTACCGCTCCAGCAGGCGGATGTGGCCCAGGGCGCTTTCCACCATGGCCTCCGGGGTGGGGCCGCCGTACTTGGCCAGCAGCTCCTTCTCCAGCGAGCCGCCGTTCACCCCCACCCGGATGGGGATGCCCCGCTCCTTACAGACCTTGGCCACCGCCTCCACCCGCTCGGGGGCCCCGATGTTCCCCGGGTTGATGCGGATCTTGTCGATGCCCTGCTCCGCCGCCTCCAGGGCCAGCCGATAGTCGAAGTGGATATCCGCCACCAGCGGCACCGGGCTGCCCGCCTTCAGCGCCCCGATGGCCTTGGCCGCCGCCAGATCGGGCACCGCCACCCGGACGATATCGCACCCCGCCGCCGCCAGCGCCCGGATCTGGGCCAGGGTAGCCTCTACGTCCCGGGTGTCGGTATTGGTCATGGACTGGATAGAGACGGGGGCGCCCCCGCCCAGGGGGACGCCGCCCACGTTGATTCTTCTCGTCATGTCAGGCACCGCCTACGCAAAAATATTCCACACGTCGTGGAGGGCCACCACCGCCATCAGCGCCAGCAGCACCACAAAGGCCCCGGCGTGGACATAGCCCTCGTATTTCTCGGGGATGCGCCGTTTGGCCACGGCGTACAGGATCCCGTTGAGCAGCACGAAGAAGATCCGCCCGCCGTCCAGCGCCGGAATGGGCAGCAGATTCATCACCGCCAGGTTGACGGCGATCAGGGCCATCATGCTCAGCACGTTCAAAACGCCCACAAGGGCGGACTGCGCCTGGGTCTGGGACTGGGCGCCCATCTCGGACACCACGTCCACCACGCCGATGACGCCGGACAGCTCGGACACCGCCACCCGGCCCGTCACCAGGTCACCCAGGCTGATCCACACAATGCGCACATAGTCGATGGCCTCCGCAAAACCGGCGGCCAGCCGCTGGGGGATGGAGGCAGCCCGCATCTCCCCCAGGATGATGCCGAAGCCTGTGCTGGTCTGGCCTTCATAGGTATACTCGAACCGCTCCATCCGCAGATCGTTCAGTTCCACCCGCCGTCCCTCACGCTCCACCACCAGATCCATGCCGTTCCCGTCGTTCCGGCGGAGAAAAAAGGAGGCGTCGCTGTTCACCAGAACGGGGTTCCCGTCCACACTGAGGATCCGATCGCCCACCATCAGCCCGGCCTCCCCCTGGTGCTGGAAGCCGTCCATCAGCTCCGTCACCACCGGCACCGCCACCTGGCGGGACGCCAGACACAGCGCCAGCACAATCACCAGCCCCAGCAGGAAGTTCATAAACGACCCGGCGCACAGGATAATGATTTTCTTCCAGCCCTTCTGCCGGGAGAAGGCCCGGGGGTCGCCGGTGTCCTCATCCTCCCCCTCCATGGCGCAATAGCCCCCCACGGGGAAGGCCCGCAGGGCGTACAGCGTCTCCCCCTTCTGCTTTGTCCACAGGGCGGGGCCCATGCCGATGGCGAACTCGTTCACCTTCACCCCCAGGAGCTTGGCCGTGATGAAGTGG
>CATLEJ010000112.1 GCA_949916125.1 uncultured Oscillospiraceae bacterium
CACCCCGGCCTCCAGCAGCTCCTCGTAGTAGGAGCGGGTCATCTCGAACACCGTCTTTTTGTCCGGGATGTGGGGGGTGATGATCCGCACGTCCACCCCCGACTTGGCGGCGGTGGTGAGGGCCATCGTCAGCGAATAGTCGATGACAAGGTAGGGGGTGGTGATATAGACGTACCGCTTGGCCCGGTAGATCAGGTGGAGATACACCGACTGGCCCACCGCCTCGTTATCCCAGGGGCAGTCATGGTAGGGTTGGACATAGCCCACGGCACCCCCCTGGGCGGGGGCGGGGCGGAAGGGGGTGAAGTGCTCCTCCTCGCTGTTGGTGAAGTCCCACATGGACAGGAAGGACACCGTCATGGACCACACCGCGTCCCCCTCCAGCCGGATGGCGGAATCCTTCCAATGTCCGAACCGGGGCTTGACGTTGATATACTCGTCCGCCATGTTGATGCCGCCGGTGAAGGCCACCCGGCCGTCGATGATCATATACTTCCGGTGGTCCCGGTTGTTCTGCCGCAGGGACACCACCGGCACGAACCGGTTGAACACCCGGCAGTGGATACCCAGCAGCTCCAGCGCCGCCGGGTAATCCCCGGGCAGGGTGGCGATGGAGCCGATGTCGTCATAGATCACCCGGACCTCCACGCCCTCCCGCACCTTTTCCTTGGCGATGTCCAGCACCGAGTTCCACAGCTTGCCCTCCTCGATGATGAAATACTCGATGAAGATATAGCGCTGCGCCCCCCGCAGGGCCTCTAAAATGTCGTCGTAGCAGTCGTCCCCCAGGGGGTAGTACTTGGTACGGGTGTTGCCGTAGACGGGGCAGTGGGTGGTCTGCTCCAGGTAGCGGGCCATGCAGCCCGCGTCCTCCCCCATGAGCTCCGCCAGGGAGGCGGAGCGGCCGCACTCGTCCCCCAGGTTCCGGCGGATCTTGCGCTCCATGGAGCGCAGGCGGCGCTGGTTGAAGGCGGACAGGTGGTTGCCGCCCAGCAGCAGGTAGGCCAGCGAGCCGAAGGGCATCAGCCCCAGCACGATGATGAGCCAGCCGATTTGATAGCCGGGGTTGCTCTTATCCCCCACGATCCAGGCCGCCGCCAGCACGGACAGCACCAGAAACAGCCATTCCACCGTGTCGTAGTAGGCGCTGTCCCGCAGCACCACCAGCCCCGCCGCGTACAGCGCGATCTGGGCGATGATCAGCACGGCCACAATGCCCATGCGGTGGAACAGCACCTTGCCGATTTTGCTTAAGAGCTTTTGCATAATGTCTCCTTCGTCGACGCAAAGTCCACTCCATTCGGAACAGCCTGACGGCTATTCCTCATTCCGCTCCCTTGCGTCTCCTCTCCGCGTCGGAGCAAAGCCCGCGCAGCTTTCTTTCCGCCTTTCGGCGAAAACAAAGCACGCTTCCTTGCTCCTCCTTTCCCCAGCCGCTCCGCTGGGCTCCGATTTGGGGGCGGCTTCGCCGCCTTTTTGCTGATTCCTTCAATTTCCCGGCTTTAGAACCACGTTTTCCTCTCCCAGTGTCTCCCGCAGCTCCGCCAGCAGGGCCTCGTGGTGGAGGCAGTGGGTCTGGAGCTTCCGGCGCTTGTCCACCAGGTAGACGATGGCCGGGGCGTCCCCGGGGAACATGGACAGCAGGGTTTTCAGCCAGGTGAACCGCTCCCCCCCGTCGGGGAGGCGTATCCACAGCACCTGGTTCTCCCCGGCCCCGGCGGGGCGCCTGCGCTCCCCGGACAGGGGGATGACCTGGTCCACCATGAGCTGGGGGGCTTTCTCGTCCCGGATGGACACCCGGCCCGTCACCGCCACGGGGAGGTTGGCCTTCAAATAGGCCCCGCTCTCCGTCAGGGTGCGGGAGAAGCACAGCAGCTCCATGGAGCCGGTGGCGTCCTCCAGCATAACATAGGCCATGAGGGAGTTGTTCTTGGTGGTCTTGGTGCGCACCGAGGCCACCACCCCCGCCAGAGTCACCCGCTGGCCGTCGCCGTAGGGGGAGGCTCGGTCATCCCCCTCCCCCGCGGCCATCACCGCGGAGATGGGCACGGCCCCGTATTTCTGGGCCTGCTGCCGGTACTCGTCCATGGGGTGGCCGGACAGGTACAGCCCGGTGGTCTCCTTCTCCATGGCCATCAGTTCCACCGGGGAGAACTCCGGGATGTCGGGCAGGGTCACCGTGGGCACGGACAGGCTGTCCCCCCCGCCGCCGAACAGGTCGAACTGGCCCTCCAGGTTTTTCTTCCGGTCCCGGGCGATGGCGTCCACCACCTGCTCGTAGACCTTGAGCAGCTGGGACCGGCGGGCCCCCATGCGATCGAAGCAGCCCGAGCGGATCAGGCTGTCCAGCACCCGCTTGTTCAGGTCGCAGTCGTACATCCGGACGCAGAACTCCGGGAAGGAGGCGAAGGGCCCGCCCTTGTCCCGCTCCGCCAGCACCGCTGTGGTAAAGCCCATGCCCACCCCTTTCAGCGCCGCCAGCCCGAAGCGGATGTTGGGCCCGGACACGGTGAAGGCCGCCCCCGATTCGTTGATGTCCGGCGGCAGCAGGGCGATGCCGTTGTCCCGGCACTCGGCGATGTACTCCGCCACCTTGTCCTGGGAGTCCAGCACCGAGGTGAGCAGGGCGGCCATATACTCCCGGGGATGGCGGCACTTGAACCAGGCCGTCTGGTAGGCCACGATGGCATAGGCCAGGGAGTGGGATTTATTGAAGGCATAGTGGGCGAAGTCGTTGATCTCGTCGTAGATGGACTCCGCCACCGCGGCGGGAATGCCGTTGGCCTCGCAGCCGGGGATGTTCCGGCCGGGGTCGCCGTGGATAAAGGCGCTGCGCTCCCGCTGCACGTCCTTCTCCTTCTTCTTGCTCATGGCCCGGCGCACCATGTCCGCCTGGCCCAGGGAGTAGCCCGCCAGCTTGCGGAAGATCTCGATGACCTGCTCCTGGTAGACGATGCAGCCGTAGGTGTTGGACAAAATCGGCTCCAGCGCCGGGTGCTTGTAGGTCACCTTTGAGGGGTCCTGGGCGCAGGCCAGGAATTTGGGGATGGAGTCCATGGGGCCGGGGCGGTACAGGGCGATGATGGCGCAGATGTCCTCGATGCTCTTGGGCTTGAGGCCCACGCCCACCCCGGTCATGCCCGCCGACTCCATCTGGAACACCCCGGAGGTCCTGCCCTCGGACAGCATCTGGTACACCGCCGCGTCGTCGTCGGGGATGTCCGAAAGCTGGAAGCCGGGAATTTCTTTCCGCACCATCTTGGCCGCGTCGTCCAGCACGGTGAGGTTGCGCAGGCCCAGGAAGTCCATTTTCAGCAGGCCCAGCTCCTCGATGGTGGTCATGGTGTACTGGGTGACGGGCTGGCCGTCGTTGGTGGCCAGGGGGACGTATTCGTACACCGGCCGCTTGGTGATCACCACCCCGGCGGCGTGGGTGGAGGCGTTGCGGGGCATCCCCTCGATCTTCCGGGCCATGTCCACCAGCTCCCGCACCCGCTCGTCCCCGTTGTAGAGGTCGGACAGGCCCTTGGACAGCACCAGCGCCTTGTCCAGCGTCATCTTGGGGTCGAAGGGCACCTGCTTGGCAATGGCGTCCACCTCGGAGTAGGGAAAGTTGAGCACCCGCCCCACGTCCCGGATGGCGGCCTTGGCCTTCATGGTGCCGAAGGTGACGATCTGCACCACGTGGTCCTCCCCGTACTTCCGGGACACGTAGTCGATAACCTCCTGCCGCCTCCGGATGCAGAAGTCGATGTCGATATCGGGCATGGTCACCCGCTCGGGGTTCAGGAACCGTTCGAAGATCAGGCCGTACTTGATAGGATCCACGTCGGTGATCCGCAGGCAGTAGGCCACCATAGAGCCCGCCCCGGAGCCGCGCCCCGGTCCCACCGGGATGCCGTGCTCCTTGGCGTAGCCGATGAAGTCGGACACGATGAGGAAGTAGTCCACAAACCCCATCTGCCGGATGACCCCCATCTCCATGCGCAGGCGGTTTTTCAGCTCCTCCCCGCCGCCGGGGTAGCGCCGGCCGAAGCCCTGCCAGCACAGCTTCTCAAAGTAGGCGTCGCCGTCGGTCTCGCCCTGGG
The DNA here is from genome assembly GCA_949916125.1 of uncultured Oscillospiraceae bacterium. Classification (GTDB taxonomy): domain Bacteria; phylum Bacillota; class Clostridia; order Oscillospirales; family Oscillospiraceae; genus Enterenecus. The sequence goes on from CATLEJ010000112.1 coordinate 4,089, forward strand.
GCAGCTTGAACTCGGGCAGGTGGTATTTGCCGAACTCAAAGTCCACATTGCACAGATCTACGATCTTTTGGGTGTTGTCGATGGCCTCGGGACAGTTGGGGAACAGCGCCCGCATCTCGTTCTCGCTCTTGACGTAGAACTCGTCCGTCTCGAACCGCATCCGGTCGGTGTCCTCCACCAGCTTGCCCATCTGGACGCACATGAGCACATCCTGCATGGCGGCGTCCTCCCGGGTGAGGTAGTGGCAGTCGTTGGTGGCCACCAGGGGGATGCCCGTCTCCTTACTCAGCCGCAGCATCCCCGCGATCACCGCCTGCTGCTCGGGTATGCGGTGATCCTGTATCTCCAGGTAGTAGCCGTCCTCCCCGAACAGCGAGCGCATCTCCAGGGCGTGGGCCTTCGCCCCCTCATAGTCGCCGTTGCGCAGCCGCCGGGGAATCTCCCCCGCCAGGCAGGCGGACAGGGCGATGAGCCCCCCGCAGTGCTCCCGCAGCAGGTCCATGTCGATCCGGGGCTTGATATAGAAGCCCTCGGTGAAGGCCATGGACACCATGTAGCTCAGGTTGCGGTAGCCCTCCTCGTTCCGGCACAGCAGGACAAGGTGGCGGGCGGATCCGTCCAGCTCGTGCACCCGGTCGAACCGGGTGCGGGGGGCCACGTAGACCTCGCAGCCGATGACGGGCTTGATCCCGGCGGCCTTGCAGGCCCGGTAGAAGTCGATGACGCCGTACATGACCCCGTGGTCGGTGATGGCCACGGCGGTCTGGCCCAGGGCCTTGACCCGCTCCACCAGCTGGTTGATGCGGCAGGCCCCGTCCAGCAGGGAGTATTCGGTGTGGAGATGTAAGTGGGCAAAGGCCATGGTGGTCACTCCTTCTCTGTCTCTTGCTTGCGTTCGTCCTCAATAAACGCCAATATTTGTTCCAGCACGTCCCACAGCTCCCCGGCGGCCCGGGTGCGATCCGGCCGGAGCAGGGAATAGGCCATGGGGATGCACAGGACGGCGGCCAGCAAGGCCCAGCCGGTCTGGCCCCACACGCCCCCTGCTGCTGCAATGGCCGCAGCCATGATTATGCCCACAACCCAGCCCAGCGCAACCTGCCGGAAATGGCCGGAGATCACGCTGCCCGCCCCGTCCGGGACAATCTGCCCGCAGAATACCGGGGAATAGGCTGCGCTCCGGCTCGTCCCGGCCCGGAACCCGGCGGACAGCCACCCCGGGCCGGCCGCCCCGCCCGCGTCAACGCCGGAGGCCCCGCTGTATTCCTCGGTGCGGAAGGTGAACTCGTATTCTCCCGTCCAGCGCAGGACAATTTTGAACCGCTTTTTGTACTGCTCGTTTTCCACAGAGACTTCCCAGGTCAGACGCTTTTTCAACTCCTCCGGGGAAAGGCTGCTGTATAATTCGTACCGCTTCACGGCGACTCCTCCGCCAATTCCAGCAGCTTCCGCATCCGGTGGTTGAAGGCCGATTTGCTCACCGCCGGGTCGCACAGCGCCCCCAGCTGGGCCAGGTTCAGCTCCGGGTTGTCCAGCCGCAGCCGGGCCGCCTCCTGGAGCTTGTCCGGCAGGCCCTCCAGCCGCCCGGCCTCCTCCAGCCGGCGGATGGCGTCCAGCTGCTCCCGGGCCGCCGCCACCGTCTTGTCCAGGTTGGCGCTGTCGCAGTTCACCTGCCGGTTCACGCTGCCCCGGAGGTCCCGCTCGATCTTGGCGGCCATCACCCCCATGGCGGACACCGGGGCGCCCAGGAAGGTGAGGAAGTCCTCGATCTGGTCGGAGTGCTTGAAGTAGATCACCCGGTTCCCCTTGCGCTCCGTCTCCTTGGGCTCGAAGCCCGCCTCCCGCAGCAGGGCGGGCAGCTCCCGGCCCGCGTGGTAGTGGGAGGTGGCCAGCTCCAGGTGGTAGCCCTTCATGGGGTCGGTGACCGACCCTCCCGCCAGGAACGCCCCCCGGAGAAAGGCGGTGCGGCAGTGCTCATCCTCCAGCCGGGCCAGGTTGATGTGCAGCGACACCGAGCCGTCCCACTCCAGGTCGAAGGCGTCGAATATGGCCCTGAGCTTGCCGGGGTCTTCGATGAGGAAGACGCCCTTGCCCTCGCCCGGCTCCGGGGACTGGTCAAAGCCCAGCTTAAACGCCCTGCGGAACAGGATGGGCAGACGCTCCTTCAGCCCGGGGCTCTCGGTGACAATCCGGGCCTGGCGGCGGTCAAAGGCACTGCAAAACAGGAGAATCCCGTAGGCCTCCGCCTGGGCGCAGCAGCGCCGGCTCACGGCTTGACGGCACAGCTCCTGCTTCACGTCGGCGGAAAAGGCCACGGCGATCCCTCCTCAAAAATTCGTGTGTGGGCAGCCCCTAAAAAATCTTGGTGTCCGCCCGCTGCTGGTACAGCTCCACCACCGCCCGGGCCACCTTCTCCCCGGAGTGGCGGGCGTAGCCGCACCCCTCGTCCAGCAGGGGACGGCACACCAGCTCCGCCCCCAGCAGCTCCAGCTCCCGGCGGTCCGCCCGCATGGGCTCCGCGTCCTCGGCGGAGTAGCGCTCCAGCAGCGCCGGGCCGATGGGGTCGGAATTGCACAGGCACAGGTCCACCAGCCCCGGCCCGCCGTGCTCCAGCAGGGCGGCCACGTGGTCCTGGGCGGTCATGCCCTCCGTCTCCCCGTCCTGGGTCATGATGTTGCAGACGTAGATTTTCAGCGCGGCGCTGTCCTGGATGGCCTCGGCGATGCCGTCCACCAGCAGGTTGGGGATCACGCTGGTGTAGAGGCTCCCCGGCCCCAGCAGCACCACCTCGGCCCGCCGGATGGCCTCCACCGCCGCGGGCAGGGCGGGGGTGTGCTCGGGCAGCAGGCGCACGTGGTGGATGCGGCAGTTCTGCGCCTTTTTGGCGTCGGAGATCTTGGACTCCCCCCGGACGCTGGCGCCGTTTTCAAAGGCGGCCTCCAGCTGCACGTTGGCGTTGGTCACCGGAAGGATCCGCCCCGAAATGGCCAGCACCTCGCTCATCCGGGCCACCGCCTGGTCGAAGGAGGGGGAGATGCCGTCCAGCGCCGCCAGCAGCAGGTTGCCGAAGGCCTGCCCGGCCAAACGCCCGTCGGGGAAGCGGTAGGCCAGCAGCTGCTGCATCAGCGACTCGGTGTCCGCCAGGGCCTCCATGCAGTTTCGGATGTCGCCGGGCGGGGGCATCCCCAGGTCCTCCCGGAGGACGCCGGAGCCGCCGCCGTCGTCGGCCACGGTGACAATGGCGGTGAGGTCGTCGGTATAGAGCTTCAGCCCCCTCAGGATAGCGGACAGGCCGTGCCCGCCCCCCAGGGCCGCGATAGCCGGGCCCTGGCGCAGCTTTTGATTTCCCATTGTCATGCCCTCGTCATATCCCGGTGGGTCTCACCGGCCGCGTAGCCCAGGCCCTGGATGTACTCGCACAAGGCGTGGGTCACCGCCACCGAGCGGTGCCGCCCGCCGGTGCAGCCCACGGCGATGACCAGGGCGCTCTTGCCCTCCTCCACGAAGTGGGGCAGGAGGAAGTCCATCAGCCCTCGCAGGTGCTCCATCAGCTCCTGGGCGGTGGGGCTGGCGAATACGTAGTCCGCCACCCCCTGGTCCAGCCCCGTCAGGGGCCGCAGCCCCTCCACATAGAAGGGGTTGGGCAGGAAGCGCACATCAAACACCAGGTCGGCCTCCAAGGGGATGCCGTACTTGAAGCCGAAGGAGGTGACGGAAATGCTCATCTCGTTGGCGCTCTTGCGGTTGGGGGCGAACATATCCAGCACCTGCCCCCGCAGCTTCCGCACCGGCAGGGATGAGGTGGTGATGATGTAGTCCGCCCGCGCCCGCAGCGGCTCCATGGCCGCCCGCTCCCGCTCCACCGCCCGGGACAGGCTGCCCGCCTCCGCCAGCAGGGGGTGGCCGCGGCGGGTCTCCTTGTACCGCTTGATGATGGTGGAGTCGTCCGCGTCCACAAACAGCACCTTGTAGCGGAACTCCATGGCCGCCAGCGCGTCCATGGCCTGGAACAGGCCGTCGAACTGCTCCCCCGCCCGGATGTCGCACACCATGGCCACCCGCTCATAGGAGCCCGCCCCGGCCAGGCACACCTCGGCGAACTTGGGGACGAGCACCGGGGGCAGGTTGTCCACGCAGAAAAAGCCGCTGTCCTCCAAAATGGACATGACGGTGGATTTGCCCGCCCCGGACAGGCCGGACACAATCAGAAATTCCATCCTTCCCCCTCCTTCCCCAGATAGCGCACCTCGGGTTCCAATGTGACGCCCGTCTCCCGGAGCACCCGCTCCCGCACCTGGGCCATCAGCGTTACGATATCGGCGCAGGCAGCCCCGCCCCGGTTGATCACAAAGCCGGCGTGCTTCTCCGACACCTGGGCCCCGCCCACCGTCAGCCCCTTCAGCCCGCACTGTTCGATGAGGGCGGCAGCGTAGACGGGCTGGCCGTCCACCGGGGCGGGGCGTTTGAAGGTGGAGCCGGCGCTGGGGTACTCCAGGGGCTGCTTCTCCCGGCGGCGCCGGGCCAGGTCGTCCATTTTCGCCTTGATCCCGGCGGGGTCGCCGGGCTTCAGGGAAAAACAGGCCCGGAGGATAAATTCCTCCCGCTCCTGGTAGACGCTGCGGCGGTAGGAAAACAGGGGGTCGGTATCCTCCCGGGGAAACCACCTGGGGGGCAGCTCTGTGGACACCACGCTGCTCACCACCTGGCTCAGCTCCCCGCCGTAGGCCCCGGCGTTCATGTACACGCCGCCCCCCACGCTGCCGGGGATGCCCTGGGCGAACTCCAGGCCGGTGAGGTCGCACTCCAGGGCAAAGCCGGAAAGCCGTGCCAGGGACACGCCGCTCCCCGCTAAAATGGTCCGACAGCCGGGCCACTCGCCCTGGGGCAGCAGCTCCAGCCGGTTCAGGCCGTCAAAGGCCTTCACCACCAGCAGGTCGGCCCCCTCGTCGCCCACCAGCAGGTTGGTGCCCCGGCCCATGAAAAACGGCTTGACGCCGAACTCCATCACGGCCACGGAGAAGAGCTGTTCCACCTCATGCTCCCGCCTGGGCAGGGCCATGATGGGCACCGGCCCACCCACCTGGAAGGAGGTGTGGCGGCTCATGGGCTCGTCCCGGCGCAGCTCCAGGGCGGGGACGGCGGCGCGCAGTCTGTCAAAAAGGGCGTTCCAGTTTGTCATGGCAGATCCTCCCGGCAAATGGCGTTATTGTGTTAGTCTACCACATTTTCCCCC
>CATLEJ010000113.1 GCA_949916125.1 uncultured Oscillospiraceae bacterium
TTTTCTTTCGAGTTATTTCTTATGACAGTTCGTCAATCCGATCCTCCACCTCGCTGAGCAGATCCTCCAAGCTCTCGTGGGCGTCCGCCCATCGCTCAAACTCCTCGCTGTCCATGTCCTCTGGCTCGCTGTCGTCCATATCGCACAGCCGGGCTTCTAACTCCGCCCGATACTCCTCCAATTCCTCCAAGGACAGGCTGTCCAGCTCGTCGCCCAGCGCCTCGAACCACTCCCCATCCCGTTTGGTAAAGCGGACTGTCAGCTCCAGATCCAACGCCTGCTCCATCAGCTTTTTGAAAACGTCAATCATGATACCGCCTCCAGTCATGGGAAAGATTTGATTTCTTCCCCTGTTCATGGTATTTTATTGGAGTATATCATAAATTCACCGCCGTGAAAAGCACCGGCGGCATTATTTGGGGAGCTGATATCCATGGTTCGTGAGATCATGCACGATGAAGCGTTTTTAGCCCGGAAGGCCGAGCCTGCCGCGCCGGAAGATCTGCCCGTTGCCCAAGACCTACTGGACACCCTGGCCGCCCACAAGGACGGCTGCGTGGGCATGGCGGCCAATATGATCGGCATGAACAAGCGGATCATCGTGTTTGACAACGAGGGTGCATACATGGTCATGTTCAATCCGGAGATTGTCAAGAAGTCCGAGCCCTACCAGGCGGAGGAGGGCTGCCTGTCCCTGTCCGGCACCCGCAGGGCCAAACGGTGGAAGTCCATCAAGGTGCAGTATCAGAACGAAAAATTCCAGACCCGGTTCAAGACCTTCACCGGCTGGACGGCCCAGATCATCCAGCATGAGATCGACCACTGTGAGGGGGTGCTGATCTGATATGGATATTGATGCCTGCATCGCCCGCTTGACAGGAAAAGACGCAAAGGACGCCTACGCCTTTGCCCTGCAGATCGCCGCGGAGAGCCAGGGATCCGATGCTTGGGTATCCCTATTTTGACCAGTTTGCGGCTCTCTTGCGCCGCAAAAACTCCCTGGTGCGCAACCGAGCCATCTCCATCCTGGCGGCCAACGCCCGCTGGGATACAGACAGGAAATTTGACGCCCTGTTGGACGAATTTCTGTCCCATGTGACGGATATAAAACCCATCACCGCCCGTCAGTGTGTGGCGGCCCTGCCGGAAATCGCGGCGGCAAGGCCGGAACTCCTCCCCCGTATCCGGGCCGCCTTGGAACAGGCCGATCTCAGCGGCTATCCGGACAGTATGCAGCCCCTGGTTCTGAAGGACATCGTGGCGGCGTTGCAAATCATGGACGGCACACAACGATGAACGGGACTGAACCAATCGAATTGGGCCTGACCATCCCCCTCCAGCGGCATCTTGGCATCAAAGCCCTGCCTTACGGCGAAGAACCGGACCGCCGCTTCTGCTGGGATCTCCACGTCATTTCTCTGCGGGGGCGCTCCTCCCTGCTGGATCAGATCGTCAACGCCAAACCCAGCCGGTGCGTCGGGTTTGAGGGGCTGGGCGCGGCGGCGGAACGGCTGGCGGCAGTGCTTCGGTCTTTTCTTTGACTATAGCGTGTTAAAATCTGGCAGGCCAACACGTCACCTATCCATACCCCACCATCTCCCGGATTAGTTCATAGTGCTTTGCCGCCGTGTGTCGGTTCACCCCGGCCCCTCTGGCGATGGCACTCAGGTTGGTTTCCTTTGGGTGGAATTTCATATACTCCCAGATCTGTTTCTGCTTTTGGGTGAGCGCTGAAGGTGGGACGATCCCCCGCGCCTGGTCCAGGAGCAACTTCCGCTCCGTCTGCATCTCCCGGATCAGGGTGTCCAGCTTTTCCTCACACTCCGCCCGGGTTTTGGCGTAGACATTCCTGGCGCGGCGCCTGCCATCGGGCCAGGTAGGGGAGTAACGGCCCTCAAACAGGTGGTCGTTGATCTCGGTGATGCACCCGGTTCCGGGCCTGCGGATCCGGCCTTCCACGGGCCGGAAGTCGGTCATCTGCAGTTCTTCTGCCCGCCCCGCCTCCTCCACCTCATTCCCCAACCCCCGGTCGATCCTGGCCGCCGCCTCCGCCTGCATCGTGTCGGTGATGTGGGCATAGATGTCCAGGGTAGTCGCCGCCGACACATGGCCCAGCATGGCGGAGAGGGTCTTCACGTCCATACCGTTTTCCAGGGACATCGTGGCAAAAATATGACGTAAGTCGTGGAAGCGGATTTTGCGAAGACCATACTTGCGGATCACCCAGCCAAAATGCTCTGTGACGTAGTTGGGCCGCAGGATCTTTCCGCTCTCATCCACGCAGACGTAGTCCAAATAGTCCCGGCAATACGAGCTTTTGAACAGCCGCCGATTTTTGGATTGGTTTTCCTTCTCGGCCAGCAGCAAGCCTTCCACCACTGGGATCAACGGCAAGGTGCGGAAGCTGGACTTGGTTTTGAGCACGTCCTCTCCCACCGGGACGAATTTACCATCTACATTGGCCTCGATCACTTTATGGGAAATGGAAATAGTTTTCTTTTCGAAGTCAATGGCGTCCCAACGGAGCCCCAGCACCTCGCTGCGGCGCAGGCCATAATAAGCGGCGATCTTGATGCAGAGCTCCAGAGGGTCGCCTGCGACGGCGTCAAACAGGTCGAGCATTTCATCCTCACTGTAGAACGAGCCGTGGAAGACATTTTTCTTGGGGCGGTCCACCTTGTCGGCGGGATTTTTGGCGAGGATATCCTTCTTTACCGCACTCTGGAGCGCCTTGCGGATGATGGCATGATAGTGAATCACTGTGTTGGTGGTGCACCCGTCATTGAGGATGGTCTGATAAAAGTCCTCGATATGCTGTGGCGTGAGCTCGCCGAGTTGGATGTGGGAGGCCGTGAAGTACGGGATTACCCGGGCTTTCATCATAATAGAGTAGCTCTGGTAGGTAGCTGTGGCGATGGAGGGTCGGACGCTGCTCAACCACTTCTCCATGTAGTCCGCAAACGGCATCTGGGCCTCCGGTGGGCCGTTCTTGGCCAGTATGGCCTCCATAGCCTTCTTGCTGGCGCGGGCCTCCTCCTGGCGCTCATACTGCATCCTGATCTCGTCCAGGGCCTTCTGGGCCTTGCGTTCGCTGGTGCCGGCGACCGGCAGCTTTGTGGCGATCCACTTCGTTTTTCGCTTGCCGTCTACTTTCAAATAGAGGACGGCGTAATAGTAACCATTTTTCTTTTGCAGGCAGCCTGTTATCATGTTTTCCTCCTTTTCTCATAACAAGCGGTGGATTTGCCTGCCTTCGACGACACCAACATACCACACTTGCTGAGAAATAGCCATCACTCCGGGTGGAGAAAAACCACTCGATTTTTCTGTCACTTTTGACAGAAATGGTGGTGAGTTATGAAACCTGTGTCAGGTACTCGATCACACAGACCTTGGGAATTTTATAGGAGCGTCCAATGCGGACGCTCCTGATTTCTTGATCGGCCAAAAGGCGGTAGGCAAGTTTTTTGCTGATCCCGCCCAGCATTTTACACAGGTCATCAACGTCAACCACATCGGGATATTCCCTAAACATCACTTGCTTTTTCATGATGGAAGTAGTCGCTGCTTTTGGTCTGAATGATAAACTCCACCACATCCTCCAGGCTGCTGGTGACCGGCAGCTCGGGCAGGGCGGCCAGCATGGCGCCGTGGTGGCGCTGGCCGGGTACGGCCCGTTCGTCCAGGATGGCCACCACACAGGTGTCCGTCTCGGTGCGGATGGCCCGCCCGAAGCCCTGCTTCAGCTTGATCTGCATTTCCGGCACCACGACCGCCCGGATGAAGGCCCGGAGCGAGGGGTACTCCGCCCGTTTCTTCTCCTTCAGGGCGTCAGGGCGGGAAAAGGGCAGGCGGGGGATCACCAGCAGGGATACGCAGTCCCCGGGGAAGTCAAAGCCCTCCCAGGCGGCCCCAGTGGCCAGCAGGACGCTGCCTGGGCTGGCCTTAAACTGCTGGGTGGTATGTACCGCGTTCCGGCCCAGGGTGAATACCGCCCAGGGCAGGTTCATCTCCGCCAGCCGCTCCTTGATGGCCGACATAGCGGCGTAGGAGGTGAACAGCACCAGGGCGTGTCCCCAGCAGGTGTCCAGCAGGGCGGCGATCTCCGCGGCAAGGGTATCAAAATAGCCGCTGTCCGCCTGTTCGGGCGGATGGAGCGGCAGGTACAGCAGGCAGTTGGACTTGTAGTCGAAGGGCGATGCGGAGACGGACTCTGTCACCCGTCCGTCGGCCAGCAGTCCGGTTTCCTCTTTGAAGCGGTGGAAATCGAACCCTACCGCCAGGGTGCCGGAGGTGAGGATGGCGGGCCGCTCCTGATTCCAGAGGGTGGCCCGCAGCTGGGCGGTCATGTTGGCGGCCACGGCGCAAAGCATGGTGCCGCCGCGCTTGTCCTCCATGGCGTAAAACACCAGATCAGGATTCTCTTTGGTGCACAGCTCCATGGTGGAGGACAGTTTCCGCAGATGCCTATTGGTGGGCTTGGAGAGCAAACCGTGGAGCTGTTTTTGGACGATGTGCAGGTTCCGGGCCGGGGCGGCCAGAAATCGGGAAAAATCCTGGAAGGACTTTTCGGTGTCGAAGGGCTGCTCCATCAGCCGCAGCAACGGTGCGGACAGCTCCGCCAAGGACTCTGCCGCCAGCAGGAATTTCTCCCGGCGCAGAGAGCGGATCAGGCTGTGGATATCCCCGGCTTCCAAGGTGGTGCCGAACATCTGGCGGGCTGTCTCGGGCAGCTTGTGGGCCTCATCGATGATGACGGCGCAGGCGTCCGGCAGGATGGGCCTGCGGCCCGTGCTCCGGTGGATGGCGTCGGCCAGCAGCAGATTGTGGTTGCAGATCTGGAAGGGATAGGCCCCGGTTTCACAGCTCTCCAGGAAGGTGAGGTAGCGGCAGCATTTCGGGGCCCCCACAAAACCGTCCTTTGGCTTTGTGGGGAGAGGAGCCGCAACAGAATGAGTGAGCTTTTGCCGTGAGGCAAAAGTGAGGGATATGGCGTTTGCGGCGACGAGCTTGCAGTTGCAGGTGTGGGGGACACAGACGCGCTCCCGGTCGTAGTTGCTGAAATGGGAAACACCGTCCAAGTCCAGCCGCTCCCGAAGGGAGAGCAGGGCACGTCCGGCCTTCCAGTTTTTCTTGCTGAGATCAAGCTGGCTCAGCCGCCGCTCCAGCCGCCAATCGCAGACGTAGTGGGATTTGCCCTTGCGGATCACCGCCGAGAGGGGCTGGGTGATCAGGCCATCCGACAGCATGACAGCGGACAACGTGGGCAGGTACTCCCCCATCACCGCGTTTTGCAGGGCGATGCTGGAGGTGGAGATCAGGATGGGCTTGACCGGCTGCTCGCTGGCGGTACGGGAGCGGTGAAACACCGCTCCCGCCGCCAGATAGGCATAGGTTTTGCCAATCCCCGTCCCGGCGTCGCACAGGGCGATGGAGCAATCCAGCAGGGCGTCCAGCATCAAGTGGCTGAGCGCCAGCTGTCCGGGCCGTTCCGCCATGCCCCGGGCGGGGAGTAAATCACAAAAAATGCGATCTATCATGTCATGGGCATTTTGCCTGTTATCTTTGGTATTCATCCAGTAAGTCCCCTATTGTAAGTCAAGTTGTTCTAATCATTCCCACCGCATTCGCACTCGCCCCCCGGTGAGGTTGGGAACAGTACGGGCCGGGTTTGGCAAAACCCGCGCGGGCGTGTACCTGGGGTCTCTACTGATTTCAACCCCAGATTGAGCCCTGCGGCCTGGTTCTCAGGCCGGTCTAAGGCGTCTCATTGTGGGCCCGGACAGGGTCAGTGCCGGCGGCCTCGTCGCCGTGGGCTCCATATCACTCGCTTCCGTCCAAAGGCCGAAAGCTCGCTCATTTCGCAACGTCTCCTCTCCCAGCAAAGCCTGAAGGCCGGCTTTGCTGGGGCCCCATGTGAGGCCGCCCCGCAGGTGGCATTCTCGCTCACCGGAGAGGGCGGCTGCCCCCTCCGGGTCGTGGCGTGCGCTGCGGGATGCTCGTCTATCCGGGCGGTTGCCCGTACTGCTGATATGAACTTATCAAAGTACAGGGCCTTTCGGCTGTACTTTGATTGTAGGGGATGCTGGGTTATTAGTATGTAGAGTATTAGTCACATTCCGGGCCTGTTAGTCACCTATCTGGTCTAAACTATCTCTAAATGCAGTTAGTCTATCAATCAGATCTTCAACTCTTTCTTTCATTGAGAGTCCAGTTTTACCTAAAACAAGGTAATCCAACGACACGTTGAACAGGTCAGAAAACTGCACTAATAAGTCAACAGAGCAACCCCTTTTCCCGGATTCAATATGACTTAGAAAACTTCGATCTATATTCAATTCTGCGGCAAGCTCATTTTGCGTATATCCAGCTTGGATTCGCAATTGATGGATACGCTTTCCACACTCTTTTATATCATAGTTCATACTTACGATCTCCAATCTCAGAAATTTGGAGAATCTGAGATTGAAGAGCACAGATAACGGGCGTTTCAGACTCTTGGAGAGTTGTGTTGACCAAATTGCTCACCGATACCAACCTCAGATCCTCTGGATGGGTCTGAGGTTGCCGATCACGGATATTTAGCAATGTAAGACTGCCATGACGCAAGGTCATGGGAAAAACAGACTTTTTCGACGCAAACCGACAAAATACGACAAATGAAAGGGCCAGACACCCTATCAGAGTGTCTGGCCCTTTTTTCGGATTCGGCACAGGCCAGGATATGTGATTTGTAAAAAAGGCAGGGGGAGTAAAAGCCACTCCCCCTGCCTCCGATCTCTCTTTCATAAAGCTGTCAAGCTATCAAATTGGTGGGTACGTTTCCTGTCCGCTTAATTTCCCCTTGCGCACTCCACCATGAGGGGCGCCACCTGGAACAGGTCGCCCACGATCCCGTAATCCGCCGCCTCGAAGATGGGCGCGTCCGGGTTGGAGTTCACCGCGATGATGCACTCGGAATCCTGCATCCCCGCCTTGTGCTGAATGGCCCCGGAGATGCCCAGGGCAATGTAGATCCGGGGCCGCACCGTCTTGCCCGTCTGGCCCACCTGGTGGTCGGCGGAGAGCCACCCCGCGTCCACCGCCGCCCGGGACGCGCCCACCACCCCGTGGAGGGTGTCCGCCAGCGCCTGGGCCAGCTCCAGCCCCCGCTTCACGTCCTTGCTGATGCCGTGACCCACGGACACCACCACCTCCGCGCCGATCAGGTCTACGGCGGTTTTGGCCTCCTTCACCACCTCCAGCACCCTCGTTCTGAGATCACTGACATCCAGGGACACCGGGCACAGCTCCACCACGCAGGCGTCCGCCCTGGCCTGGTCGAAGGGTGCGCACTTCATCACACCGGGCCGCACCGTGGACATCTGGGGCCGGAACCGGGGGCAGATGATGGTGGCCATCAGGTGCCCACCGAAGGCCGGACGGGTCATTTTCAGACCCCGGTCATTTTCATCGAACTTCATGCCGTCCACATCCAGGGTGGAGGTGCTTTTCAGGAACTCCTTGTATTTCGCCACGTCCACGTCCAGGTGGGTGCAGTCCGCCGTCAGGCCGGTGTGCAGCCGGGCCGCGCACCGGGGGCCCAGATCCCGCCCGATGTTGGTGGCCCCAATCAGCACAATCTCCGGCTTCTTGTCCATCACCACGTCGCAGATCACCTTGGTATAGGCATCGGTGGTGTAGTGCGCCAGCCGCGGATCCTGGCACACATACACCCGGTCGGCCCCGTAGCCGCCCAGCTCCTTGGCCAGGCCCTCCACGTCGTCGCCCAGCAGCAGGCCGCACAGCTCCACACCCAGGTCGTCCGCCAGCTTCCGGCCCTCGCTGAGCAGCTCGAAGTCGGTGGGGTTCAGCTCCCCCTCCCGCTGCTCGCAGAACACCCACACGCCCCGGAAGGCGTTGGGATCGGTATTTACAAATGTAGACATAGCCAAGCCCTCCTCAAATGATGTGCTTTTCCGCCAGCGCGGCGAACAACTGCTCCACCGTCTCTTTGCCGCAGCCCTCCAGCATAACCCCCGCGCCCTTTACCGGGGGCGAGAAGGACTTGTACACGTTGGTGGGGGAGCCTTTCAGGCCGATGGTGTCCGGCTCGATAAGGGGCTCGTCCTTGAGGGTTTCGTAGTCGTACACGGTGTATGGCTTCTGGTCGCACTCCAGGATCCCCCGCACCGTCATGTACCGGGGCGTGTTCAGCTCCTTGATGCAGGTCACCAGGCAGGGGGTGTGGGTCTGGATGGTCATGTAGCCGTCCTCCAGCATCCGCTTCACCGTGAGGGTATTGCCCCTTAGCGTCAAGTCGGCGGCGTAGGACACCTGGGGGATGTTCAGCTTCTCGGCGATCTGGGGCCCCACCTGGGCGGTGTCTCCGTCGATGGCCTGACGGCCGCAGAAAATGATGTCGTCATCCTCCAACCCCAGGTGGGCGATGGCGGCGGCCAAAATCTGGGAGGTGGCGAAGGTGTCGGAGCCGCCGAACTCCCGGCCGGACACCAGAACGGCCTCGTCGCAGCCCATGGCCAGCAGCTCCCGCAGCATCCCGGCGGCGGGGGGCGGGCCCATGGAAACCAGCACCACCTTGGCCTCCGGGTTGGCGTCCTTGAGGGCCAGCGCGGCCTCCACGGCGTTGAGATCGTCCGGGTTGGTAATGGTGGCCATGGAAGCCCGGTCCATGGTGCCGTCCGCCTTGACGGCCACCTTGCCGGAGGTGTCGGGCACCTGCTTCACGCAGACAATGAATTTCATCCTGTTCCCCTCCCTTATTTCAGCAGGCTGCCGGAGATCACCATCTGCTGCACCTGGCTGGTGCCCTCGTAGATGCTGGTGATCCGGGCGTCCCGGTAGAACCGCTCCACCTTGTACTCCTTGATGTAGCCGTACCCGCCGTGGATCTGCACGGCCTTATACGCCACCCGGTTGCACATCTCGGCGGCGTACAGCTTACACATGGCGCACAGCTTGGAGCTCTCCGGGTCGCCCGCGTCCTTGCGCACCGCGGTGGAGTAGATGAGCTGCCGGGCGGCCTCAATCTCGGTGGCCATGTCCGCGATCATGAAGCTGATGGCCTGGAACTTGGCGATGGGCTTGCCGAACTGCTTGCGCTCCTTGGCGTACTTCACGGACTCGTCCAGGCAGCCCTGGGCGATGCCCAGCGCCTGGGCGGCCATGCCCAGACGGCCCCCGTCCAGGGTTTTCATGGCGGTGGCGAAGCCCTTGTGCAGCGGGCCCAGCAGGTCGGACTTGTGTACCCGCACGTCCTCCAGGATGATATCGCTGGTGGGGTAGCCGATGATGCCCATCTTGTGCTCCGGCTTGCCG
>CATLEJ010000114.1 GCA_949916125.1 uncultured Oscillospiraceae bacterium
GGAGGTGGCCCGGAAGGCGGCGGCGGAGCTGTCCATCCCCCTGCGGGAGGGGGTTTACTTCTACTGCTACGGCCCCCAGTACGAGACCCCGGCGGAGATCCGGGCCGTCCGCGCCCTGGGCGGGGACGCGGTGGGTATGTCCACCGCCCCGGAGGCCATCGTGGCCGGCCACTGCGGCATGGAGGTGCTGGGCTTCACCCTGCTGTCCAATATGGCGGCGGGCATCCTGGACCAGCCCCTCAGCGAGCAGGAGGTGCTGGACGCCGCCGCCGCGGCCAAGGACAAGTTCTCCCGGCTGGTGCTGGCCTGCCTGGAAAAGCTGTAAAGGGGAGGCGCTTGTATGACCACGCTGTTTACCAACGTCACCGCCCTGCTGATGGACGAGGGCTTTACCACCCTGCGGGACGGCTTTGTGGCGGTGGACGGGTCCAGCATCTCCTACGTGGGCCAGACCCGGCCCCAAGGGGCCTTTGACGAAACCATCGACTGCGCGGGCAAGGTGATGATGCCCGGCTTCGTCAACTGCCACACCCATATCCCCATGACCCTTATGCGGGGCTACGGCGGCGGGCACGATCTCCAAAGCTGGCTCAACGACTTCATCTTCCCCGCCGAGGCCAAGTGGGACGACCGCTCCCTGGCCGCCGCCACCGGGCTGGGGCTGGCGGAGATGATCGCCTCCGGCGTCACCTGCATCGCCGATATGTATATGCGCACCGGGGTCATCGCCCGGCAGGTGATGGACGCGGGCATCTCCGCCAACCTGTCCGTGGGCGGGGTGTATTTCGGCGACCCGGCGGACTTCTCCCCGGACAAGTGCGGCGACTGCGCCAACCAGCGCGCCCTCACCGAGGAGTGGCACATGGCCGGGGATGGACAGATCCTGGTGGACGCCTCCATCCACGGGGAGTACACCTCCTCCGCCCCCCTGTGGCAGTGGATGGCGGACTACGCCCAGGCCCACAAGCTGGGGATGCACGTCCACGTGTCCGAGACGAAGAAAGAGCATGAGGAATGCAAGGCCCGCCACAACGGCCTCACCCCCATCCAGACATTGAATCAGTACGGCGTGTGGGACACCCGGGCCATCGCCGCCCACTGCGTCTACACCACCCCCGAGGACTGGGCGGTCATGGCGCAGAAGGGCGTGTCCTGCGTCCACAACCCCTACTCCAACCTGAAGCTGGGCTCGGGTATTGCTCCCATCCCCGCCATGGCCAAGGCCGGGGTAAACGTGGCCCTGGGCACCGACGGGGTGAGCTCCCACAACAGCATCGATCCCTTTGCCGACATGAAGCTGGCCGCGATCCTCCACAACGGCGCTGCCTGCGACCCCATGGCCGTCACCGCGCCCCAGGCCCTGGAGATGGCCACCGTCAACGGCGCGAAGGCCCTGGGCCGGGACACCGGGCGGATCGCGGCGGGCGCCGTGGCCGACCTGATTCTGGTAGACTTCGACGCCCCCAACCTCATCCCCTGCCACGACGAGGCGGAAAACCTGGTGTTCTCCGCCCATGGCGCCAACGTATGGATGAATATGGCCCGGGGGAAAATCATATACCAAAACGGGGCCTTTTTAACCTTGGACCTGGACAAAATCAAAGCCGAGGTCAAACAGTACGCCCTGCCCCTTATTTTTAAGTGATGGGAAAGGTCTGAGGATATGTCTGCTTCCACCCCAAAAAAGAACTCGTTTTTCGGCGGCGCGGCCATTTTGACCGCCGGGATCATCATCGTCAAGCTCATCGGCGCGCTGTATAAAATCCCCCTGGGCAACATCCTCACCGATGCGGCCTTTGCCGACTTCAACACCGCCTACGACATCTATTCCCTGCTCATCATCATCTCCACCGGCGGCCTGCCCGTGGCCCTGTCCAAAATGGTGTCCGAGGCCAACGCCACCGGTCGGGTGAACCAGGTGAACAAGGTGTTCCGGCTGGCCGTGTGCGCCTTCTGCGTGCTGGGCACCATCAGCTTCCTGATTATGGCGGTATTCCCCCGGCAGCTGGCCGAGGCCATGCACAACAGCCGCGCCTACTGGAGTATCCTGGCCCTGGCCCCGGCGGTGTTCTTCATCTGCCCCATGTCCGCCCTGCGGGGGTACTTCCAGGGCCAGTCCCTCATGGCCCCCACCGCCATCTCCCAGATCATCGAGGCCATGTGCAAGCTGGTCATCGGCCTGGCCCTGGCCTCCCTCATCGTCAGGGCCGGGATGGACGAGTCGCTGGCCGCCGCCGGGGCCATCCTGGGTGTGTCCATCGGCGTCTTTCTGGCCATGGTGTATATGTACTGGTGCTACCGCACCCGCCTGGCTCACCAGAAGGCGGGCCGGGACGTGCCCGACAGCGGCCGGGAGATCCTCGGCACCCTGGCCAAGCTGGCCATCCCCATCACCATCGGTTCGTCCATCATCGCCGCCACCAACATTCTGGACTCCGCCATCATTATGGACCGCCTCCAGGAGGCCCTGGGGATCACCGAGGACGCCGCCCGCACCCTCAAGGGCGTTTACAACAAGACCATGACCCTCTACAACCTGCCCGCCTCCTTCATGGTCCCCCTGACGTCCAGCGTGATCCCGGCGGTGTCCGCCGCCCGGGCGGTGAAAAACTACCGGCAGGGCGCCCAGATCAGCGAGACCACCCTGCGCACCACCGCCCTGCTGGCCTTCCCCGCCGGCGTGGGCCTGTTCGTCCTCGGCGAGCCCATCATCCGGCTGCTCTACCCCTCCACCGACGTGGCGCTGGCGGGCTGGATGCTGTCCCTGCTGGGCATCGCGTCCATCTCCGTGTGCTTCATGCTGGTGAGCAACTCCATCATGCAGGCCCACAAGCTGGTCACCCTGCCCATGGTCATCACCCTGATCGGCTGTGTGTGCAAGCTCATCGTGGGCTATATCCTCATCGGCAACCCCGATATCAACATCAAGGGCGGGGCCATCAGCACGGTGGTCTGCTTCACCCTCATCGCCCTGCTGGACCTGGTGATCATCAAACTGGCCCTTCCCCGCTCCCTGAGCTATGTGCGGGTGTTCGCCAAGCCGGCCGCCGCCGCGGCCGCCATGGGCGCCTCCGCCTGGGCCATTTGCGGCCTGCTGTCCAAGGCACTGGTCAAGGTGGGCCTGTTCCAGATGAAGGACGAGAACGGCCTGGCCATCCTGGACGAGGCGGGCAAGGCCATCCTGTCCTGGAAGGGCAACGCCCTGGCGGTGGCGGTGGCCATCGGGGTGGCGGTGATCGTCTATTTTGCCCTGATCCTGCTGACCAAGGCCATCTCTAAGGATGACCTGTCCCTCATGCCAAAGGGGGACAAAATTGCCCGCCTGCTGCATATCCAGTGAGGGTATGCCCCCAGATATTTCCGCTTTTTTACAAATCTGGGCGAATAGTTGGCGGAAATCTATTGCAATTCAGGTGATACTATGATAAACTGGTCTGCGAAATCGTCTTATAACTGCCAGGATCTGCGGGAAATCGTCCGTATCCTGCGCCATCCCGGCGGCTGCTCCTGGGACCAGGAGCAGACCCACCAGTCTATCCGCCGCAACTTTTTGGAGGAAGCCTACGAGGTGGCCGAGGCCATCGACGAGGACGACCCGGAGCACCTGAAGGAGGAGCTGGGGGACGTGCTGCTCCAGGTGGTGTTCCACGCCGACATTGAGGCGGACGCGGGAAGGTTCAGCCTGGACGATGTGGCGGACGGCGTATGCAAAAAGCTGATCTACCGCCACCCCCACGTGTTCGGGGACGTGGTGGTCCACTCCACTGGGGAGATCCTCTCCAACTGGGAGGAACTCAAGAAGAAGGAAAAGCACCAGGAGACCCAGGCCGACGCGGTGGACGCGGTGGCCTGCTCCCTGCCCGCCCTGTGGCGGGCGGAGAAGATGAAGAAGAAGGCCGCCAAGGCCGGCTTCGACTGGCGGGACGTGTCCGGCGCGCTGGACAAGCTGTCCGAGGAGTTGGATGAGCTGAAGGCCGCCGCCCTGTCGGGGGAGGGGGATCCCGCGGAGGAGCTGGGGGACCTGCTGTTCGCCGCCGTCTGCGTGGGCCGCTTCCTGGACGCCGACCCGGAGGACGCCCTCCACGCCGCCTGCGACAAGTTCTCCGCCCGGTTCCGCAGGACGGAGCAGCTGGCGGCAGAACGGGGACAAGCCTTTGGCGAGCTTTCCGAGGCGGAGATCTCCGCCCTGTGGCGGGAGGCCAAGAGGCTGGAAGGGACTTAACAGCGCCGACGCGCGCTTTAAGTATAAATCTGCGGTAAGACCGCAAGTTCAACACAGATTTACAGGAGGAAACGTCATGAATAAAGCAGATCTGATCAACGCCGTGGCCGAGAAAACCGGCCTGTCCAAGAAGGACAGCGAGTCCGCCGTGGCCGCCGTGGTGGACGTGATCACCGAGACCCTGGTGCAGGGCGAGAAGGTGCAGCTGGTTGGCTTCGGCTCCTTCGAGGTGAAGGCCCGCGCCGCCCGCACCGGCCGCAACCCCCACACCAAGGAGGAGATCCAGATCCCCGCTTCCAAGGTGCCCGTGTTCAAGGCCGGCAAGGCCCTGAAGGACACCGTGGCCCAGTAACAAGGAACCCCGGTGAGGCAGGGCGTCGGCCCTGCCTCATTTCGTTTGGAGGTGCAGTTAATATGCGATTGGACAAATGGCTGAAGGTGTCCCGGCTCATCAAGCGGCGCACCGTGGCCAACGAGGCCTGCGACGCGGGCCGGGTGGCCGCCAACGGCAGGCCGGTGAAGGCGTCCTACGACGTGAAAACCGGCGACGTGCTGGAGCTGAAGTTCGGCGAAAAGCTCATCCGGGTGGAGGTGCTGTCCACCGCCGACATCGTGGGCAAGGCGGACGCGGAGGCCATGTATAAGCAGCTTTGAGGGCATAAAACGGAACGGCGGCGGGTGGTTGGCCCGCCGCCGCTCTGTTTTATGCCCTGGCTAATTATCTTGGTTATCTGAATTCCTTGGGTATGGTTCGATCTGATCCGTGAGCCCGGCCAAATAGTCCATACTGGTATCCAATACCAGCGCAATTCGCTTACACTGTTCAAATGACATATAGCGGATCCCACGCTCAATTTTGGAATACGCGCTCTGGTCAATACCAGTGAGCATCTGCATTTTCACCTGCGTGTAACCGCGTTTCTTGCGGAGTTCTTTGACCCTTGACATTACCATCACCAATTATATTATGTCAAATTGTCCTATTGATTTTAGGGTCATATTGTCCTATAATTGGACTGAGGTGAATGGAATGCCAGATTATAGAGAACTGTACTTCAAGCTGTTTCGCGCCACGGCAGACGCGATCGAGATTTTGGAGGCGGCCCAGCAGGAATGCGAAGAACTATATATCTCCGCGGAAGAGCCCAAGTTATCCCTTTTCCCCGGGGGAAACGCACCGCCGGACACAGGCGGCAGGGAAAAATAGTGCGGGCGCTGCCATGCAGCGCCCGCACCTCTCATTCCTCCAATTCCGCTTTCTCTTTCTTTTTCGCGTAGTACTGGGCCTGGGCCTCCCACAGGGCCTGGTATTTGCCCCCCGCCTCCACCAGGTTGTCGTGGGTTCCCTGCTCCACCACCTGCCCGTGGTCGAACACGGCGATCTCGTCGCAGAACCGGCAGGAGGACAGCCGGTGGCTGATATAGATGGCGGTCTTGTCCTCCACAATGTCGTTGAATTTGGTGTACACCTCGGCCTCCGCCTCCGGGTCCAGCGCCGCCGTGGGCTCGTCCAGCACGATAAACGGCGCATCCTGGTACAGCACCCGGGCCAGGGCGATCTTCTGGGCCTCGCCGCCGGACACCTCCACCCCGTCTTCCTCAAATTCCCGGTAGAGGCAGGTGTCCAGCCCATGGGGCAGCTGGGCCAGCCGGGGGCCGAAGCCCGCCTTTTCCAGGCAGTCCTCCGCACGCCGGCGGTCATAGTCTTCCGCCGCCGCCACGTTGGCCCCCAGGGGCTGGGACAGCAGCTTGAAGTCCTGGAACACCACGGAGAACAGGGCCAGGTAGTCGTCGTAGCGGTACTTGCGGATGTCGATGCCGTTGAGCAGGATCTCCCCCTCGGTGGGGTCGTAGAGGCGGCACAGAAGCTTGATGAAGGTGGTCTTGCCCGAGCCGTTCTCCCCCACCACGGCCAGGCGCTCCCCCACGTCGAACTTCATGGACACGTGGCGCAGGGCCCAGGTGTCCGTGCCGGGGTACTGAAAGGAAACATCCCGGAACTCGATCTCGTACTTCCGGTCGGAGCGCTTCTCGGTGGTCAGGCTGCCCTGGTACATCCGGTTGGGGATATCCAAAAACTCATACACCGGCTTGAGGTATTCCGCGTTGGCCCGCAGCTGGCCCAGCACCTCCAGCGAATCGGTAAACCCCCGGGCCAGCCCCGCCAGCGCCCCCACGTACTGGGCCACGGAGCCCACCCCGAAGGCCCCGCCCAGGGCCTTCAGCCCCGCGAACAGGTAGATGACCCCCACAAACGCCTGGGACACCGCCCCGGAGCCGGCCATCAGCGCCCCCATGGGCCCCCGGCCCGCCCGTCCAATGACGGAATTGGGGCCGAAGGAGCACTCGCCGCGCATCTCCGCCCTCCCCGCGTCCTCTAAAAACCTGTCCTGGGCGTAGGCGCGGATGTCGGCCGCCCGCTCCCGCTCCCGCATCCCGATGAAATAGAAGTAGGAGAAGCCCCGGTTGCCCTGGGTGCCGTCATACCTGGCCCAGTAGCCGTTGGCCCTGTTGAACAGCGCCCCGGACAGGGCCACCGACACCACCAGCGCCGCGGCCATCCCCCCCAGGCACAGGGGGCTGTTGAGCCAGGCCAGCGGGCTGAGCGCCGGCACCGGCAGGGTGAACAGGCTCACCGACAGGGCCACCGCCCCCACGATCAGCATGACGGCCTCCACCAGGTCGGCGAAGCACCCGTAGATATTGAGCAGCCCCCAGCCGCTCCAGTTGTTGTTCTGCATGATCTGGGTGAGCAGGGCCTGGGTTTTGGGTTCGTCCACGTCGCAGAAGTCCATGGACAGCAGCTTTTCAAAGAACAGGCGGTTGGGCGCCGTCTCGGCCAGGCTGTCCGCCATGGTGTCGTCCCAGGCCTTGGCCAAGGCCTTGACCGCCCCCGCCAGCGCCGTGGAGATCAGCAGCGCCGCCAGCATGGGCCATACGCCCGCCCCGCCCCCGATGATGGCGTTTACCAGCCGGGCGGTGAAGTACAGCGGCACATAGGGGGCCAGGGCGTTCACCGCCCGCACCGTCCCGGCGGCCAGCAGCGCCTCCGGCGCGATTTTCCGCCAGATGCGGAAGCCCCGGCGGGTGTAGGCCATGGCCTGCCGGAAGGAGAGGCGGTCCTGTTTCGTGTTATGCATCCTCCATCGCCCCTTCCTTATAATATTTGCTCTGCAAGTTGAACAGGTAGGCGTACCGCCCACCCGCTTCCAGCAGCGACTCGTGGGTGCCCTCCTCGGCGATGCCGCCGTTTTCGATGAGCAGCACCCGGTCGCAGAACCGGGTGGAGGCCAGCCGGTGGGAGATATACACGCTGGTGCAGCGCCCGGTGAGGTCGCTGTACCGCTGGTACAGATCCCGCTCCGCGATGGGATCCAGGGCGGCGGTGGGCTCGTCCAGCACCACCACCGGCGCGTTTTTGTACAGCGCCCGGGCCAGCATCAGCCGCTGGAGCTGGCCGCCGGACAGGTCGATGCCGTCCAGGTAAACCTCCCGGCCCAGCTGGGTGTCCTCCCCCTTGGGCAGCTCCCGGATCTTGTCCGCCACCCCCGCCTTGTCCAGGCAGTCCCACATCCGGGGCAGATCCACCTTGTCCCCCCGGGTCTGGGCCACGTTTTCCGCCATGGTGCCCGCCAGGGTGGAGAACTGCTGGAACACGGCGGAGAAGTGCTTATAATAGTCCCGGCGGTCGTACTGCCGGATGTCCTCCCCGTCCAGCAGCACCTGGCCCTGGGTGGGGTCGTAGAAGCCGCACAGCAGCTTGATCAGGGTGGTTTTGCCCGCCCCGTTTTTGCCCACCACCGCCAGCTTCTCTCCGGGGCGGATGGTCAGGTTCACGTGGGAGAGGGTGTCCTTGTCCGCGCCGGGGTATCGGAAGGACACGTCCCGCAGCTCCAGCTCATACAGATGATTTTCCTTTACGGGCAGGGGTTTGCCGTCCCCAAACCGGAAGGGCTCGGGCGCGTCCATCACCTCCCGCAGGGTGGACAGCTCCAGGCTCTGCCGGTGGAGCTGGCTCAGGCCGGCGAAAATCCCCGCCACCCACTGGGCGAAGCCGCTCACCGCCGTGAAATAGAGCACGAACTCCGCTGCCCCCAGCTCCCCCCGGAGGGCCATGGCAATCAGCAGGCCGTAGGCCGCGCCGTTGCGCAGCAGGGCCAGCCCCACGTCCAGCAGGTCGGCCCACAGGCAGCAGCGGTGGCTTTTGGCGTAGAAGTCCCGGCACAGCCGGGCATATTTGTCATACAGCTCGGTGAGCCACGGCCCGATGCCGAAAATGCGGATGTCCTTGGCCAGCTTGATATCCCGGCTGCGGGCGATCATGTAGTCCAGATGGCTGTTTACCTTCCCCTCCTCCTCCCGGTGGCGGTAGCGCCAGGCCCGGAGACGCTCCCCGGCAAAATAGCCCGCGGCGGACAGCGCCATGCACAGCAGCGCCACCCAGGGCCCCACCTGGGCCAGCAGCAGCAGGTAGATCGCGAAGCTGATCACGTTGGTGGACAGCTCCGTCAGGGTCGTCCAGATATACTCCGAGGCCTCCCGGTTGTTGTCCAGGCACTTGGACGCCTTTTTCAGCCGCCTGATATAATCGGGATCCTCCGTGTGGGGGAAGGACGTGCGGCAGAAGTGCAGGTGCAGCTCCAGGCACAGGGATGAGCGCACCGCCACCCGTCCAAACAGGGTGTTGGTGTCCAGATAGCTCCGCAGGGCCCGCACCAGTACCATTCCCAGGGTGAACCAGGCGATGAGCCGGAACAGCTCCCCGGGGCCCACGCCCCGCTCCACCGCCTCTAAAATGGCGGGCACCACAAACAGCTCCAGCAGGCTGGCGGCCACGCCGCAGAAAATGAGGCCCGCCGCCACGGCCAGCACGCCCTTGCAGTCCCGCCAGGCCCGGCGGATCATGAACCAGCAGTTGGAGGCCATGCCGTAGGCGGGGCGCTGCCTGTCGGTTTTGGGTTGTTCCATATCTCTCACCTCAATGGAATGGTAACACAAAAGCCCCCGGCCGTGTCAGCCGGGGGCTGAATTGTTTTTCTCGGGGGCTGAATTGCGCGTGC
>CATLEJ010000115.1 GCA_949916125.1 uncultured Oscillospiraceae bacterium
CTGGCCGGGGCCGCCGCAAACCTGATGGAGCTGGGGAGCTGGACGCCCATTGTGGAAAATATACTTTATCTCGGCCTGCCTGCGGTGCAGAGCGCTGTGCTGGACGGCCGGTGGAAAGAAATGAGAGATAATAAGGAGAAGAGTAAATGAGAGATCCCTACGAGGTGCTGGGCGTCAGCCCTAACGCCAGCGACGATGAGATTAAAAGGGCCTATCGGGATTTGGCCCGGAAGTATCACCCGGATAACTACCAGAACAACCCCCTGGCCGATCTGGCGGAGGAGAGGATGAAGGAGATCAACCAGGCCTACGACACCATTACCAAGGGCCGGGCGGGGGGCGGATCCGGCGCCTATGGCGGCGGCTATGCCCAGAGCGGCGGCTACAGCTATGGGGGAGGGGCCGCCTACCAGCAGCGCCAGAGCGGCGGCGGCGCCGTTCTTGGCCAGGTCCGGCAGGCCATCCAGCGCAATGACCTGGAGGGGGCGGAGCGGCTTTTGCAGGATGCGCCTTCCCGGAACGGCGAGTGGTATTTTTTGATGGGCAGCATCGCCTACCGCCGGGGCTGGCTGGACGAGGCCCGGCAGAATTATCAGATCGCTGTCCAGATGGAGCCGGGGAACATGGAGTACCGGCAGGCGTTCAATATGATGCAGCGGGGCGGATACGGCTACCAGCCGGATATTGGGGGAGGCAGCTGCGACGCCATGGACTGCTGTACGGCAATGATGTGCATGAACTGTATGTGTGGGGGCTGCCGCTGAGATGAGAAGAAAAAGCGCGGCGGTCAACGTGGCCTATCCGGCTGTCCTGGGGGCGTTGGCCCTGATTCTGGTCTATTTGGGTTCCATCGCGCCCACAGGATGCTGGGGCATTGTGGCGGCGGCAGGGCTGTTGCCTGCGGCTGCAGTGATCTCGGTGGGGCTGAAGGCAGGGGTCCTGTGCTGGGCGGGCGTGTCCATCCTGGCGTTCCTGCTGGTGCCGGACAAATTCTGCGTGCTGCTGTTCGGGGCGCTGTTCGGCCTGTACCCCGCAGTCAAATCCCTGATTGAGCGGCTCCGCCGCAGGCCGGTGGAGTACCTGCTGAAGCTGGCATTTTTCAACGCCGGGTTCACTTTGGTTTACCTGACCATGGCGGCGGCGGTGGCGTCATCCCTGCCGCAGGCGCTGGGCAGCTCGGTGTGGCTGCTCTATTTGGCGGCCAACGCCGCATTTTTGCTGTATGATTACGGGTTCAGCAAGCTGATTGCGCTGTATATTGCCCGTGTCCAACGGGCCATCCATTGAGAAGCGGGTGGGGAGCATGGTAAAAAGCATGACCGGTTATGGCCGGGGGGAGCAGTCCTTTGACGGCGTTCAGATTACGGTGGAGCTCCGGGCGGTGAATAACCGCTACCTGGACTGTGCGGTGAAGATGCCCAGAGCCTATATTTTTGCGGAGGACGCCATGAAGACCATGGTGCAGGGCGCCGTGGCCCGCGGCAAGGTGGATGTGTTCGTCACCATGACCCGTGACGGCGGGGACGACGTGGTGGTTGTGGTCAATGAGGATTTGGCCAGGCGCTATGTGGACGCGCTGGAGAAGCTCTACCAGCTGGGGGACGGCCGGGTAAAGCGGGAGTACCGGGCCACCGATCTGGCGCGGTTCCCGGACATTCTGACAGTGGAAAAGCAGGCGGAGGATCTGGAACAGGTGAAGGAGCAGCTGCTTGCCGTACTGTCCGCCGCCATTGAGGATTTCAATGCCATGCGGGCCAGGGAGGGTGAGCGGCTTACCGCCGATATCCTCAGCCGTGCGGAAACGATTGAAACACTGCTGGAGGGGGTGGAGGTGCGCTCCCCGCAGACGGTGGCGGACTACCGGGCCCGGCTGGAGGCCAAAATGCAGGAGGCGCTCCAAAATACCCAGATTGACGAGGGGCGGCTGCTCATCGAGGCGGCCATCTTCGCCGACAAGATCGCGGTGGACGAGGAAACGGTCCGCCTCCACAGCCATTTGGGCCAGCTGCGGGAGCTGCTGGCGGCAGGAGGCGCGGTGGGCCGCAAGCTGGACTTCCTGATCCAGGAGTTCAACCGCGAGACAAATACCATCGGCTCCAAGTGCAATGACCTGGAGATTACCCGCATGGTGGTGGACATGAAGGCCGAGATTGAGAAAATCCGGGAGCAGGTCCAAAACCTGGAGTGAGCGGCTATGAAACTGATTAACATCGGGTTTGGAAACATGGTGTCTGCCCGGCGGGTGGTGGCGATTGTCAGTCCGGATTCCGCGCCGGTCAAGCGGCTTGGCCAGGAGGCCCGGGAGCGGGGAATGCTGATCGACGCCAGCTTTGGACGGAAAACCCAGGCGGTGCTGGTGATGGACAGCGGCCACGTGGTCTGGTCGTCGCTGCCTACGGGACAGGTGTCCGCCCGTTTTGGGGATGGGGCGGATGCGGAGCAAGGGATGGAGGACGAGGAAGTATGACAAAGAGAAAGGGCGAGCTGATTGTGTTGTCCGGGCCCTCCGGCGTGGGCAAGAGCACCGTGATCGCGGAACTTCTGGGCAGCCGCCGGGATATCTATTTTTCCGTATCCTTTACCACCCGGCAGCCCCGGACGGGGGAGGCGGACGGCGTGAACTATCATTTTGTCTCACGGCAGGAGTTCGAGCGGATGATCGCCGCCAATGAGCTGCTGGAGTATGCCGAGTATGTGGGCAATTACTATGGTACATCCTTGAAGGTGATCCGGGAAAAACTGGAGCAGGGGGTGGACGTGCTTCTGGACATTGAGGTACAGGGCGCGGCCAAGGTAAAGGAACGGTGTCCGGAGGCGGTGCTGATTTTCCTGATCCCGCCCTCCATTGAAGAACTGTCCCGCAGGCTCCACCGGAGGAACACCGACGAGGAGGAAACCATCCAGCGCCGGCTGGAAAAGGCCCGGCAGGAGTGCCGGGAAAGTATTCACTACGACTACCTGGTGGTGAACGACACAGTGGTGGCCGCCACAGGGGAGATTCTGTCCATCCTGGAGGCGGAGCGGTGCCGCACCCCCAAACGGCTCGATCTGACCCAAAGCATTGTGGGGAACGAGTGAGCCCTCAGCCGCGCTTAATAATGAGGAGGAATTTGTCATGTTACTGTATCCCGCCATTAAAGATCTGCTCAACCAGGTGCCCAGCCGTTATATGCTGGTAAATATGGTGGCCAGCCGGGCCAGGAAGCTGTCCAGCGAGGCGGAGCTGTCCGGCGAGCCGCTGGAGGAAAAGGCCGTCTCCCTGGCCATCCATGAGGTGGCTGACGGGACGCTGCAAATTGAGGAGCCGGACGCCGGGGAATAATACTCAGATGGGCAAGCAGGACGCCTGCTTGCCCTTTGGACTTTGAGAGAGACGGGGTGACGCCGTGGCGGGCATCGCAAAAATTGCCGTATCGGCGGCCACCTATGCCATCGACAAGCCATATGACTACCTGGTTCCGGCCAAGCTGGCGGACACCCTGCGCCCTGGGATGAGGGCGGCGGTGCCGTTTGGGGTGGGGAACAGGGTGAGCGACGGCATCGTCCTGGCCCTGGGGGAACGGGAGGATACGGCCAGGCTGAAATATGTGCTGGCCCTGCTGGACGAGGCGCCTGTGCTGGACCCGGAGTTTATCCAGCTGGCGCTGTGGATGCGGGATCATTACTTCTGCACCGTATATGACGCCCTGCGGGTGATGCTCCCTGCGGGGCTGTGGTTCTCCCTGAAGGACTGCTGGCGCATTGCGCCCGGGGTAGACCGGGAGGCTGCCTATGAGGCGGCAGGGGATTCCGACACCGCGCGGAAACTGGTGGAAATGCTGTTTGCGGGAGGAGGCTGGGCGGAGCTTGGCAAAATCCGTATGGCCTTCGGCACGGTGAACCCCGGCCCGGCCCTGCGGGAGCTTTCCAGGCAGGGCGTGGTCGTCCAGGAGGCCGGGGCGGTCCGCGGGGTCAACGATAAGACGGAGCAGGTGGCCTCCCTGGCAATGAACCCTGGGGAGGCAATGGCCGTGCTGGCCGCCAGGCGGAAGCGCGCGCCGCTCCAGTACGCGGCCGGGGAGGCGCTGTGCGTAGTGGGGGAGACCTCCGCCAAGGAGCTGTGCTATTTTACCGGCGCATCCATGGCCACCCTGAAGGCGCTGGAACGGCAGGGGGTGCTCACCCTGTCCAGGCGGGAGGTATACCGCCGCCCGGCGCTGCCGGAATTGGAACAGGCGGCCCCGGTGGTGCTGAATGGGGAACAGCAGTCGGCCTATGAGGGGCTGCTGGCGCTGGCAAAGCGGGAGAGGGGCGCCGCCGCCCTGCTGTACGGCGTGACCGGGAGCGGAAAGACCCAGATCTATTTGAAGCTGATCCATACGCTACTGGAGCAGGGAAAAACGGCGCTGGTGATGGTCCCGGAGATTGCGCTTACCCCCCAGCTCATGCGGATCTTCGCCTCCCACTTTGGGCGTGAAGTGGCAATCCTTCACAGCTCTCTGTCCGCCGGGGAGCGGTATGACGAGTGGAAGCGGGCCCGCCGGGGGGAGGCCCGAGTGGTGGTGGGGACGCGCTCCGCCGTATTTGCCCCCCTGCCTGAATTGGGAATCATCATTTTGGATGAGGAACAGGAGCCGTCCTATAAATCGGAGCAGAGCCCCAGATACCACGCCCGCGAGGTGGCCAGATACCGCTGTTACAAGACGGGGGCGCTGCTGGTGCTGGGTTCGGCCACTCCGTCGGTGGACACGATGTTCCACGCCCAGCGGGGGGGCTATGGCCTGTTCACCCTCCGAAGCCGGTTCAATGAACGGGCATTGCCCAAGGTGACAATTGTGGATATGAAGGACGAGCTGCGCCGGGGAAATGGCGGCTGTATCAGCTCGACGCTGGCCGGCCGCCTCTGGGAGACGGTGGAGCGGGGGGAACAGGCCATCCTGTTCCTCAACCGCCGGGGAGCCAGCCGGATGGTGACCTGCGGCGAGTGCGGAGAGACGCCGGTTTGTCCGCGCTGCTCGGTTCACCTGACGTACCACTCCGCCAACCGGCGGCTGATGTGCCACTACTGCGGCCACTCCCAGCCGCTGCCGGAGCGGTGCCCTGTCTGCGGCGGCCTGCTCCATTTTGTGGGGGCGGGGACGCAGAAGGTGGAGGAAGAACTGCACACCCTGTTCCCCGGTGTGAGGGTGCTGCGCATGGACGCGGATACGGTTTCCGTCACCCACAGCCATGAGGCGCTGCTGGAACGGTTCCGAAAGGAGCGGATCCCCATCCTCCTGGGGACGCAGATGGTGGCAAAGGGGTTGGATTTCGAGAACGTCACCCTGGTGGGGGCGGTGTCGGCGGACCAGAGCCTCTACACCGGAGATATCCGCGCCGGTGAACGCACCTTTTCCCTGCTCACGCAGGTGGTGGGCCGTGCCGGGCGGGGCGGCAAAGAGGGGCAGGCTGTGATCCAGACCTTCACGCCGGACAACGATGTGATCCGATTTGCCGCACGGCAGGATTACGACTCCTTTTACCGGCAGGAAATCCACATCCGGGAGACGCGGGAGCTGCCGCCGTGCAAAGACCTGTTTGTGCTGTGTGCCTCCGGGCTGGAGGAAACGGCGGTGCTGCGGGCCTGCCTGCGCCTGCGGGACAGTATCAGCGCGGCCATGGGGCGGTCCCCCTATGCCGGAACAGCGTACCGTTTGCTGGGACCTGCGCCCGCGGCGGTGGCCAAGATAAATGACCGCTACCGCTACCGGCTTGTGCTGAATACGATGGACAGCAGGGCGATGCGCCAGCTGGTGGCCCATCTGCTCCGGCGGGCTCAGGCGGACAAGCAGAATCGGGGAGTGGCATTGTTTGCCGATGTGGACCCCATAGAATCATGAGGAGGAATTGACATGGCGCTGCGGAAGATTTTAACGCAGGGAGATCCTGCCCTGGGGAAAGTATGCCGCCCGGTGGAGAAGTTTGACAGAAAGCTCCATTGGCTGCTGGATGATTTAAAAGAGACCCTGGAGGAATCCGGTGGGGTGGGGCTGGCCGCGCCCCAGGTGGGGATTCTCCGCCGCGCGGTGATCGTGGTGGACGACCAGGAGCAGATGATTGAGCTTATCAACCCGGTGATTATCCACCAGGAGGGGGAGCAGGACGGCCTGGAGGGCTGCCTCAGCGTGCCGGGGATGTACGGAAAGGTCAAGCGGCCCAACTATGTGACAGTGCGGGCCCAGGATCGGAGCGGAAATTTCTTTGAGGTGTCCGGCGAGGAAATGGTGGCCCGCTGCTTCTGCCATGAGCTGGAGCATTTGGACGGCCACCTGTTTGTGGAGCACACAGACCGGCTGTATTCCGTGGATGAGCTGGACGCCATGGACGCGAAGGGGGAGGAACCCTGATGCGGATTGTTTTTATGGGCACCCCGGATTTTGCCGTGCCCTCGCTGAGGGCGCTGGTTGAGGCCGGGCATGAGGTGTGCGGTGTTTTCTCGCAGCCGGATAAGCCAAAAAATCGGGGAATGAAGTTGCAGGAAACACCTGTCAAGCAATACGCCTTGTCAAAAGGGCTGCCGGTTTTTCAGCCCTCGAAGTTGAGGGACGGGGAGGCGCTGCGGATACTCCGGGAGCTCGCGCCGGAGCTGATTGTGGTGGCGGCCTATGGGAAGCTCCTTCCGGTGGACATTTTGGAGCTGCCCCGGCTGGGGTGCGTCAACGTCCACTCGTCGCTGCTGCCCAAATACCGGGGCGCCGCCCCAATCAACTGGGCCATTCTCAATGGGGAGGATGAGACGGGGGTCACCATTATGTATATGGCGGAGGGGATGGATACAGGCGATATCCTGGCCCAGCGCTCCACCTCGATCCCCATGGACGAAAATGCAGCGCAGCTCTTTGAACGGCTGGCGCAGCTGGGGGCGGAGCTTCTGGTGGAGACAGTGGAGCAGATCGGCGCAGGGACAGCCCGGGCAGTGCCCCAGGACGACGGGCAGTCCTGCCACGCCCCGATGCTGTCACGGGAGCTGTCCCCCATCCGCTGGGAAAAAACTGCGCGGCAGGTTCACGACCAGGTGAGGGGGCTGTTCCCCTGGCCGGCCGCCACGGCGATGCTGGACGGGGTGCGGTGCAAGATACTGCGCACGGCGCTGCCAGAGGGGGATACGGATCAGGCAGCGGGCACCGTCCTGCAGGCGGACAAGCGGGGGCTGCGGGTGGCCTGCGGCGATGGGGGCGTCCTGGAGGTTTTGGAGCTCCAGCCGGACGGGAAGAAAGCGATGACCGCGGCTGCCTTTTTGATGGGACATCCCATCCCGGCGGGCACGGTATTTTCGGATTAGGAGGGGTTCCATGGGGTCGGCCAGAGAGGCCGCAATGCTTACCCTGGCCGCCTGTGAGCGGCAGGGCGCATGGTCAGACGGGCATTTGAAAAAAACACTGCGGGAGCAGGGGCTGGACCGGCGGGACGCGGCGCTGGCCACCCGGCTGTGCTATGGGGTGCTGCAGAACAAAATCCTGCTGGACTGGCATCTGGGGCGGTTCTGCAAGGGGGGGCTGGACGCGTTGGAGACCAAGGTGCTGTGCAATCTCCGCGTGGCGGCATACCAGTTCCTGTTTCTGGACAAAATTCCCGCCAGCGCGGCGGTAAATGAGGCGGTGTCCCTGACCAAAAAGCACTGCCGTAACCCGAGGGCCGCCGGGATGGTCAACGGGATTCTCCGGGCGACACTTCGCCAGGAGAAATGGCCGGAGCCAAAAGGAAGTGACAAGGCTGAGACCTTGTCAATAAAATACAGCCATCCCTTGTGGCTGGTGCGGGAATTTGTGGACGCGCTGGGGCCGGAGGGAGCGGAGGCGCTGTTGTCCGCGGACAACCAGCAGCCCCCCGCAGCCGCCCAGGTAAACCGGCTGAGAACCAATGCCGCGCGGCTGGCGGAGGAACTGGGCGAAAACGGGGTGGAGGTGCAGCCCCACCCCTGGCTGTCCGACTGTCTGCTGCTCAGCGGGACCGGGGATATGGAGCGGTTGCGCGCTTTTCAGGCTGGCGATTTTTATATTCAGGATGCGGCGGCGCGCCTGTCGGTCACTGCCGCGGGGGTGACGCCGGGCCAGCGGGTGCTGGACTGTTGTGCCGCGCCTGGGGGCAAGTCATTTGCCGCCGCCATTGAGATGAAAAACAGGGGGGAGATCATTTCCTGTGACATCCATCCCCACAAAATCAGGCTGATCGAGGCGGGACGGGACCGCCTGGGGCTGTCCATCATCCGCCCGTGCCTTCAAAGCGCGGCGGAGACCCGGACGGATTGGCTGGACGGGTTTGACGTGGTGATCACCGATGTCCCCTGCTCCGGCCTGGGGATCATCCGGAAAAAGCCGGATATCCGGTATAAGGATCCGGAACCGCTGCGGGGGCTGCCGGGGGTACAGCGGACCATTTTGGATCACTGCGCCCGTTATGTGCGCCCTGGCGGGGTGCTGCTCTACTCCACCTGTACGCTGCTGCGGCGGGAAAATGAGGATGTGGTGGACGGCTTCCTTGCAGAGCACCCTGGGTTTGAGCCCGCGTCCTTTGTCCTGCCGCATTTAGGGGAACAGCCGGGCCGGTTTACCTTTTGGCCCCACCTCCATGGTACGGACGGTTTCTTTGTGGCCAGGCTGCGCAGAAAGGATGGAACCTCATGACCGACCTGAAATCCATGACGCCGGAGGAGATGGCCGGCTATTTCGAAGAGCTGGGCCAACCCCGGTTCCGGGCTGTGCAGGTGTTCCGCTGGCTCCATCAGGGCGCAGAATCTTTTGACGAAATGAGTAACCTTCCCAAAGCCCTCCGGGAAAGGCTAAAAGCGGACTGTGTGCTGACCGTTCCGCAGGTGGAGCGCAAACAGGTGTCCCAGACGGACGGCACCATAAAATACCTTTGGCGGCTTTTGGACGGAAATTGTATCGAGACGGTTTTGATGCGCTACAAGCATGGGAATACTGTATGTGTGTCCAGCCAGGTGGGGTGCAATATGGGATGTGTGTTCTGCGCCTCCGCTTTAGGCGGCAAGGTGCGGGACTTGACACCTGCTGAAATACTGGACCAGGTGATCTTTACGCAGAAGGACAGTGGCGAGAAAATTTCCAACATTGTGATGATGGGGATTGGGGAGCCGCTGGACAATTTTGACAACGTCCTGCGGTTCCTCAACCTGGTGAACCACCCGGACGGGGTGAACATCGGGATGCGGCATATCTCCCTG
>CATLEJ010000116.1 GCA_949916125.1 uncultured Oscillospiraceae bacterium
GCCCGCTGCTCACGACGGCTCGGACGCTTCTTTTTTGTCACGCCTCGCCTGTTCGCGGCGCGGTCCTAAGCCCTCCGATTCCGCAAAAGCCGTCCGGGCCCCTTTGGGGCCTCCCTGCTTTTGCTCCACTTCGGTCTTTGCCCGCTGCTCACGACGGCTCAGACGCTTCTTTTTTGCGCAGGGACAAGGCCGGACCCGGGGGGCCCAGCCGTCTGTCCCTATGTATGATGGCAGAGGAACGCCGGACATGGCAAAACACGCGGTGCAGATCCCCCGCGTGCGCTGTGCAGGCCCGCCCGCCGCCCGTCCGGCCCTGTCTCGCCGGCGGGACGGCGGCCCGTCCCGCAGCCGGTGCCGTCCTGTGCTCTGCCTGTCAATAAGCGCCGCCTCCGGCGCCTTACGCCATGGAAAAGGGTTCAACTCTACCCGGCGCTGTCACGCCCGCCTGTCCACGGCGGCCCGGCGCTTCCAGGGAGGAACCGTTTCACGCAGTATACCACACTCTTTTGTAAAAGTACAGCTTTTTTTGCCGAAGGCCGCCCTGAAATGGAAAATGTCCCCGTCTCCCCTCCGGGCCCGGTTGACGCGGGGGGCGCAAAATGCTACAATCAGGGGGCTGTCGGTTCGGCCCGGAAACGGAGCACAGGGGGGGCGCGTACATGAACCGAGATCTGACAAAGGGCCCGGTCATGGGCTCCATGCTGGCCTTTGCCGTCCCCATGATCCTCGGGGACCTGCTCCAGCAGTGCTACAACATCGCCGATACCCTGATCGTGGGGAAGTACCTGGGCAAAAACGCCCTGGCGGCGGTGGGCTCGTCCTTCACCCTGATGACCTTCCTCACCTCCATCCTGCTGGGCCTGTGCCTGGGCAGCGGGGCGGTGTTCTCCATCCGCTTCGGCCAGCGGGACGAGGACGGCCTGCGGGAGGGGGCCCACGCCTCCTTCGTCCTCATCGCGGCGCTGGCGCTGGCGCTGAACGGCCTGGCCTTTGCCTGCCTGGACTGGATCAGGACCTTCCTGCGGGTGCCGGCGGAGGTGTGGCCCATGATGCGGGAGTATCTTTCCGTCATCTTCTGCGGCATCGCCGCCACCTTCCTCTATAACTACTTCGCATCCTTCCTGCGGGCGGTGGGCAATTCCGTGGTCCCGCTGGCGTTTCTGGCCGCCTCCGCCGCCCTGAACATCGCCCTGGACCTCTGGTTCGTGCTGGGCCTCAGGCGGGGGCCGGCCGGGGCGGCGGAGGCCACCGTCATCGCCCAGTACGCCTCCGGTTTAGGTATTGCGGCCTATACCCTGGCCAGGTACCCCCAGCTCCGCCCCACCGGGGGGCGTTTCCGGCTGCGGCCCCACCGGGTGCGGGAGATCGCCGGCTACTCCATCCTCACCTGCGTGCAGCAGTCGGTGATGAACCTGGGCATCCTGCTGGTGCAGGGGCTGGTGAACAGCTTCGGCCCCACGGTGATGGCCGCCTTCGCCGCCGCCGTCAAAATCGACGCCTTCGCCTATATGCCGGTGCAGGATTTCGGCAGCGCCTTCTCCACCTTCATCGCCCAGAATTACGGCGCGAAACGGGAGGACCGCATCCGCGCCGGGCTGCGGGGCGCGGTGGCCGTCTGTCTGGTGTTCTGCCTGCTGGCCTCCGCCCTGGTGTGCCTGTTTGCCGCCCCCCTCATGGGCCTGTTTGTGGAGGCGGGAGACCTGGACACCGTGGCGGAGGGGGTGCGCTACCTGCGCATCGAGGGGGCGTTCTACTTCGGCATCGGCTGCCTGTTCCTGCTGTACGGCCTGTACCGAGCCCTGGGCCGGCCGGGAATGTCGGTGGTGCTGACGGTGATCTCCCTGGGCACCCGGGTGGCCCTGGCCCATATCCTGTCCGCCGTCCCCGCCGTGGGCGTGGCGGGCATCTGGTGGTCGGTGCCCATCGGCTGGGCGCTGGCCGACCTGGCGGGGCTGGGCTATTACCGGCTGCGGCAGAACCGGCTGTTCACCTGGCCCGGATCCCCCGCCGAACCATAAGACCCGCGCGTCCACGGCTCCCATTTGCGGGGCCGTGGATGTTTTTTGTCCCCCTGTCACATTTTTCACAAGGTTTTTCAAAAATTCCTATTGGCTTTTGGCGAAATTCATGGTATTCTAAGGACAGCTTAGGGCATGAGGAGGTATATCAGAATGAATTTAAAGGAAGTTCGCGATATCCTGAACGCGGAGGTGCTCTGCGGCGAGGATCTGTTAGACACCGAGGTCCGCTCCGCCTGCGGCAGCGACTTTATGAGCGACGTGCTGGCCTATGTGAAGAACCAGGCCCTGCTGCTCACGGGGCTGGTGAACCCCCAGGTGGTGCGCACCGCCGAGATGATGGACATGAAGTGCATCGTCTTTGTCCGGGGCAAGCAGCCCGAGGAGAACATCCTGGAGCTGGCCCAGGACCGGCAGCTGGTGGTCCTGGCCACCAAAGAGCGGATGTACAACGCCTGCGGCCTTTTGTACATCAACGGCCTGCGGGAGTGAGCGCCATGGACGACTGCATTACCCTCACCTACGCGGTGGAGGGGGGCGACCTCACCCACGCGGGGGAGGCGTCCTCCGGCGTGAAGCAGGCCCTGCGGAAGCTGGGGCTGGATCCCAGCGTGATCCGCCGGGTATCGGTGTGTATGTACGAGGGCGAGATCAATATGGTCATCCACGCCAACGGCGGCACCGCCCGGGTGGACGTGGGGCTGGACGACATCACCATCACCCTCACCGACACCGGCCCCGGCATCCCCGATATCGAGAAGGCCATGCAGGCGGGCTTCACCACCGCCGCCGACTCCGTGCGGGACCTGGGCTTCGGGGCGGGCATGGGCTTGCCCAACATGAAAAAGTACAGCGACGAGATGAAGGTGGAATCCGTTCTCGGCGTGGGCACCACCGTCACCATGGTGATACGCATTGAATGAGCATCAAACGTTAGGAGGTATCCGGAATGCGCCATTCCGTCGCCCTCAATATCAAAAAGTGCCGCGGCTGCACCACCTGCATCAAGAGCTGCCCCACAGAGGCCATCCGTGTGAGAAGCGGCAAGGCGACCATCCTGCCCAACCGCTGCATCGACTGCGGCACCTGCCTCCAGGTGTGCCCCCACCAGGCCGTGCAGTCCATCCGCAGTGAGTTCTACATACTCAAGCGCTTCCAATATAATATTGCCGTCCCCGACCCGGCGCTCTACGCCCAGTTCCACCATCTGGACGACATTGATATCGTCCTCAACGGCCTTCTGTCCATCGGGTTTGACGATGTGTACGAATCCGCCGCCGCCGCGGAGCTGCTGGCCGACTGCCTGGACCACCGCACCGGGGACGGCACCCTCAAGCCGGAGATCTCCCCCGCCTGCCCGGCGGTGGTGCGGCTGATCTGCATCCGCTTCCCCGACCTGCTGGGCCACATCGCCCCGGTGATCACCCCCCTGGAGCTGGCCGCCATCCTGGCCCGCCGCCGGGCCGCGGAGGCCACCGGCCTGCCCCCTGACGAGATCGGCGTGTTCACCATCGTCCCCTGCACCTCCCAGGTCACGGCGGCCGCCGCCCCGGAGGGGCTGAAGCGGCAGGTGGTGGACGGGGCGTTTGCCATCCGGGACATCTACCTGGCCCTGCTGGAGCCCATGCGCCAGCTGGATATGGACAACCTGAAGCCCATGGCGGCGGGGGCCGCCGGGGTGAGCTGGGCCTTCGCCGGCGGCGAGGCCCTGTCCCGCCGGGACAAGAACTACATCGCCGTGGACGGCATCAACAACGTGATCCGGATGCTGGAGGAGATCGAGGACGGCCGTATGCCCGAGGCGGATTTCATCGAGCTGCGGGCCTGCACCCAGGGCTGCCTGGGGGGCTGCCTCAACGTGGAAAACCCCTTCACCGCCAAAATGCGGCTGAAGGGCCTGATGACCGGCCTGCCCCCCGTGCTGCCCCGGGCGGACGAGCGGGCGGAGGTCAACGACATCCTGGACTACACAAAAAAGCCGGAATTCCTGCCCACCTTCCAGCTGGACTCCAACCGCCGCCGGGCCATGGAGAAGATGCGGGCCATCCAGAAGCTGGAGGAGCAGCTCCCCGGCCTGCGGTGCGGCTCCTGCGGGGCCCCCTCCTGCCGGGCCTTTGCCGAGGACGTGGTGATGGGACGGGCCAGCGAGGACGACTGCATTTTCAAGGTGCGGGAGCGGATGCAGCACATGGCGGGCAAGTCGGTGGCGGACGGATATCTGCCCGCCCCCTTCCGCCGCCGCCTGGACGACACCTGCGGCGACCTGCCCCCCCTCCTGGACGACCGGTAAAAAGGCGGTGATGATGATGACTGTACAAGGCTTGATCGACGCCATCCCCCTCTCCGTGTTCCACCTGGACGACCCGGACCGCCCGGTGGAGGGGGGCTACTGCGGCGACCTGCTCAGCTGGGTGATGGGCCGGGCCCCCGCCGGGGGCGCGTGGCTCACCATCATGAGCAATGTGAACGTGGCGGCGGTGGCCGCCCTGGCGGATACCGCCTGTGTGGTGCTGGCGGAGGGCGTAACCCCCGATCCCCCCCTGCTGGAAAAGGCCAGGGCCCAGGGCATCACCCTGCTGGGGACGGATCTGTCCGTCTACGACTGCGCCGTCCGGCTGGGCGGGCTCATAGAAGCGTGACGAAACCACAAACGGAATGGAGGTCGAACCATGGAACAATACGCCTTCGACCTCCACCTCCACTCCTGCCTCTCCCCCTGCGGCGGGGAGGACAACACCCCCGCCAACCTGGCCGGTATGTGCGCCCTGGCGGGCATTGAGGTGGCGGCCCTCACCGACCA
Organism: uncultured Oscillospiraceae bacterium; assembly: GCA_949916125.1. GTDB lineage: Bacteria > Bacillota > Clostridia > Oscillospirales > Oscillospiraceae > Enterenecus. Next base: position 4,819 of record CATLEJ010000116.1, read on the forward strand.
CAACACCTGCGGCAACTGCGCCGCCTTCTGCCGCGCCGCGGAGCACTACGGCCTGCTGGCCCTGCCGGGGATGGAGCTCACCACCGCGGAGGAAGCCCACGTGGTCTGCCTGTTCCCAGGGCTGGATGAGGCGGGCGCCTTCTCCGCCCTGGTGCGGGAGAAGCTGCCCCCCCTGAAAAACGACCCCGCCGTATTCGGCCCCCAGCTGTATATGGACGAGCAGGACCGGGTCCTGGGGGAAGACGGCGCCTTTCTGGCAGGGGCCGCCTCCATCGGCATCTATGAGGCGGCGGCGCTGGCCGCCTCCTTCGGCGGCGTCGCCTACCCCGCCCACATCGACCGGCCCTCCTTCTCGCTGCTGGCCAACCTGGGGCTGTGGGACCCCGCCATGGGCTTTTCGGTGGCGGAGGTCTCCAAAAATTGCCCCCCGGATCTCTTTGATAGGCCCGATCTGCGGGGAATCCCCCACTTCGACGGCAGCGACGCCCACTACCTGGATCAGATCCGGGACGCCCACCAGTATATGGAGCTGCCCGAGCGCACCCCACAGGCGGTTTTGGCGTGGCTGCGGGCGGGCGTTCCAGCTTCGGATGGAATTTCCTGACGGATTTTAACGGATTTTGTGCGGTTAGCTTGGACAAACCGCAGGTTCTTGTGGTAAAATAGGAATACCGTGTCCGGGTGAGGTTCTTCCAAACAGCTCCGCCCGGACATTCTCTTTCTCTCATGGATCCAATGCGGGGCGGCGCCCTCTGCCCGCCCCAGATTTCAGTAAGGAGGAAACGAAATGCCTAACTGCAAAACCGCGGTTCCCTACCGGGGCACCCCGGAACAGGAGGAACGCCTGCGCCAGGTCATTGAGGCGCACAAGGGCCAGCCCGGGGCCACCATGCCGGTGCTCCAGGCCGCCCAGGAGATCTTCGGCTATCTGCCGGAGGAGGTTCAGATCATGGTGGCCGAGGGGCTGGACATCCCCCTGTCCGAGATCTACGGCGTGGCCAGCTTCTACTCCTTCTTCTCCCTCAACCCCAAGGGCAAGTACCAGATCTCCGTGTGCCTGGGCACCGCCTGCTACGTGAAGGGCGCGGCGGACGTGCTGAACGCGGTGGAGAAGAAGCTGAACATCGCCCCCGGCGGCATCACCACCGACGGGCTGTTCTCCCTGGACGCCTGCCGGTGCATCGGCGCCTGCGGCCTGGCCCCCGTCATGATGATCAACGACGACGTGTACGGCCGCCTCACCGCCGCCCAGGTGGGCCCCATCCTGGACGAGTACATCAAAAAGGGATGAAGGAGCTGTCCCTGCACCTGCTGGACGTGGCGAAAAACTCGGTGGCCGCGGGGGCTAAACACGTGTCCATCACCCTGGACGAGGACGGGGACGGCTGGCTGACCATCGCCATTGCCGACGACGGCCGGGGCATGGCCCCGGAGTTCCTGGCCCAGGTCACCGACCCCTTCACCACCACCCGCACCACCCGGAAGGTGGGGCTGGGCCTGCCCCTGCTGCGGCTGACGGCGGAGCAGACCGGCGGCTCCCTGTCCATCGACAGCACCCTGGGGGTGGGCACCACCCTCACCGCCCGCTTCCAGCGGCGGCACCTGGACTGTCCCCCCTTAGGGGATCTGCCCGGGGCGGTGGCGCTGCTCATCCAGGGCAGCCCGGACATGGAGCTGACCTACCGCCACACCACCCCCAGGGGTGAGGCGGCGCTGTCCACGGCGGAGCTGCGGGATATTTTAGGCGACGACGTCTCCCTGGCGGAGCCGGAGGTGTTCGCCTGGATCCAGGACTATCTGACCGAGCAGGAAAACGAAGCGGCGGTGGACGCGAGCCCCGCCGCCGTAAGCGAAGGAGAGGTACAATGAAAAGCTTAGAAGAACTGAAGGCCATCCGGGAAAAAATGAAGCGCCAGATGGACCTGCGGGAGGACAACGAGAGCAATATCCGGGTGGTGGTGGGCATGGCCACCTGCGGCATCGCCGCCGGCGCCCGCCCCGTGATGACCGCCTTTTTGGACGAGATCAACCGCCGGGGCCTGACCAACGTCACCGTGTCCCAGACGGGGTGCATCGGCGTGTGCCGGCTGGAGCCGGTGGCCGAGGTGTTCGTCCCCGGGGAGGAAAAGGTGACCTACGTTCGCCTGCGCCCGGAGATGGTGCCCGCCATCGTGGAGCAGCACCTGGTGAACCACAGCGTGGTGCAGGACTATACCATCGGCGCCGCCGAATAATGGGAGGGAGGAAATAGATATGAGCCATATCCGAAGCCACATCATGGTGTGCACCGGCACCGGCTGCACCTCCTCCGACAGCCCCAGGCTCATCTCCGCCTTTGAGGATGAGCTGAAATTAGAGGGCATGGACCAGGAGGTCCGGGTGGTCAAGACCGGCTGCTTCGGCCTGTGCGCCATGGGCCCCATCGTCATGGTGTTCCCCGAGGGGGCGTGCTACACCCGGGTCACCGTGGACGACGTCCACGAGATCGTGTCCGAGCATATCGTCAAGGGCCGCATCGTCAAGCGCCTGCTCCACATGGAGGGGGAGGAAGGCCAGTCCGTCACGTCCCTGAACGAGACCCAGTTCTACAAGCACCAGCTGCGTATCGCCCTGCGCAACTGCGGCGTCATCAACCCCGAGTCCATCGACGAGTACATCGGCGTGGACGGCTACACCGCCCTGGAGCGGATCCTCACCGAGAAAACCCCACCCCAGGAGATCATCGACGCGCTGAAGAAGTCCGGCCTCCGGGGCCGGGGCGGCGCGGGCTTCCCCACCGGCAACAAGTGGCAGTTCACCTATGACGCGGTGAGCCCCGACGGGGTGAAGTACGTGTGCTGCAACGCCGACGAGGGCGACCCCGGCGCGTTTATGGACCGCTCCGTGCTGGAGGGCGACCCCTTCTCCGTCATCGAGGCCATGACCATCGCGGGCTACGCCATCGGCTCCAGCCAGGGCTACATCTACATCCGGGCCGAGTACCCCATCGCCGTCAAGCGGCTGGAGCTGGCCATCAAGCAGGCGGAGGAGTACGGCCTGCTGGGCGACGACATCCTGGGCTCCGGCTTCTCCTTCCACCTGGAGCTGCGGCTGGGCGCCGGCGCCTTCGTCTGCGGCGAGGAGACCGCCCTCATGACCTCCATCGAGGGCCACCGGGGCGAGCCCCGGCCCCGTCCCCCCTTCCCGGCCGTCAAGGGCCTGTTCGGCAAGCCCACCCTGCTGAATAACGTGGAGACCTACGCCAACATCACTTGGATCCTCAACAACGGCTGGGAGAAGTTCGCCGCCATCGGCACCGAGAAGTCCAAGGGCACCAAGGTGTTCGCCCTGGGCGGCAAGATCACCAACACCGGCCTGGTGGAGGTCCCCATGGGCACCACCCTGCGCACCATCATCGAGGACATCGGCGGCGGCATCCCCAACGGCAAGAAGTTCAAGGCCGCCCAGACCGGCGGCCCCTCCGGCGGCTGCATCCCCGCTGAATTGATTGACACCCCCATCGACTATGACTCCCTCACCGCCATCGGCTCCATGATGGGCTCCGGCGGCCTGATTGTCATGGACGAGGACAACTGCATGGTGGACATCGCCAAGTTCTTCCTGGAGTTCTGCGTGGACGAGTCCTGCGGCAAATGCGTCCCCTGCCGGATCGGCACCAAGCGGCTGTACGACCTGCTGTGCAAGATCACCGACGGCAAGGGCACCCTGGAGGATCTGGACACCATCGAGGAGCTGTGCCACCACCTGAAGGACTCCGCCCTGTGCGCTCTGGGCCAGTCCGCCCCCAACCCGGTGCTGTCCACCCTAAAGTACTTCCGGGACGAGTACGTGGCCCACGTGGTGGAGAAGCGGTGCCCCGCCGGGGTGTGCCGCAACCTCACCCGGTACATCATCGACCCGGGCAAGTGCAAGGGCTGCACCCTGTGCGCCCGGAACTGCCCGGTGAACGCCATCTCCGGCGCGGTAAAGGCCCCCCACGTCATCGACCAGAACAAGTGCATCCACTGCGGCCTGTGCCAGACCAACTGCCGCTTCGACGCCATCTCCAAATCATAAGGGAGGGAGGAAGACACGATGGAACCCAAAATGGTTAATCTGAAAATCAACGACATCCCCGTCACCGTTCCCGAGGGAACCACGGTGCTGGAGGCCGCCCGGGCCGCGGGCTTCAAGATCCCCTCCCTGTGCTACCTGAAGGACGTGAACGAGATCGGCTCCTGCCGGATCTGCGTGGTGGAGGTGAAGGGCGCT